>CALUPN010000006.1 GCA_944322625.1 Candidatus Gastranaerophilales bacterium | reverse complement strand
GATGAGAATGATGTTTACATTCTTGACAAAAAATTGTATATAAAACATATTGAAAAAGATACCAAACAAAATATTGCAAAACGTATTTTGGAGGAGATTTTTGAATAAATATGAAATTGTCAAAAGAATAGAGGATTTTGCGCCTTTAGAAACGCAGGAAAGCTGGGATTCAAGCGGCTGGGGGGTAAATTTAGAAGGAAGCGAAGTAAACAAAATCTTGTTCGCTCTGACAGTTACCGACAATGTGGTTGAACAGGCGCGACAATCCGGATGTGATATGATAATTTCGCATCATCCGCTGTTTTTTATTCCGTTTAAATACAAAGATATAAATATTTATTCCGCTCATACTAATCTCGATAGAGCGGAAGGCGGAACTACAGATACTCTGATTAAGGTTTTAGGTTTAAAAAAAAGCAGAAATGATGATTTTGCACGGATAGTGGAACTTGATGAACCGATTAGTGTAGAAGAATTGCGAGAAAAACTCTTAGAAATATCGCCAAATTTGAGATATGTGAATAATAAAGGCTTAACGCAAATAAAAACAATCGGGTTTTGTGCAGGCTCCGGCGCTGAATTTATCGGCAAAACGGATGCGTTTGTAACCGGCGATTTAAAATTCCATACAGCACTTGAAGCTGATACAGTTCTTTTTGATATAGGACATTTTGAGAGTGAAATTTTTGCGCCCGGGCTTTTGATGGAAATTTGTGATGCGGGTGGGGTAATTGCTGATGAAAAGAGTCCTTTTATTTATTAGTATATTTTTCCTGACAGCATTAGCAGTGTTTGCTTATGAAACTATTATTATAAAGTTTCCGGATAAAGAATTGTGGGTTAAAGCGTATTATAAAAAAGTAAATAATGAAGCAATTCTCCAGTATGTTCCGAACGGACAGAGCAGTAATAATTGGACAAGAACCGTTGTTGTTCACTCATATAACGGCTCAACTTATCCGATAAATATTTTTATGAACAATAACCTTGCGCGTATGAAAAAAATCAACCCGACCGGAACTTATAAAACATTAAGACTGACTCCTTATGATGCAATATCCGGAAGATGTACCGAAGATTACGGAAATGTCAAAGCTCAGTGTGAATTTTTCAGGGTAACAAGAGGATATGAAGGAATAGTTACAATACATTATATGAACAAAGATAAATCAAATTTTATGGCCGAATATTCAAAATGGTATAACATTGTAAAAAAAGCTCGCCTCTATAACAGCTATTACAGAGACGAGAGAACTTTGGATAAAGCTGAATATTTTGAACTATAAAAGAGCGGCTTTATTGAACCGGTCTTTTTATTATTAGTAATTCATTTTGTAACCCTCAGCAATAACTCTTGCAGTACAGCCATACTCCCAATCAATATTACCATCCAGGCAACACTTGTTTCCTGCAGAAGCACTATTCCAAAGGTTATCTTGTCCGGCTCCATCTAGTATAGAAACATCTAATCCGCCAAGCGGATATAAAATGCCATTATCTCCTAAATAGAACGCAAAAATATCTCTGCCAAGAGTATTTGGACTTGTAACACCATTTACGTCAATATAAAGGTCCGCTGCCATATTATATAATGAACCCCCTTGGTTTGTGATTGCATCCTTTTCTGCCTGGGTTGGATTTTGATTTTCATTTGGATGTATAAATATTGTTGCGCCGTTTTTAGTTTCAATTATATGACTTACGCCAATTCCACCGACGGCTGCTTGACTAAGAAAAAACGTAAGATCTTTTGTTTCATCACGTGCTCCGCTGGCATTAAGACCGCGAGGTTGATTATTATTGCTATAGTATGTAGTAATACCTGCTTCACCAGCTAAATCTCTGAAGCCGTTAATATGCATATATCTCCCTAAATTGCCGGCAAAGGCAGCCTTATTCCCGGCATTTTGCCATAATCTGGTTTGGAACAGGTTGTCAACACCTTCAGAAACAAGCATATTAGTAAAAGCATTTTCGAGATTTGACATAACTACTGACAATTTCGCGGCATTAGCCTCATTTCTGCTGCTCATAACAAGAGCCGGTGCTGTCAAAGCTGCTACGACGCCAATAATGCCAAGTGTAATCAATACTTCTGCTAAGGTAAATCCTGATTTTTCCATATAAAAGCTCTCCTTTAATTATGTTTCATTGAATGTAACATAATACATATTGTGGTGCTACGCACGTAGGAAACCGGTTGGCAGACATTCAGTCTAAAGACTGCAAGTTTATTTTGACCCACCGGTCTGCCTCAAAGTGCCCTAATGTAACATAATACATATTGTGTTACATTAGGGGTAAATGTAAGGAATAGTGCGGGTTTTTAGTATAAGACTACGAATAATAATCTTACCCCTCCCCGAAATCAAAGATTTCGACCCTCCCACAAGGGGAGGGTGAAGATATAACGCAGATAGCGCCGCGAACGTGCTGCGTAAGCAGCGATAGTGAGCGTAAGAGAGCCGGTTCACCGGCCTGGCTGTGGAAGCTTAATACAATTTTACCCCAATGCCCGTCAGGGCATAGAAAACAGCCGCGTATTTTCTCTTTCTTTTGGTACTTTTCTTTCTCTTTTTTTGCGAATAAAAAGAGAAAGAAAAGTACACAATTTAAAACAAATATGTTATAATGGTTTCAGGCATACGAATTATGCCTAATGTAACACAATATGTATTATGTTACATTAGATACAATATAATTATAGGAGAGCTTTTATATGAAAAAATCAGGATTTACTTTGGCAGAAGTATTGATTACCCTCAGTATTGTAGGCGTTGTAGCGGCTTTAACGGCACCGGCTCTTGTTATGAGCAGCAGAAATCAGGCTAATGCTGCCAGGCTGTCTGTTGTAGTTTCCAACTTAGAAAATGCTTTTACAAATGCAATTGCGCAAGAAGGAGCTTCAAATATTTACGGTACAAGAATGTGGGCAGCTGTTAAGGGGATTGAATCTGCCGGAGAAGGGCCAAACGCAAATGCAAGTACTTTGGGAGTAAATTCTACGGAAGCCCAATTAGCTCGTTTTACCGGCGAATTGGGACGTTATATGAATTTAAACGGTTTTAAAAAAGTTCGCTCTAATGCTTATTATACAAATGGCGGACCGTATGTTATGACATCAACAGGAGGAAGCGGGGAGGAAACAACTTTGGGTGATACATTCCCGATTGAACTTAAAAACGGAGCCGTTATGTTTTTCAGAGCCTTCTCAAATGGCTCAAATCAGAATCTGACCGAAGCTCAAATTGTTGAACTTGGTGGTTCCATGTATTCAAATGCTGCAGACGTATTTATTGACGTAAACGGAAAAAGTGCCCCGAATGCTATCGGTAGAGACCTTTTCACTTTTTATATAAGCGAAAGAGGTATACTATACCCGGGTGGCGGGGTAGATGTATCTGTATATGATGGCGATAATAGGGATTCGGTTTGGGATAATCCTGCAAGTGGGTGGGCTTGCCTGCCTGAACAAGGTGTAGTTGCAAATTCAGGTTGGGGATGCACCGCAAGAGTTATTGCTGAAGGCTATCAGATGAACTATTAATAAAATTAATAACATAATAAAAAGGTTGAATGTTTATCATTCAACCTTTTTTAATTTAATAAATTTGTGAAAATGATAAAAAGAATTCGGATATTACATTCACAAGCATTGGCAGAATCCAAATCATTATTGCTGCACCGAATACCGGTTTAAAAAGAAAGCTTAGCTGGAATACGTTTACCTGCGGTGCTGTTTTTGATATAACCCCGAGAATTATATCCTGCCCTAAAGTTGCTAAAAGAACGGGAGCAGCTATTTGTAAGCCCATGTATAATACATTTGAAGTCGTTGTAACCAGGTAATCAAGATTTATGATTTTTTCAAGCGGAATACTGACCGCATAAACAGGAAAAATCTCAAAGCTTCGAACCAGAGCATTTATAAGCCAATAAAAACCGCCTAATTCAATAAAAATTATAATTCCTAACAGCGTCACAATACGGCTCAGTATGGAAGTCTGGCTGTTTGTGGTAGGATCCATTACCATGGCAGAAGACAAACCCATCTGAGTGTTTATCATATCTCCGCCGGCTTCTATTGCAAGAATAAGAAGCTGCGCAATATATCCGATAATTGCTCCTACGGCAAAATTAAGAATTATCAGTAAAAGCGGAGATATATCACTTGGCGGAGCCGTCGGATGCAAAAGCGGAGTGAGCATTATTGTCATAATAAATGCAAATGCCAATTTTACAAGACCGGCGATTTCTTTTCTGTTAAACACGGGAGCAAATCTTATAAAGCCTAAAAGCCTTGCAAAAACAATAAATCCGGCAGAAAACCACTTTGCGAATTCGGGGAATAAAATTGATATTTGACTTATTAATTGATCCAACTTTTTCCTCCTCTGTATCCGGGCGGCAGGTCAAGTTCATATTCATAAACTTCGGGAGGAGCATCTATCGTAAGAATATCAAATCCTTTTACTTCATCAATAATTGTTTTTTCTTCCGTCACTTCTATATTAAACATAACTTTTTCTTTGTTGTTTTTTAATACACAAACTCTTGTTTTTCCTGCTTTTAGCGGGTGAACAATAAGTGTATTTCTGTCATTCATAATTGTAATCAGAGGATAAACATCTGCAATATCATTGTGCTCTATGCTGATATCTGTAAGCTTACCGTCATTTGTAATAATACAATCTTCAAATGCCTCTGCGCTTTGAAGTGTAAATAAAATTATTAAAAGTATGAATATTTTTTTTATCAAATTTAAATCCTCTTTTAGTTTAGTGGTTTAGGAGTTTATAGGAATTTATTTTCGCTATCGCTCATATTATTTATATATTTTATACTTCTTCTAAACCCCTCAACTTCTAAACTCCTAAACTACGTTTTTATCTACCCAGCATCTTATTGATCTCAACAAAATTACCTTTAGGCATTGGTGCTCGCGGTGCTGTATCATATTTTATTTTTTGTGCTTTGTCTATATAGGGAACTTTGCCCGGATTTTTCATTATTTCGTTAACTGTAGGAGCGTCTTTGAAAGAATCTTTCATCTCTCCCTCAAACGGAGTTGTATACTTATAATAATCAGCCGGAAGCACAAATGAATCATTCTTTGGTACAGTATTAAAAGCAAGTGCTGCACCTTCCGTAAACAGATTGGTAAGCAGTTTAATAAACCCCATACCTCCTATAATGATAACGAGAAAAACAGCAAAAATCTTCGGTGCAGCTGCAATCGTCTGTTCCTGAACTTGAGTAACTGCCTGAATAATACCGACAACCAAGCCGATTGCCGCCGCTACCAGTACGCAAGGCATAGATATTGCAAGCATTACCATAAAACCTTTTGATAAATATTCAGTTAACATTTCCATAATTTGTTATCCTTTAAGTTGTTGTCGGGTTGAAAACCCAACCTGCTTTCTTATTTTGTCGTAAACCCGATTTGTTTTGTTTGTCTTGGCGTTTCTATTAAGTTATTCAAGACCCTTATAATTTGGTTTATAGTTTCATCATGTTCGGAGAATTTCTTATCAGTATTTTCTATATGCAGCATAAGCATTTTCCTTAATTCATCAATTTCACGTGATGTCGAATTCTGTATAAGTGCATATTGCCGAAGCCTTACAAAAGTGCGAATAATTTCTATGTTTATAGCAATAGCTCTATCACTATTTAAAACGCTTGATAACATTGACACTCCCTGTTCTGTAAAAGCATTCGGGGTTGTTGGTGAATGCTTAAGCGTTTGGAACCTATCACAATTTGTGATAAGTTCATTTGGTTCACCCCCGGTGAGTTTGAACATAAAGTCATCCGGAAATCTTTTCTTATTCCTTTTTACGGCTTCATTCAATCTATGAGTCGGAACTTCATAAAGTTCTGCGAGGTCTCTGTCAACCATGACTTTTTGCCCGCGGATTGTAAAAATTCTGTTTTCAATAATTTCAATGTTTTTCAAATTTGATATCCTTTAATTTGGTTTAGAAGTTTAGGAGTTTATAGGTTTATAAGAATTTATTTTCGCTATCGCTCATAGTACCTATATAAATTTTTAACTTCTCTTCAACTTCTAAACCTCTAAACTTATAAACCTAATTATAACTTTGCACCAACCCCTGAACAATCAGCGCCCAGCCGTCTACTGCTATAAATATCAGGAGTTTGAACGGAAGTGAGATTATTGTCGGAGATAACATGAACATACCGAGAGCAAGCAATATGTTTGCAACAACGAGGTCAAGCACAATAAACGGAACGAAAACAACGAATCCGATTTCAAATGCGGTTTTGAGTTCGCTTAAGATATAAGCTGGCGCTACTTCCCAAAGAGTAATATCTTCGGGTGACTTTGGCGGTGTTTTGTGCTTTAACTCGACAAAAAATGCCAAATCATTCTCACGCGTCTGTTTCATCATAAATTCTTTTAGAGGTTTTGACCCTTCGTCTATTGCTGCAATAAGGTTCTGATTTTTTTGATACGGAATAGAACCTCTCTCGTACATTTGCTGAAAAACTCCGCCCATTGTATAGAATGTCAAAATCATACAAAGTCCGATTGTTACGATTGCCGGAGGAACTTGAACCCCCATTGCCGTTTTAAGCAAAGAAAATACAATTGTAAATCTTAAAAAACAGGTCATACAGCAAAATACAAACGGTAAAAGCGAAAATAGCGTCATTACCGTAAGTAATTGTAAAACCGGGTTCATATCTTTTATAACTGAGTCCATAATTTTATCCTCTTTTACGGGTTATCCTCCCGTGTTTATTTTATCCATCAAACTTCGCATAACAGATTTCTCATTTTTTTGATGAAGCATACTGGTTTTTATTCCTATAATTGATTTATCCGTATAGCTTGGTTTTGTAAGACTTTGCATTGTCTGCTGAAAAGTTTCTTTTGAAGACGATTCTTCAACATCATTAGAAACAGAAGTTTCAAGCTTTGAAATAAGTGCTGTTTTATCGGCATCACCGGCTATAAGAAATTTTTCCCGACCTGTTGATACTATATAAAGCGTTTTTCTCGGCGCAAGCGACATAGAATCAATTACTTTTAAATATTTTGATTTAGCACCCGCTCCTTGAGAAGTTGCACTTTTGAAAACCAAAAGCGCTATTACAATTACACCGACCATTGCAAGTGTATAAACCATAAAATTTGCTAAATATCCCATAAAACAGACCTCTTACTTTTAATTAATAAAATCTTTTCTGATGTCAAATTTATCCTTGCTTCTCTTCCACTTCAAAATCACTATAGTCGAAATCTTCTTCGCTATTTTCACTTGGCGCTTCTGTTTCGGTTTGAGGAGTTTGAACTTCGGGAGCTTTTTCGGAATCATTTACTTTTTCAATCCTTACTCCGAATCTGTCATTTATAATTACGAGTTCACCTGATGCCACAAATTTCCCGCCGACTTTTAGTGAAACTTTATTATCATAGACAGAACACAGGTCTACTATCAGACCTTCTTCTATGCTTTTTAGTTCGCCTAACGTAACTTTAACTTTATCAAATTCGGCAGACATATCTACCTGAATACTATCCCACAAATTTGTATTTGCATTTTCTTCCATACTGCCTCCTCCGCTTGTATCATACGGTTCTATTATTTTTATATTAGGTTTAACTTGAAATTTCTGAACAATATTCTCGCAAACCAGCGTCATCTCGGAAGAACTGCTGTTTTCGAATACAACAATATCTCCGACATCCAGTTTTTTTATATCGGCTACCGGAAAAGTAGTTGTTCCCAATAACAGATTGACTTCAACAAGGCTGTTTGCAAAATCTCTGTCCTCAAATCTCGGCGCTTGAGGTTCGGGCTCTTTTGGTGATAAAATATCTTTCGGAACGGATATTATAAATTTTGCTGCCGCATCGGAAATTTCACTTTTTACAAAATAAGTTAAGTGTAAAATCTCGTTATATCTTCTATGCGGCTCTATTGTGAAATTAGGGGCTAAAGATTCATAAAGAAAATCATTAAATGCCGTAATTATTCGGGCTTCCAACTCTGTAACTTCAGTTAAATCAAACCGGCGATTATTTTTACCGAGAACTTTATCTAATATAACGTTGATAGCATCTTGTGAAATCCTTATATAAACATCGTTTTTAGCATTTATTTTAACCTTGGTTACAAAAAAGGTATCGTTTTGGGAAAGGATATTCATATTTGTGCTTACAGACATAAGCTTGTACTCAAAACCGTCAAAAAAGAATTCGCTGCTGCAGTTTTTAACAACCGGCGTAAATACGGAATCCAGCCATGCAAATTGTTTATATAATTCATCAAAGAATATAGAGTTTATCATACACAAAAGAGCCCTTTTCCCCATCTGCAAGGTATACTTACCTATAATATACTAAATGATTTCGCAATACAGTACATCAACTGTTTAGAGGATTTGTATATTTTATTTCGTTGTTATTAATAAAATATCCCCGCCAATGATTTCATTGGCGGGGATATTTCTTAAAAAACCGATTAGTAAATAATGGTTAATTCTTCATCAGGATTTAAGCTTGAATCGTTAGTTGTGTTCGGTACAAATATGTACTTAACTTCGTCAACGAATTCATAGCAAACTCCAAATACACCGCTACCTGCAAGTTTAACAACATTGTAAACCCCTTTACCTACGGTGATAAAGCTGCTGCCAACGCTCTTAAGGCCTTTTAGCGGATGAAGTGATGCTGTATCGCAGAATGCATCAGACCAATTGTCGCCAAATTCTTCTAAACCGTTACCGACAACTTCAACGCCTGATGAAGCTGTTCTTCCTGCAACACCGACAATTCTTCCGGCCATAGAGAACGGTGCTGCGAGAACTCTTGATACAACATTCGGGTTCTTAGAAACATTAACTTCTGCACTTGAAAGTTTGTTCGGGAATTCTGCGCAGTTATCGCCGTTTGTAATGCTCTTGAAGGTAACTTCTACAAATCCGGGATTTTTAACTCCGGGTCTTGAAATTCCTGAAACAACACCTTTAACGGTAGAACCTGCCGGATAACAAACGCCTGCTACAGTTACATCTTCTGTAGTTTTTGCCGTAAAAGTATCACCAACATTAGATGTTCTTGCACTTATTCTTTCACTAAGCTTAATTTTAATTGTCATAGGTTCATACTTAGTAGCGCAATTTACGGCACCATTTGAAGTATCAATATTGAAATTGGCTTTCAGTGCGCCAAGCATATAAGCAACCTGTTCTTTTGACAAGTATTCATCATTGATAACTTTATCCTTATCGGCGATTTTGTTTAAAATACCTGAAGAGATAACTTCATTTGCTGCTTCATAACCCCATGCAGGAACATATTTTACGCTTTGTCCTTCAAAAACCGGAGCTTTTTTGTCTGCAGAAACATTCATCATTTTTGCGAAAGTTGCAAAAACTTCTGCCTTCGTAATCGGTTGATCAGGCTTGAAAGTAGCATCAGGATAACCAATCATAACATCAGCCGTAAGAGCCCTGTCAATTTGGTCTTTTGCCCAATAATCAGCTGCTACGTCTGAATAACTGTTACCTTTAACTTCTTTAAGTTCTAAACCGTCAGCAAGAATAAATGCCAATTCGGAACGTAATACCGGCATTTTCGGATTAAAGATACCGGCGCGTTTTGCATCCATTTTGTCTTTCATATTGCAAAGCATTTCTTTTGCAAAACGGTTAATAATAACATTTTGCTTGCTTTCAATTGTCTTAACATGGCAAGGTTTGTAAACTTTGCCGCCGATTACTACATCATTTTCAGCCGTAGTAAGCGTGTGTGATTGTGAACCGAACAACGTCGGATGAGCATAAGCTTGAACATCAGCTGCGCAACCGCCGGCCATAGCAGCGCATGAAGCCACGCATACAGCACTGAGTGCCGTTAATAATTTACCAGATAGTCTCATACTTCTCCTTTCTTTCTACTTTTTCTTTTTCTGCATTAAATATGCCTGAGGATAGCAGAAATCCTCTCTAAATCCTATTCTTCTATATAATTTCAGTGCTTTGTAGTTATTTGTTTCCGTTGTAACATTAACTTCACTGAACTCTCTCTTTCCTAATTTTGTCCAATCCACAAGAGTTTTGATTGAACGGCTGAGAAGATGCTCTGAAAAACCGTGTCCCCTATGTTCTTTTTCTATTGCAACAAGAGGAATATTAGCGATTTTCCCTCCGGTTACATTTGCAAAAGCGAATCCAACCGGTGCGTCTTTATATAATAACACCGATGTGACATCAGGCAAGAACTCTCCGTAAATATTTTCAACAACTTTATTTATAATATCCGCAGTTCCTTCCATTGACTTAAAACGTGTATCATACAATGCGTCTTGTGTGTCTCTGAACGATTCATGAATAATTCTTATTGCATCTTCTTTATAAGAGTCGGAATAGCTTACAATTTTATAATCTTCAGGACGTTCTGAAAGTTTCATGTTCTCCAAAATTCTTTCGGAGGATGCATTGCCCATCATAAATCTCAAAACTGCCTGACCGACAAATTTAAACCCAAATCGTGCAATGTCGGCCGTATATATTGACTGATGTCCTATCATCGGATATGAAACGACTTTTCTCTCTCTTTCATCAGCCGTTAGTTCAAGAAATTTTTCTATCAGCAATTTTACTTTTGTAATTTCATCTTCAGTTCCAAGACAGTGTATAAGATTAAGTTCTATTGATTCTGAAATTGAAGTCGTATATACCAGAAATGCAGTCGGAATGTCATTTTCTTTTAAAACAGCACATTGCATATATTGTTTTTCGACAGCATCAACAAACTCTTCATAAGAAAGCGGTTCCAGTTCAAATTTATATTCACTTACGGCTTTTGCCTTAAAGTCGTTATAAACTCCCGCAAAGATTTTATATAAACTTCCGTTCAATAATTCTACTTCATATGCTGTTTCTGTCATAAACTTTCCTTTACTTCCGCTTACATTAGATGATGCATTTTTTCTCGTTTTGTATTTATATATTTTTCATTATACCTGGTAATTTCAGATTTTATATTAATATTTTCATGAATTTTAAGGCCGTAACCTTTCAAGCCTACAATTTTTCTGGGATTATTGGTTATCAGATTAAAATTATTAAACCCTAAATCAAGAATAATCTGCGCTCCGACGCCGTAGTTTCTTAAATCCGGTGCAAAACCTAACGAGACATTTGCCTCAACCGTGTCTTGTCCCTGTTCCTGGAGTTTGTATGTTCTAAGCTTATTAATAAGCCCTATTCCTCTGCCTTCATGATCTCTTATATAAATAAGCGCACCTTTTCCGTAATCGTTAATCATATGCAAAGCGTTATGCAACTGCCAGTTGCAGTCGCATTTTAGACTGTGGAAAATATCACCGGTCAGACATTCGCTATGAACTCTTATAAGCGGAATTTTATCCGAGCCGTCGTCTTTTACAAGTGCAACATGTTCGCATCCGGTTATGGTATCTGTATAGCCTACGATATTAAAATCCCCGAATTTTGTCGGTAAAAATACTTCTACTTCACGTTTAACAAATTTTTCACGCTTAAGCCTGTATGCAATCAAATCGGAAACGGTAATAAATTTAAACCCGAATTTTTTCGCAAACTCGTGCAAATCATCTCTTCTTGCCATTTCACCGTTTTCTTTCATGATTTCGCACATAATTCCGGCCTCTCTGTGTCCGCAGAGCCTTGCCATATCAACAACTGCTTCGGTATGTCCGCATCTTTTTAATACTCCGCCTTTTCTCGCCACACACGGAAACAGATGTCCCGGACGTCTTAAATCGGACGGTTCTGCATCGGGAGCAATCGCAACTTCAACCGTCTTAGCTCTGTCAAAAGCAGAAACTCCGGTTGTTACGCCATATTTAGGATGCGCATCAATACTTAAAGAAAAAGCGGTTTGCATACTTTCGGTATTTTTTTCAACCATCTGCGGCAAATCCAATTGTTTTGCAATTTCATCGGATATTGCAAGGCAAACAATCCCCCTGCATTCTTTTGTGATAAAATTCACGAGTTCCGGAGTGACAAACTGCGCCGAACAGATTAAATCGCCTTCATTTTCTCTGTCCTCATCATCTGCAACAATAATAGGCTTACCGCTGCGGAAATCCTCTAATGCTTCTTCAATTGTATTAAATTGATTTGTCATACTTGTTAAAAACCGTTTCTTTTCAGAAAATCCATATCAATTCTTGATTTATTATCACTCGTTGATAAAAATTTTTCAACATATTTAGCCAGAATGTCTACTTCGACATTCACATAATTTCCTGTCTGTAACTCTCTGAGAGAGGTATTTCTGAACGTATGAGGAATTACTGCAATTTTAACGGCATTACCGCTGATATCTGCTACGGTAAGGCTGACGCCATTAATTGCAATGGAACCTTTTTTGACGACATATCTTGCCTCTCTCGGATTAAGTTCTATTGCCAAATCAAAAAAACCGTTATTCGGACTTACGTTTCCTACCTTTCCGATACCGTCAACATGGCCTGCTACTATATGTCCGCCAAACCTTCCTTCTGCAGGCATTGCCCGTTCAAGATTAACGGAAGAGCCCGGTTTTAATTCATTCAGAGCCGTAACCATAAATGTTTCCGGAGAAACATCGGCGGTAAAAGAATTCGCGGTAATATTTGTTACGGTAAGACAAACACCGTTAACTGCAATGCTGTCACCGATTTTTGTATTTTCTGAGACCAATCTGCATTCTATTACGGCTTTTTTTTCCGAAACATTCAGGACTTTGCCGACTTCTTCTATAATTCCCGTAAACATAAGTGTATTTTAGCATACAATGTTACAAATGTATAGATATGCAAATAGCAATCCCGAGTATTGCAGATTTACAAAAATGCTGAAGTGTGCTATCATAATATTGTAAGCAGAGAGCAGTCAGAGAGGTTTTATATATGAAAAAGAGCGGTTTTACTTTAGCGGAAGTTTTGATTACACTTGGTATAATAGGGGTAGTTGCAGCCTTAACTGCACCATCACTTGTTCAAAATGCAGGTACGGCACAAGTAGGACCAAAATTAGCAAAAGCTTCTTCTACTTTTCAGGTAGCTGCTGAAAATTTACTTACAGCTGAAGAATCAACAAAACTTTCGGCAATAGTCTCCGGGGTTGTAAATTCTAATGAAAAAGCCAATCTTCTTGGAGAACGTCTCAGCGAGTTTATGAAAATTACTCCGATTGATGATACTACAATCAAAACAAAATGGATTGATACAATAGTAGGATATAACGGTGGCAGCTGGACAAGCGAGAAGAATCTCTCAAACTCTAGTTACGGCAGTCAACTTACTGGCGGATGTGCTTTGCTGTCCAGTGACGGAATGATTTATTATATAAGACAAAGAAATATATGGTATCCCGCCAGATTGGCTCAACAGCCGCATAAGCAATGTATAGGTACTTTAACTATTGATATAAACGGTTTCTCAAAACCTAACAAAGTTGCTAAAGATGTTTTTCAATTCACTCTTTGGAATGACGGTTCTTTAAGGCCGGTAGGCTCTACGGGATGGGATAAAGACGGTACCGGTATTGAAGATGATAAAATGCACTGGACGAAGTTATGTAACGAAACAAGTGTTACTTCCGGATGGGCCTGTGCTGGTGCAATATTTGAAAATAACCTGAAAGTTATTTACGAATAATTGAGAATAATTGAATTATTAATTAAACATTAAAAATAATTGATTTTCCAAAATTAACATTAAAATATAGTTATAGAGCCGAACATTATCATAAATTACGAAATGTTCGGTTCGTTATATCAAATTGGAGTTTTGATTATGATTGATTTTGAAAAATTTACGAACTATTCACAGGAAATTATTTTTGCGGCGAACGCGAAGAAGGATTATTACAAGAATTCTGAAGTACAGCCGGAACATATTGTTATGGCAATGATTGAGGATAAAGGAATTGCTAAAGATTATTTAGAGGAGCTTAAACTCCTTAACCAGAACTTTATCAATGCAGTTGCAGCCAGAATTAAAGAATATCCGACATTATCAGAACGTTCAGGTTCTCAGCAGGTATTTTTATCCCGTGACACAAATACTTTGCTTGAGATTGCATCTCAAGAGGCTGAAAGCCTTAAGGATGATTTTGTCGGGATTGAATGTATATTAATTGCGATGACAAAATTAGAGGGTTCTTTTATAAAGGATTTGCTCAAACGCAGCGGCGTTGACACTAACTCAATTTTGAACGTAATGAGAAAGGTAAGAGGTAACCAAAAAGTGGATAATAAAAACGCAGAAGAAAATTTTAAAGCTCTTGAAAAATATTCAACCGACCTTACGGAACGCGCCCGCAGGGGTAAGTTAGACCCTGTTATCGGGCGTGATGAAGAGGTCAGACGTATTATTCAGGTATTAAACAGAAGGACTAAAAACAATCCGGTTTTAATAGGCGAGCCGGGCGTCGGTAAAACGGCAATTGTTGAAGGCTTAGCACAGAGAATTATAAGAGGCGATGTGCCTGAAAGCTTAAAAAATGTTAAACTAATTTCTCTTGATTTAGGCGCCTTGGTTGCGGGTGCTAAATTCAGAGGCGAATTTGAAGAACGTCTGAAAGCTGTATTAAAAGAAGTTCAGCAGTCAAACGGCGAGATTGTAATGTTTATTGATGAATTACATACTGTTGTAGGCGCAGGCGCAACAGAGGGTTCAATGGACGCCGGAAACCTTTTAAAGCCGATGCTTGCAAGAGGTGAATTGAGAACAATCGGGGCTACAACGATTAATGAATACAGAAAGTATATAGAAAAAGACCCTGCCCTTGAACGTCGTTTTCAACCTGTTATGGTTGACGAACCGTCAGTTGAAGATACGATTTCAATCTTAAGAGGTTTGAAAGAAAAATACGAAGTTCACCATGGGGTTCGTATATTAGACAGTGCTCTTATTGCAGCTGCACAATTATCGGACAGATATATTACAGACAGATTTCTGCCTGATAAAGCGATTGACCTTATAGACGAAGCTGCTTCAGCTTTGCGTATTGAAATCGATTCCATGCCGGAAGAGATTGATGTTATGATGAGACAGAAAATCCAGCTTGAAATCGAAAGAGAAGCTTTGAAGAAAGAAACTTCTCCGGAGTGTATTGCTAAGATTGACAAATTAACTTCTGAAATCGATGATTTAGAGGGTAAAATTTCTAAGCTGAAAGCACAATGGGAAGTTGAAAAAAGCTCTATTACCGGCGAAGCTGCAATTAAGGATGAAATCGATCAGGTTAAGACTAAAATTGCCGAGGCTGAAAGAAATACAGATTTACAAACCGCAGCAGAACTTAAGTACGGCAAATTAATGGAGCTTGAAAAGAAACTGCAGTCTATTCAGGGTAAAGAAAAAGGTGAAAACCAGCTTCTTAAAGAAGAAATCGACGGCGATGATATCGCGGAAATAGTAAGCAAATGGACAGGAATTCCTGTTAACAGACTTATGGAAAGCGAGATGCAGAAACTCCTTAGAATGGAAGATGTCCTGCATAAACGTCTTGTCGGTCAGGATGAAGCCGTTGAAACAGTCTCTGATGCAATCCGTCGTGCGCGTTCCGGCTTAAAAGACCCGAAACGTCCGATTGGTACATTTATTTTCTTAGGCCCGACAGGGGTTGGTAAAACAGAATTAGCTAAAACGCTTGCGGAATTCTTGTTCAACGATGAAGATGCTCTGATAAGAATTGATATGTCAGAGTATATGGAAAAACATAATGTTGCAAGACTTGTCGGAGCTCCTCCGGGATATGTCGGCTACGAAGAAGGCGGACAGTTAACCGAAGCTGTCAGACGCAAACCGTATTCGGTCGTTCTTTTTGATGAAATCGAAAAGGCTCATCCGGATGTGTTCAACTTAATGCTTCAAATCTTTGATGACGGACGTTTGACAGACTCTAAAGGAAGAACTGTTGATTTTAAAAATACTGTAATCATTATGACAAGCAATATCGGAAGCGATATTATCCTTGAAGATTCTATCAATAATCCCGGCGGAAACTTTGATGAGACTAAAGAAAAAGTGATGACAGTAATGCGTGAGCGTTTTAAACCGGAGTTTTTAAACAGGGTTGATGAAACTATATTCTTTAAGGCGCTTACAATGCAGCAGTTGTCTGCAATCGTAGATATTCAGGCGGAACATTTGAAAAAACTGCTTGCAGATAAGAATATTACATTCGAAATAACGGATGATGCTAAAGAACTCCTTGCAAGACGCGGTTTTAATCCTATCTACGGCGCAAGACCTTTGAAGCGGGTAATAAGACAAATGGTTGAAAATCCGCTTTCTAAGCTTCTTTTGAGTCAGAAGTTTATTGACGGCGACCATATTAAAATCGACGTTAAAGATGATGAGATTGAATTTAGTAAATAAATTCACTCTCATCAGGCCATCCGGCCGGCTCCTCCGTTTAAGCACCGCTGTCCGGGGAAAAAAGAAATAAAAAACAGGGCACGGCAGAAATTTGCCATTCCTTGTTTCAAAAAGTTGACTATAAAATAGAATAGAAAATTATCCCGCAAATTTTATTGTCACCCTGAAATCATAGAAAATCGGGGAAATTTATTATATTGGGAATGTTTTCAATAAACAAAATTTTTACCGGACGGTTGTGCTTTTTGCGTGCTGCAATACTAAATTTGTCTAAATTTCTTTACTGATTGACATAACTGGGATTTTAGTGTGTAATAGATAATAACAGAGGGGAAAGAGGCTCGGATGTATATAAAACAGCTCGAAATCGACAACTTTAAGTCGTTTGCGAATAAGATTGATATACCGATGTTAAAAGGATTTACTACAATTTCAGGCCCTAACGGTTCGGGAAAAAGTAATATCATTGACAGTATCTTATTTGCACTCGGACTTTCAACCAACAGAGCTATGAGAGCCGAAAAAATATCACAGCTTATTTCTACATATAATAAGCGTAATGAGGCTTTTGTCAAAGTTACTTTCGGTGAAACGGAAGAGGGTGATTTTTCTGTTGCCAGAAGAATAAGAAAATCTTCGCAGGGTTATAACAGTATTTATTACCTTGATGATAAAATTGCAACATTGTCTGATATTCACGGAGTTTTGGAAAAATATAATATTACTCCGAACAGCTACAATGTAATGATGCAAGGCGATGTGATGAGTATTACCAACTGCACGCCTAATGAAAGACGTAAAATCATAGATGAAATTGCAGGTATTGCGGATTTTGACAGAAGAATAGAGCAAGCAAACGGAGAACTGGAAACAGTTGAGAAGCGCGTTGTTAATTCCACTCTTATTTTAAACGTAGTAAATACACGCTTGGAACAGCTCAAAGAAGAAAAAGAAGTTGCTATAAAGTATCAGAAATTAAAAGATGAAAAAAATGAACTTGAAGGTCAGGTTAATACGGTTAAATTTTTTGATATCCGTAAAAATCTGGAAAAAGCACACGAAAACATCTTAGAATTTTCAAAAAGAAAAAAGGAAGAAGAGCTTAAGTCAAAAGATCTTGAAGAAAGATTAAAGCTCATTAAAGAAAAGTATGATGAAATCTCGAAAATAATTACGGAAAAAGGGGAAGGCCATCAGCTGGAATTAAAACAAAAAGCGGAAGAAATCAAAGGTTCAATTTCAAGAAAGAATTCTGCAATTACATATGCCGACAAACAAATTCAAGACAACCTCAAAACAATTGAAAACAATAAAAACGGTATTGAAGTTCAAAAAAATAAGATTAAAGATTTCGAGCTGAAGCTTTCTTTAAAACAGGATGAAATAAAAAATATTGAAACAAAGATTGAAGAAGAAAAAAGTAAGCTTAATAAAATTCTTGAGGATATGTCCGGCCTGAATGAAACGGCGGAACAACATATTGAAAAGCGGAACGGTTTGAGAAAAGAGCTTGAAGCAGAGCAGGATAAAGAAACAAAGCTTATTCAGAAACAAGCGCCGTTAGAAGCTGATTTAAGCTCAAAAAAGAAAGCGCTGGAAGATGCGAGAGAAAAACTTGCAGAACTGGAAGCTTTTAGGACGAATTTTGCCGAAACAAAATCATCTAAAGAACTTTTAATTGAACAATTGGGCAAAGAACTTGACGCTTTTAAAACCATCCTTAAAAATACATTGTATGATTTGGACAAGACTAAAAATGAAATCTCAGACCTGGACTATGACATTCAAGCGGCACGTAAAAAAATATACCAGCTTGAAGCATTTAAGCAGGCAAATGAAGAAACTGACCTCGGACGTCCGGTTAATACAATTGTAAATGCAAATATCAACGGAGTGCATGCGCCTATTATGAAACTCGGCAGGGTGGACGAAGAATATGCAACGGCGCTCGAGATTGCCGTGGGCGGCAGGATGGCACACATAGTAGTTGATGACGAGCATACCGCTGCAACTTGTATCGAATTTTTAAGGTCCGCAAATGCCGGCAGAGCCACATTTGTACCGCTTAATAAAATCAAAAAGTGTCCGCGCAGCCTAAATTTACCGAAAGATAAGGGAGTTATTGATTTTGCAATAAACCTTATTGATTTTGACGATGAATATTTAGACGCATTTTATTATGCACTTGGTGAAACTATAGTTGTTGAAGACAGAAAAGCCGCGAATAAATTAATCGGGAAATACCGAATGGTTACTTTATCCGGAGATTTGTTTGAAAAATCCGGTTCTATTACGGGTGGTACTGTAAAGAAAAATACTCCTAAATTTTCACAAAACTCTGACAGCGAATTAGATACAATGAGAGCAAGGCTTAAGGATATGGAAAATAAATACGCAGCTCTCTTATCAAAATCTTCTGCTCTTGAGGCTCAAATGGAAGATGTAAGATCAAAAAATTCCGCATCAATGACAGAATTTAATAAAGCAAAATTAGAACTTGCAGGTCTTGAAACAAATTTTGAAAATAATCAGAAAAATATTGATGAAAAATCTGAATTTATTAAAGTTACGGAGCCTGAAATCCGAACAATAGAAAAAAGTCTTGACAAAATGGAAGAAGAGCATATTTCAATTTCGGATAAGATAACTTCATTACAAAGCGAAATTGCGGAAATCGAGAAACTAATGAATGATGCGGATTTAAAAGATTTAAAAGATAAAACCGCCGGCGTGGAAGCTGAAATCAAACGATATGAAAAAAATATGTCCGACGCCGTAAACGAAATTGAAGGAATGCATCAAAGGATTGATTTCATTAAATCTACTACAATAACGACTCTGCAAGACACTATAGAAAAGACTCTTGAGTCAAATAAAAATTTAGAGACGGAAAAAGCAAAATTTGCAGAAGAAATAAAGGGCTTAAATGCAGAATTAGAAGCTTTGGAAGAGCAAATTAAAGAGATTACCGAAAAGCTTGGAGAACTTTTAAAGCAAAGAGATGAGATTAATAAAGATTTAGTGGATATCGAAACTCAGAGAAATCTCAAGTCAGCTGATATCGAAAGAATCGAAGAGCAGATAGAATCTTTCAAGGCAAGAAGGCGCGAATTGGAGCCTATATTGGAAGAAACAAAAAATGTTTTAGCGGAAGCCGGTATAAATGTAAATGAAATTACTCCCGTTGAAATGTCAATAGAGGAGATAACATCACGTATTCAGCGTTTGCAAAAAAGAATGGATGATATGGGTGCGGTTAACATGAAAGCTCTGGAGGATTTTGAGACAGTTTCTGCGCAACAGGAAGAACTCCGCGTCCAAATAGAAACATTAAGCCGGGAGCGTGAACAGATTTTGGAACGAATGAAAGGTTATGAGGATTTGAAAAAAGAAACTTTCCTCAAAACGTACAGTGTAATTAACGAGAATTTTAAAGATATTTTCCATAAGCTTTCGGACGGTGAAGGAACATTGATTTTGGAAAATGAAGAAAAACCTTTTGAAGGCGGGCTGGATATAGAAGCGCAGCCGCGTGACAAAAAGAAACAGCGGCTTGCAGGTATGTCAGGAGGAGAAAAGGCTCTTACTGCACTTTCGTTTGTTTTTGCCATTCAGAAATATATGCCTGCACCTTTCTATGCTTTCGATGAAGTAGATGCCAGTTTAGACGGAATAAATGTTGAAAAACTTGCTCATATTGTTCAATCACAGTCCGAAACTACACAATTTATAGTTGTAAGCCACAGAAAACCAATGATTGAATCTGCAAACAGAACAATCGGTGTCACTCAAAAAGAAAAAGGAATATCTAAAGTTACAGGGGTCAAAATCCGGGATTAGGCTGTTATTTATTTAACTTTAATGTAACAGTTGTAACAACTCAGCTTGCCTGAAAATCATGTTTATAATATGATTTTGTTGGTTGTATTGTTTGATAGGTATAACCCTAGTCTATAAATAGCTTATTAATTTTTAATTTGACTGTAACTATAGATGGAACGGTACGGCCCGTAGTAAAACAAGTTAGAAAAAAAGGAGACACAAGATGTCAACAGCATCACTTATTGAACTTTTAGAAGCAGGTGTGCATTTCGGCCACCAGACACAACACTGGAACCCTAAAATGAAACCGTATATTTACGGCGCAAGAAACGGGATTTACATTCTTGATTTAAGAAAAACTACAACATTATTAGACGCTGCTTATGATGTTGTAAGAGAATATGCTGCAAAAGGAAGAAATGTTCTTTTTGTCGGTACTAAAAAACAGGCAGCTGAAGTTGTTGCAGAAGAAGCAACAAGAGCCGGAGCTTACTATATCAACAGAAGATGGTTAGGCGGTATGCTTACTAACTTCGAAACAATCAGAGGCAGAGTTAATAAACTGAGAGAATTAGAAGATTTCATTAATTCAGGTCATGCTGAAAAGTTACCGAAAAAAGAACAGGCTCAATTAAACAGACAGCTTGCTAAATTGAGCAAGACTTTAGGCGGTATTAAGGAAATGAGAGGACTTCCTGATATTATTTTTGTAGTCGATCAGGCTAAAGAAGATATTGCTATTAAGGAAGCTAACAAATTGAATATTCCTGTAATCTGCCTGGCTGACACAAATGCAGATCCGGACGGTATTAACTACATTATCCCCGGTAATGATGATGCTATCCGCTCAATCAAGTTAATTGCTTCAAAATTAGCAGATGCCGTTTTAGAAGGCAAACAGTTAAGAGAAAACAACGCCGGTTCTAAAGGTAAAATTGAAGCAATTACAGCTGCTGACGCAGGCGTAGAAGAACCTGCAACAGTATAAATATTTAGTGAATAGTGATTGGTGAATAGTGAATAGAACTATTCATCAGTTGCTAAAGTTGAAAGCTTGAGTTGTGTTATAGAAGTAGTGAAAAAATAATATCTATTCACTATTCACTATTCACTCCTCACTCATAAAAAAGAGAAGGAGAATTAAAATGAATATTACAGCTACAATGGTAAAAGAACTTCGTGACAAAACAGGCGCCGGCATGATGGATGCTAAGAAGGCTCTTGTTGAAGTTGACGGCGATATGGAAAAAGCAATGGAAGTTTTACGCCAGAAAGGTATAGCTTCTGCTGATAAGAAAATGGGCAGAATTGCTGCAGAAGGAAGAATCGGCTCATATGTTTCAGATTCAGTGGGTGCTATGATTGAGGTTAACTGTGAAACAGACTTCGTTGCTAAGAATGCTGAATTTATTGAACTAACTAACGGCTTAGCTCAATTAGTTGCAGAAACTAATCCGGCTGATGTTGATGCTCTTCTTGCAACAACCTGCCCGAAATGCGGAAAACCGGTTGCTGATGTTATTAAAGAAAAAATAGCTTCTATCGGTGAAAAAATCACTGTAAGAAGATTTGTAAGATACGAAGGCAACCTTGCAACTTATATCCACAACGGTAAAATCGGTGTTCTTCTGCAAACAGATGCTAAAGATGAAGCTCTTGCAAAAGATATCTGCTTGCACATTGCATCTTCTGCTCCTGAGTTCGTTTCAAGAAAAGATATTCCGGCTTCCGTAATAGAAGAAGAAACAAGAATTGAAATGGGTAAAGAGGATTTAGCAAATAAGCCTGAACAAATCAGAGCTAAGATTGTTGAAGGACGTGTTAATAAATTGATGGCTCACAGATGCTTAATTGAACAGCCGTTCGTTAAAAATCCTGACCAGACAATTGAACAATTAATCTCCGGCAAGTTTAATATTGTTAAATTTGACAGATATGTTCTTGGCGAAGGCCTTGAAAAAAGAAACGACAATTTTGCTGACGAAGTAATGAGCCAGCTTAATAAATAGGTAAAAACAATAAAAGGGCGGGATTTTCGTTTTACGAAAATCCCGCCCTTTTATATTAACCAGCACCGATTATGCCCTTAACCTCCAGTAATATTCTACCAGATAGCTTATTGCATCAAAAGGGTGCTCTAGAAATTTAAATTCGCGATTTGATTTTATCTGATTATGAGTCGGAACATCTACGATACTTGTTCCTTCTTTAAAAGAAAGATTATAAATATTATATAAAATCCACTTACAGCGTCTTGGGTCGACAAAAAGATGTCTTTCACCTTTAGAATTTTTTACCCGTGCATTAAAAGCGGAAATTCTGTTTAAAATCGGCGGATTATAATCCCGAAGCTTAAATTTTACGTCGTCATAGCCATAGGAGCTCAAAGCATTTTTAATTATTGCATAATTTGTATATTCACTCTGCGTGCTCCTGTTATCGCCGGAAGCGTCTCCGTTTATGATAATTGAAGATTTATGCTCAGGATAGCGTCTTAAAAATTCATCAATACACTGCTGTGTTGTAGTTTTTTCAATAACAATTTCATCAAAAAAGTAAACATTATCTTCGTCTTTGTGCGCTAAAGCCCAGCACATCGGGTCGACGTTAAAATCACATGTAAGATGAAGGGGTAAATCGGGATTGTATTTTAAATAAAGCTTGTTTTCTTCGCTAAAACCTTTTACAACAAGTCCGGAAGAATAATCCCCGAATTCTCCCAGAACATTAATCCTGTAATACTCTTCATCAAAGCTTTCTTTCATTGACTGAATAAAATGCGGGGGGAGGTAAATGTTATTTGTTGTAGGAGCAATTATCAAACGATAATTATCTTTTTTTTGTTCAACAAATCTATGCCAGATCCACCCTTTATCAGCCTGCGGGTTTGTATGTCCGAACAGGCGGTATCTGAAATCGACCCAGTTTTTTCCTCTGTAAGTATTTCTTAAACGTCCGAGAAGCTGCTTAAAAGAAGAGTCCGTAATCTGTGAAGCTTCCTCGATTTCAGCCCAGTGCAGATTTAATGACTTAAATCTTTCCGGATCCTCAAGAGCCGAAAATAAGATTTCAGAGCCGTTTGAGAATTTAATAATTTTATCAATTTTGTTATATATATAATCCTTATCTTGAATATATCCAAAGTTTTCGAGATGGTCCAAATACGAAACAAGTGTGGTTTTTCTGACAAGTTCGTACTCTTTTGCCCCGACCAAACCGCGGCAGCCCGGGAATTTCCTTGCAAGAAGAATTCCTAAAAGCGAACCGCACCAGGTTTTTCCGCTTCCATATCCGCCCTGGTATATTGCGACATCAAGCGAATTTGAATGCGGAATTTCCATAAATTCTCTTTGTTTGCTAAGCAATTTATATTTTGCCAAAATAAAACCTCCTAAATTTATTGTGAGAAAAAAGGGGGGGGGTGCACTACCCCAAAGCAGCCAGTGAAAGGCTAATATGCCCGGTAGTAATACGCCCAACCTGCCGTCGTTTTGAGGGTGAAAATAACCATTCGGTGAGTCCGAAGAATCTCTTATATTTTTATTTAATCTTATGGCATTATTTTTTACACATTATTTGTTTTCTATCGTTTTATATAAAATCATCATGGATAATAATGTCCCACAAAGTATGCTTGGCTAAACGCCAGGCGTTATGGTACCCTCGCCCCTTGTGGGAGAGGGAAGAATTTCAAGTTGAGCTAAGGCGAAACTTTGAAATTCGGGTGAGGGGTCTTTTTTATATTCTGACACTTTGAAATATTCCGCAAATGAAGTTATGTGGTAGTATCTTTTGTTCACAAATTTATCTTGGACAGTAGTGCCCCCCTCCCTCGTATGATGGCAAGCCGAAAAATATATCTACAAAATTTGAATAAAGGAAAAGGCGCAAAGATTTTTGCGCCTGAAATAGCCCGTGAGAGGCCAAAAATATATTTTAAACTTTTCTTTTAGTTGAGTGTATTATTTTCCCTTTCGGGCTGGCACCCATCCCAGCCTTCCCTCAAGGGAAGGAACACTGTACACTTGGCGCCTTCTCCCTCCCTTTTGAGGGAGGGTTGGGGTGGGTGCTGATTGAGGTTGAGAAGTTTAGGAGTTTATAAGTTGAGGAGAAATATATTTTATTGTGGTAGGCTGAAGTCTACTCTACAGTTTTTCCCTTACGGGATAGCACCCATCCTTACCTTCCCTCAAGGGAAGGAATACTGTATGCTTGGCGCCTTCTCCCTCCCTTTTGAGGGAGCGGATTTGCGGACGGAGGGGTAAATGGGAGAGTCCGGATAGCGAACAGACTGAACCGACTAAGCCGTGAGGCTTAAAGGTGAAGCTCTGTGAGCGTGAAGCAAATCCAAGACAGGGTTGGGGTGGGTGCTTTTGCTTATTTACCCGGCTTTTTCCAACTTCTCAACACGCTTTAGCAGCTCATTAATCGTTTTCTGCTGTTCTTCAATTGTCTTATTTTGTTTTTCTATTGTTGAATTAATATTGGTAATATTCTGTACAATTTCAGAAATCTTATTATCCAATTCCTTAACCGCATTAATCACGGCATAAAACATATCTTCAAAACGAATTCTTAAATACCCGTCCTCGCCTTTTGTTACCGCATCAGGAAATACTTTTTGTAAATCCTGCGCAATTACACCGACATGCGGTCTAAAGACTGCAAGTTTATTTTCGACCTACCGGTCTGCCTCAAAGTATGCTAATGTAACTCAATACATATTGTGGTGCTACGCACGTAGGAGACCGGTCGGCAGACATTCAGTCTAAAGACTACCGGAATGTTTTTGACCTACCAGTCTGCCTCAAAGTGCCCTAATGTAACTCAATACATATTGTGGTGCTACGCACGTAGGAGACCGGTCGGCAGACATTTGGTCTAAAGACTACCGGAATGTTTTTGACCTACCGGTCTGCCTCAAAGTGTTCTAATGTAACTCAATACATATTGTGTTACATTAGGGGTAAATGTAAGGAATAGTGCGGGTTTTTAGTATAAGATTACGAATAATAATCTTACCCCTCCCCGAAATCAAAGATTTCGACCCTCCCACAAGGGGAGGGTGAAGATATAACGCGGGTAGCGCCGCGAACGTGCTGCGTAAGCAGCGATAGTGAGCGTAAGAGAGCCGGTTCACCGGCCTGGCCGTAGAAGCTTAATACAATTTTACCCCAATGCCCGTCAGGGCATAGGAAACAGCTGCGTATTTTCTCTTTCTTTTGGTACTTTTCTTTCTCTTTTTATTCGCAATAAAAGAGAAAGAAAAGTACACATTTGAAATAAATATGTTATCAACAAGTCTACCCCCATGCATTTCTTTAAAAAGAAGATAGCATTATGTACGATTTTTCTTCTCCCCAATGAAAGGGACTGGATAGGTTTGCTTTATAATAAAATCCTTTACGATGATTTATATATTTTTATGTTATAATTTTTCATATTAAGTTAAGGGGAGTATATGTAATATGAAAAGTTTTTTGAAATATTTTGTAATTACTGTTGTTGTATTTCTTCTGTTATTATATTTGTGCTTTTTGTTTATTATCCCGAATGCAATTGACTTGAACAAATATAAAGAGCCTGTTCAAAAACTTACGAGTGAGTATGCAAAATTAAATATAAACTTTGAAAATCCTAAAATTATAACAACTCCGCTGTTAGGTACGGGAATAAAAGCAGATAATGTTTCTGTAAAACTCCCTGATAATTCACTTCTTTTCTCCGCTGATAGTATACAAACACGTATAGCTCTTCCGAGCTTACTATTATTAACTGTTAAAGTTTCATGCCTGGAAATTGAAAAACCGTTTGTAAATCTTGAAATTATTAACGATGATAATTTCAAAATTGTAAGGCACATAGAAAGGCTTGTTAACCCTGCAAAAGAACAGGAACTTGAAGAAGTTAAGCAGACTGCGGAAGCTGAAGGGTTTAAATTTAATCCGGCTTGGATAAGAATAAAAGTTCCTAATGTAAAACTTAATAATTACCGTGTTCTTGTTAATGATTTAAAATCGAAACATTATCTTGAACTTAAAGGGCAAGAATTGAATTTAGGTTATTTTAACGGAAAAACCGCTAAGCTTAAAACTTATGCTGAATTATTCAGTGATAATAACAAAAACATTACGGCTAATATTGATATAAATACTTTCCTGCCTGAATTCGGTACAAAACTTGACGAAGAGGATGATCCGGCTCAAAGGATTGATATCCCATTTGTTAATCCGGTTACTATGTACAGAAATTATGATTTAAAAGCAAATCTCGATACAAAACTTCGTATAAGAAACCACAATGGCAGTTTAACTTCATATGGACATTTTAATATTGACGGTGTAACATTAAAAGTTTCTGATTTAATTTTACCGGAAAGTTATATTCACGCTCAGACTTTTGGGTCTAATGTTGATTTAGATACTAATATTTATCCTGTTAAAGAGCAAAATATACAGCTTATTGGAAAAGTTAATTACGGCAGACATCCTAAACTTGATATGAATATTAAAACCGGCACAATTAAATTTAATGATATGCTGATTTTAGCTAAAGCATTTTTGGATTCTCTGCATATAAGAAATGAATTGGCAACGATTAAAGCCGAAGGAAGTTTGAATGCAGACTGCTATATTAAAACAAATATGAAAAAGCTGAAATCAAGCGGTTCTGTTGTTATACAAAACGGAGGTATCAGTGTCAGGAACCTAGGTAAAGTTTTATCTGATGCAAGTATAAATATAAAACTTGATGATAATATTCTTGATATCAGAAATTCCAGCGTTTTAGTAGGAAACGCTCCTTTAAATATTGACGGAAAAATTGATGAAAAATCTGTTGCCGATATTAACATTAAAGCTCAGAAAATACCTCTGCCGATATTATTCAATGCTTTTGCTCCCGAAAATATAAGAAATCAGTATACGTTTAAATCAGGAAATGCAACTCTGGATCTTGGTTTAAAAGGTAAATTAAAAGATGCTGTTATGGGGCTAAAATTCGGGCTTGATAATCTGAATATTTCCAACTCTATGATGCAGGTTATAAACCGGAAACTTTCAGGTGAGTTCTTCCTCGACCGAAAGGATTTGCGCGGGAAAATAGATAACAGCGGTTTTGGAATAAATATTCCTCAAACAAATTCACAGATATCAATTCCGCTTACTAACATTGAAATTGCAGAAGGTAATATTAATATAAAAGAAAACTCTGTTCTTTTGAATAATAAATCTAAAATCAAATATAGCGGTCATATTGAAGATTATGCACAACTTAAGGAGCTTGACTTCATTGCCCAGGGTAATTTAAATACCGATGATTTAGTAAAGCTTATAGGAGTTGAACTTAAGCCTTTTATACATTCAAAAGGTTCTATTCCTGTTAAATTAACAATCAATGGTGACAAAAAGAAACAAACGCTCTTTGTACAAGCTTTGGCTGATAAAGAAAACTTTATAACTCCTGTAGATTTTGTCTTACTGAACGATAAAAATACCTCACTGCAATCTGTTGTCGATTTTAAAGAAAACAGAATTAAAATTAAGAAAACCGGACTTTATACAAGAACAGTAACAGTTGATGAGGACGGAAATGAAGTTGTCAGTTTGAATGAAATCTTGGGGATAGACGGAACTGTTGCAGGAAGAATGATTAATCTTATAAAAATTACAATGCCAAAAGCTTTGAAAGGAAAAATACATGCATTTCCGGAATCTGAATTTACATTCGACGGACGGGCTTTTATACTCGGCGAAACGGCAGCACCGAGAATGCGCGGCGGATTTGAAATTAAAAATCTTTCTATTCCTGAAATTCTCTTGACTTTAAGAGAAGGCACCATCAAATTTAGGGGACATAATGCGGATTTTGAAGCAAAAGATTTAATCCTCAATGAATCCGATATTCAAGCGCAAGGCACATTGAGTTTAAGACCGTCGTCAGTGGTTAATATAACAAATTTAGATATTAAATCCGGATACTTTAATGCGGATAAATTAATGAAAGTGGCTGACAGGGCCATGAAATATGTTCCGAAAAGTAATAAACCATCAAAGAATACAGCTCCGAGCGAAGCTAATATTCCTGTCGAAATTAGAGATGGTTCAATAAATTTTGAAAGGATAATTTCTGGTAAGATTGATATAAGAAATACTATTGCAAAGATTTCAATGGCACGAAATGTATTTTTTATAAGAAATCTGCGTACAAATATCTTTAAAGGAAGAGTTGGCGGAAATATTTCAGTTAACCTGATTTCGATGCTATTGAACATTGATGTAAACGGCAGAGGAATCGATGTCGAAAAGGCTCTGCTGGATGGAGCAGGTATGAAAGATATGTTATCCGGAACAGCTAGCTTTAACGCAGATATTTCGCTTAAAGGCGCAACATATGAAGAACAGGTAAAAAGCCTCAAAGGAACAGTCAATTTTGATATTAAAGACGGGCAATTTGGGCCTTTTGGAAAAATTGAAAATTTAATTATCGCAGAAAACATAAGAGAATCACAGTTTTTCCAAACAGCGTTAGGCGGGGTAATAAGCGGACTGACAACAATTGATACAACTCATTTTTCTGAACTTAAGGGGAATATCCATTTTCTTGACGGAATATGTTATCTTGAACCTGTTACATCACTTGGAGATATATTGAGCCTGCATATTTTCGGTGATTTTGATATTCTCGGAAATTATGCCGATATGAAGGTTAGAGCAAGAATGGCATCATTGATTTCAAATCTTTTAGGGCCAATTGGTGCTATAAACCCTGCAAATCTTATTAATAGTGCTGCAAGCTTGAATATTGTAACCGCAAAAGCCTTTTTAATTTTTTGCGAAATGATTCCGGAAGATGAGATGAGCGCAATTCCAAGCTTTGCAAACAGCTATGTCGATAACGCTGCTACTAAATTTCAGCTTGTGGTTAGAGGGGATGCCGCTAAACCATTGACTCTCATTAAATCTTTTAAATGGCTTGCAACAGAAACTGAATACCAAAACGCCGTTGATTATGTAAATTCTATTCCCGAACCGGTAGAAGGAAGTCAGGCGACAACGATAGAGGAGCTTGTACAAGAGGCAGAAGCGGAAAAGAAAACTCTTAAATATAAATTAAAAAATCTGTTTAAGGATAAAGATGATAAAAAAGCTGATTAGTAACGGTTTGATACATACAATTTTAGTAATAACTTCACTTTTGTCCATATTTCCGTTTATATGGCTTACTTCGACTTCCCTAAAAGGATTAAGTGAGGATATATTTGCTTATCCCCCAAAACTTATTCCTCTGGATTTTACATGGCAGAATTATGTCGATGTCTGGGGAAAAGTGGATTTTATGGCGTATTTTTGGAATAGTATTATAGTTGCAGCATTAACTGTTATTCTAAACCTCATTTTATCTTCACTTGCGGCTTATCCGCTTGCAAGAATGAATTTTAGAGGTAAAAAGTTTGTCTTTTTTTCGATATTAGCTACAATTATGATACCGTTTCAAGCAATAATGCTACCTGTATATATAATTACTTTAAAACTTCATCTGATTGACAGTGTAAACCGTGTAATGGGTTATATAGGGCTTGTTATGCCGTTTGCTGTTAGCGCTTTTGGCATATTTCTTATGCGACAGGCGTTTTTAAAAGTTCCCAAAGAAGTTGAAGAAGCTGCTATTGTTGACGGATGCAATGTGTTCCAAATGTTCAGGCTGGTTGTAATCCCAATGGTTAAGCCGACTCTTGCCGTCCTTGCTGTATTTACGTTTATAGGCTCTTGGGGGGAGTTCCTGTGGCCGAGTATTATGCTTACTAGAGACAGTATGTATACTCTTCCGGTCGGTATCAATAATTTACAGGGAATGTTTTCTTCAAACTGGCGTTTTATTGCCGCAGGATCTATCATTTCAACAGTGCCGATAATTATATTTTTTCTTGCAATGCAAAGATTTTTTATCTCAGGTGAGAATGACGGAGCAGTTAAAGGATAGGTGGAATATTGCAAAAATAAATTGTGTAGTGTAGAATTAAATGTATAATTTAAAGGTAATTGAGAGTAAATGAGTCTGACGGACATTTTTATAAATATTTTTATAATTTTATTTTTACTTTTTGTTAACGGTTTCTTTGTAGCAGCGGAGTTTTCGCTTGTAAAAGTTCGAAAAACAAGATTGGAACAGTTATGTAATGAAGGAAATTCTAATGCAAAAAGAGCTTTGAAATTAGTTAATGATGTTAATAAAATGCTTGCTGCGGCACAGCTTGGTGTAACAATTGCCAGTATTGCTTTAGGTTGGGTTGCTGAAGCAACAATCGTTCAATTGATAGAACCTATATTTAAAATGATCTTTACTTCGCATAGCGTAATTACTGCTCATGCCGTTGCGGTTCCGATATCATTTGTTCTTGTAACGTATTTTCACGTATTATTGGGTGAACAGTTGCCTAAATGCATATCTTTAAGACATCCGGAGACTTTAGCTCTTCTGATTTCAACTCCAATGGATGTCTTTATTACCGTGTTTAAGCCATTTGTTTGGCTGTTAGAAGTATCAGGTAACAAGATTCTTGCGGCTTGTCATGCTAATTCGGAAGATGCGTCCCTGGTTCATTCAACGGAAGAATTAGATATGCTGGTTGATGCAAGCTATAATGAAGGTGTTTTAAATGAAACGGAAGCAGAAATGCTTCATAATATGTTTAAATTTTCTGATTTAATGGCTAAGCAGGTTATGATACCAAGAACCGATATGGTATGTATTCCTAATGACATTTCTTTTGAAGAACTTAACAAAGTTGCAATGGAAAACCAGTATACACGTTATCCTGTTTATGAAGAAAATATTGATAAAATTTTAGGTTTTATTCATGTTAAAGATTTATATTCTTTAGCTATGACTAAAGAAAATTATTCAATGAAAAAAATTATACGTCCGTTGATGCTCGTTCCTGAGACAATGACTTTGGATAATTTGGTTATAGAATTTAAAAAACGTCATTTGCAAATGGCTGTTGTAATAGATGAGTTTGGCGGTACCTCCGGTTTAATAACCCTTGAGGATGTTTTGGAAGAAATTATAGGTGATGTTCAGGACGAGTTTGATGAGGATGTGGAAGCTGATATTGAAGAAATTGGGGCAAATACATACACTGCAAACGGCATGATGCGAATTGATGAATTGGTTAAGTTTTTCGATTTAAAAGAAGCTTTATTTGAGGAAGATGACGTTGATACTATTGCAGGTTTAGTGGTGAAACTTTTGGGAAGAATAGCTGTTGTCGGTGATGCGGTTTCATTTAACGGTTTAACTTTTACTGTAACAGAAATTGATGGGGCAAGAATTACGAAACTTAAAATTTATAAAGAACCTGTTGCAGAGGAAGAAAACGAAGAAGCTTAGGGTTGAAATCTAAAAACATAAATTGTAATTTTTTGTAAAAATTAATCTAAAGAGTGTTACAAATTTTGAGAATGTGGCATTAATAAAGTATAATAATCAAGGATATGATTGTATGTCAAAGAAGTTAGCAGAGCAGTTATTAATGTGTATTTATACCCTGCACCTTAAACTAGCCTGTAGTCGTATTTACGGGGGGAGGAGTTATTGAGTAAATAAGTAAATAAGTAAATAAGTAAATAAGTAAATAAGTAAATAAGGGGTTGGTTAGATGCTTGCATGAGATCCTTCGGACGGGATGTGCGTGAAAAGCCAGGACTGGATTTACTCCTCCGCTCTCTGGATGACAGTACGTTGGGAGGTTATGGATAGGAGTCTGTTGTGGCTTTGGATGATGGCAGGTTTTTAGGCTATTGATGATGGCATGTTTTGAAATTTACACAATCCAATTTTCCCGTCATTCAGAGGCTCGGGAAGGGGAGAATTAAAATGTGAAAAGATACTTTACCCCCAGAGCCGAAGAATCTCTTGGAGTCGGTAAATATTAGCTAGCTTGTAAGTATACTTCCAGACATGCCGTCATTCAGAAGGAGCGATAGCGACTGAAGAATCTCTTAAAAATAACACTTCTCACTCATTACATTAATTTTATATGAGGCTTAGGTCTACAAGCCTACTCCTAATGGCGTTTTAGTATGTAAACTTTTGTAAAATTTTAATGTTTGAAAGCAATTTTCTGTTACAAAAATACTTTATATAAATGTAGGTGTTTATAGCAGGTAGTGAAGGTAGAAGATTACATGACATCAGGTTTAACAATTTCATCATTTATGCCGTCAATAGTATCAAGCGGAATATTTTCATCAAGAAGAGCCGATAAAGGAATAGATGCATTAGCATCAAATAATCCGTTTGTAAGTGCAATGAATTTTGATATTGCAACAGGACAGGTTGCAAATGCGGCAAGGGGAGTTGCTAATATTGCAAGAGAATCTTCTAATTCTGTAGCTTCTGGAATTGTTAGTGCTGAAGAAGCTATTAAAAATCTTTCTAAAACTGATAAATTTTTAAATGGTGTAAGTAAAGTCGTTAATTTCACGGCCGATCATATTAATCCTCTAATCGTTGCAACAGGTGCAGCTAAGGTTATTTGTTCGGATGATAAAGCAGAGGCTTTTTCAAGAGAAGCTCTGGCCTTAGGTGCTATGTTCGGAAGTGAAGCGTTGGCAAAAAGGTTTATAGGAATGCCAATATTAGAAAAAGATTCTGTAACAGGTAAAAAAGTTGCAAGAAAAAGAGAAGGTTGGTATAAGGACAGTTCTTTCTTGACGAAACAAGTTAATGCATTAAAAGATTACTGCGCAACAAAACGTTTGTTTAATAAATCACTAAAATTCCTGCCCGGTGCTATTAAGGGAATTGCTTTCGTTACTGCATCTATCGGCGGTTATAGCGTTGGTCTTTCTGCAGCGGATTATATATTAAAAGACAGTAAAAATGCTAACGCATAGATTGGATTTTTCCTTTTTCTTTGTATAGCGTTTGGAATATGGATTGAGAACGTCTGTAGTTATTTATCGTCGTCTCAAGTGAAGCGTTAATTGTTATATAAATAATCGGAATTGATATTGCGATTGTTAGTATCGCAACTATTGCATGTCTCAAAAATGTTTGGATAATTCTGAAACGTTGCTTTGTAATAGCTATGTCATTTTGTTCTTTTAAAATTTTATTAATTAAATTTTTTCGTTCTTTAACGGTTAAACCTTCAATAAAATCAACATTTTGAGGATCTATATATATAACATACTTAGAATATTTAATATTGCTGTCAAGAAAATCCAAACTGTCATTATAATTTTTTTGTTCAGGAGTAAGTTTTCTTTCCGTAATATTTCCGTTGGAGACTTTTTCAATATCAGCGGATTCATCCGGAGTTTCAGCAAAGGCGGCACTACTGATTGAACTTTCCGCTTCGCTTGTATCTTTTGATGCGTCTTGTTGTTTGTTTAATTTGGCTTTATATTTTTTTATAAAATTGTCATCAAAGTTTTCGTCTAATTTAATATCTTTTTTTTCGTTTTGGGGTAAGGGAGTACTTTCAGCTTGTGCCGCTGTATCGGTTGCAGGTACAGTCTGAGAGGGCTCTTCAAAGAGAGCTGCATCGTCTGAGGCATCAATGTTTTGCGAAATTTTAGCCGCGTTGTTACTTCCGCTAAGGTTTTGGGCATCTTGCGTTAGCTTTTGTTGAAGTTGTTCGATTAGTTCCGGTGATATATCATCATTTAACGAGGCTAATTCGCTTATATCCATTGAATCTTTATCATTAAAAACATTCTTGCCGGCCATGTATGACTCTCTTTTCTTTTTTGTAGTATGATATAAACATATTATATCTGATATTTTGCGAATAGGCAATCATAAGAGAGATTGAAATGGATAAAGAAAGATTAGAAAGTTATATCAAAAAACTCGGCGAGGCTAAAATACTTGTCGTAGGTGACTTAGCGCTTGATGAAATGGTCTATGGCGATACGGAGAGAATTTCAAGAGAAGCCCCTGTTTTAATACTTCAGCATACGCATACAAAGTTTATTTTAGGCGGAGCTTCTAATGCCGCTCATAACGTTTCCGAAATTAACGGTGGTAATGTTTCTGTTATAGGAATTATTGGGGATGATTATCAGGCGCAGGATTTAAAGAATGCTTTTGAAGAAGCTGATATAGACTGTTCCGCTTTAATAACTGATAAAGAAAGAAAAACGATTACCAAAACAAGAATATCAGGTTCTTGCTCACATTCAATCACACAACAGATTGTAAGAATTGACCGACAGACAAATGCACCGCTTTCAAAGGAAACTGAAGATAAAATGATTGAAGAGATAAAAAAACTTGTACCTTTGCATGATGCGGTTATTTTATCGGATTATCATATAGGAACTCTTACTGATAATGTAATAAAAGCAGTTTGTGACACTGCTCATAAATATAATAAAAAAGTTATTGTAGATGCTCAAAGGGATTTGAACCGTTATAGGGGGGTAACTTCTATGACCCCGAATCTTCCGGATACTCAAAAATATGTCGGATATTATTTAAAAAATAAAGACGATTTTTTAAAGGCGGGAAATAAACTTTTAGATGATACTTTGGCAGAAGCTGTGCTTATAACTTGCGGCTCCGAGGGGATGGTGGTTATTGAAAAAAATAATAAATATACTCATATTCCCGTTTTCAATAAGGCAGAAGTTTTTGATGTGACCGGTGCAGGTGATACAGTGACTGCTTTATATACTCTGGCTCTTGCAATAGGAGCGGAGCCTGTTTATGCTGCAGTTATCGGAAATATTGCTGCAGGTATTGTTATTAAACAATACGGATGCGCAACTACATCTATAGAAGAAATTTTAAAATCTGTTCCGGAACGTATTATGTTAGAAATATAGGAGTGAAATTGTAAATGAAAAAACTTAATATCGTTGATATCATAATAGTTTTAGGGGTTATAATTGCTCTTGCTGTTGGTGTTATGACTGCAAAACACTTTAGACAGACTGCTGACAAACAGATAGAAGCAACTTCTCCGATTACTTTTCAGGTGTTTCTGCGCGGTGTAACTGTAACAGGAGAAGAATTCCCGATTAAGTCTAATGATAAAACATTTATTACAATAAGAAATGTTCCTTATACGGAGTTAAATGTTGTTAAGGTTAGCTCTGAATCAAGAAAAACCGCTTTACCTTCACAAAAGGCTAAAGAACAGTATATTTTAATACAAGATCCGGCACAGCCTGCAATTTACGACGCTGTTATTACAATTTCCGATACTGCAAAAATAACAAAAGACGGAGCTGTTGTAGGCGGTAATAAAATTAAAATGGGACTTCCTGTTACATTAGAAGGTGAAAGCTACAAATTTAACGGGACAATTTCGGATGTGAGAGTGTCTTCTGAGGTTGAAGTAGAAGATGCCGGCGCTAATAATCTTGTAGGTTAGGGAAAAATGTTTCTTAATACAATATTGTCTTATTCACAAAAAATTTTTGAACCTTTTTACAACAAAAGCTTTTTTTTACAAAAAATAGACCTGCTTATCGGAGCGGATGTACTGCTTTTAGTACTTTCGGCTACTTTTGCACAGTCGGATTTTATAGGTTATTTTGGTCTTTTTGCAATTTTGCTTACAATTGTAAAGATTTTTACTAAAAAAGGAGAAGGTTTTGAATTAAATGCTGCAGATAAGTTTCTGCTTGCCTATTTCATGTTTGTTATAATAAGTGTTGCAGGTTCAAGCTTATTCTGTTTGAGTTTGAAAGGCTTTTTTAAAACCCTTACTTATCTTGGTTTTTATGTTGCAGTGGTGCACTACTTTAAGGATAACAAAGACAAAATTAAGTATATATTTTTTGCTTACGCAATTTGTATTGCTATTGAAACGGCTGCTGCATTTATGCAGAACTTCTTATCGGTAGGAGAGATTTCCGGCTGGCAGGACACATCGAGGCTTAATCCGGAAGAAGTTATGACAAGAGTTTACGGCACATTAAAGCCTTATAATCCAAACCTCTTTGGCGGTTATTTGTTAGCTTGTATTCCTGCATTAATTGCGCTGCCTAAAAGGTTTGGCATCCCGCTTGGCGTTGTATCAGCTTCTGCGCTTATCTTTACCGGTTGCAGGGGAGCGTATATTGCTTTCTTTGCTCAATTAGCAGTCTTGAGTGTTTATATATATAAAGCTTTAGAGCCGAAATTAAAAAGGTTTTTCGTAATACTGGCTTCTTGTCTGGTACTGGTTTTATCTTTTGTTATTGTTTCAATAACTTCTTTAAGAGCAAGAATATTTTCAATATTTGCAATGCGAAGTGACAGCTCTAATTCTTTCAGGTTTAATGTTTACCAGTCTTGTATTCATATGTTTAAAGATAACTGGCTGCTGGGAATAGGAGTCGGCAATCAGAATTTCAGAGAAATTTACGGGCTTTATATGAAGACAGGATTTGATGCTTTAAGCGCTTATAATATTTATCTTGAAACAGCTGTAGAAAGCGGTATTTTTGCATTACTTGCATTTTTAGGTTTTATTATATTTACAATTAAGACTGCTCTGAAAAAATCCGGCAGTATTTATGTTTTAGCCGCATTGATTTCAATTATCGGGATATTAATACATGGATTTGTTGATACTGTATTTTTTAGGCCGCAAATACAGTTTACATTCTGGATAATGGCGGCGGTTATAAGGAGCAGTTATGTCAGAGAGCAGGATTAATTTTTTAAAAGATGAATTAAATAAGTATGCTTATAATTATTACGTGCTTGATAATCCGCTGGTCAGTGACTTTGAATATGATAAGCTTTTTTCAGAGTTAAAGGAACTTGAAGATAAGTATCCGGAGCTTATAACTGCAGATAGTCCGACTCAAAGAGTAGGTGGCTTAAGCAGTTCTTTTGATGAAGTTAAACACAAATACAGGCTTTATAGTCTGGATAATACTTATAACTATGATGAATTAAGAAAATGGTACGAAAGAGTAACAAAAGAATGCGGAGATAATGTTGAACTCGTATGTGAATTAAAAATCGACGGACTTGCAATAGCCCTGAGGTATGAAAACGGGATTTTCGTACACGGCGCAACACGAGGAGACGGAATTTCAGGTGAAGAAATAACGCAAAATCTCAAAACCATAAAAGCAATTCCGTTAAAACTTTTTGAAAAAGCTGATATAGAAGTTCGAGGCGAAATTTATATGCCGGTAAGTTCTTTTGAGAAACTTAATAAAGAGTCTGAAAAACCTTTTGCAAACCCGAGAAATGCAGCGGCAGGTTCTCTGCGGCAGCTTGATAGTTCTGTTACCGCAAAACGTGACTTATCAATGTTTACTTATACCGCTATAGTAGAAAAAGCTGAAACTATGCCAAAGACGCATTGGGACAGTTTGCAATATCTAAAAAAAATCGGATTTAAAACAAACCCTAACATAAGACTCGTAAAGGATATAGAAGGTGCGGTAGATTTCTGTAAAGAGTGGGAAACAAAGCGTTTTGATTTAGATTATGCAACTGACGGCGTTGTTATAAAGGTGAATAGTTTTGCATTTCAAAGAGAACTCGGATTTACTTCGCGCGCGCCTAAATGGGCTACAGCTTTTAAATTTCCGCCTGAAGAGATGTCTACAAAGCTTCTTAATATAGAAATCGGGGTGGGAAAAACCGGTGCAGTCACTCCTGTTGCTATTTTAGAGCCGGTTCTGCTTGCAGGAAGCACGGTCTCACGTGCAAGTCTGCATAACTTTGACGAAATAAAAAGACTTGATGTGAGAATAGGAGACAGGGTTCTTATAAAAAAAGCTGCGGAAATTATTCCTAAAGTAATTAAGGTTGTTGATGCGCCTGAACATGAAACTCTTCCAGTGTATAAAGTGCCGGAGAATTGTCCGGAATGCTCTTCACCGTTAGAAGAAAGAGAGGGCGAAGTAAATTTATACTGCTCAAATCCCAAATGTCCGGCTGTAATAAGAGCTAAACTTGAGTACTGGGTTTCAAAAGAGGCTATGGATATAGATTTTATCGGTCCTTCCGTAATCTCACAGTTATATTCACTCGGGCTTGTTAAATCTCCTGTAGATTTTTATAAACTTAAAGTAGAAGATTTCCTCAAGCTGGATTTAGTCAAGGAAAAATCGGCTTCTAACATGTATAATTCCATACAAGAGAGCCGAAAACGTCCCCTTTCAAGATTTATAACAGCTCTATCTATAAGACATGTCGGGAAAGAGACTGCTGATTTGATAACTTCCGAATTCACAAATTTGGATGAGTTAATGAATGCATCTTCTGAAAGCTTATCAAATATTGAGGGTATCGGGGAGAAAATTGCTTTAAGTGTTTATGAATTTTTTCATAATTCCGAAAATATTAAACTGATTGAAGAATTCAAAAGCTTAGGCTTTGCGTTTGAAAATACTGTACAGTACCGTACGGATGAGTTGAGCGGAAAAACATTTGTACTAACCGGAACTTTACAAAGCATGACAAGAGATGAAGCCGGTGATAAAATAAAAGCAAGAGGCGGGAAAACTTCTTCTTCGGTTTCTAAAAAGACATCTTATGTAGTAGCCGGCGATAATCCGGGCTCAAAATTGGACAAAGCTCAAAATTTAGGTGTTATAATATTAAATGAGGATGAGTTTCTCAAATTAATAGGTGAAGCGGATGAAAAAAAATATTAATGTAATACAAATCAGGGGAATACGAGGCTTAATTATAGCCGGGATGGTGGTTTGCTGCTTATTTGCAGGTTTTGTGCTATTCCCGGGACTTGTTGCAATGGTAGCTTGGAATGCTGTTGCCGAGCATGTTTCACAAATTCCTGCTATTGGCATTATACAAGGGGTTTTACTCTGGGGGATTATAGTTGCTTCTTATTTTGTATTCAGAAAAGAGAAACTCGTAGTGTGCATGAAGTCATCGCAAGGTCTGAGCGATGAAGAAATTAAATCTGTTTTTGCGGATATAAAAAAACAGGCGCAGGATGATAAAATTATTCAGGCTATGTTAAAAGCAAGAGAAACTGAACTTAAAATAAAAGACTCTGAAGAGGATTCTACGTCTAAGCAGGATATTAAGTAGCCGACGGATTATCTTTGTTTATATATTTTTCGTATAAATCAGGGCGTTTGTTTTTTGTGCGCAGAAGCTTTTGTTGAAAACGAAATTCTTCAATCATTTTATGGTTACCGTTAAGTAATACTTCCGGTACTTTCAGCCCTTGATATATTCTTGGTTTTGTATACTGCGGGTATTCTAATAAGCCTTCTGTAAAGCTGTCATCATGTGCTGATTCGATTTTTCCTAATGTTCCTTCAATCTTTCTTGAAATGCTGTCAATAATGCAAAGTGCCGGTAATTCTCCACCTGTTAAGACATAATCCCCGATTGAAATTTCTCTGGGTTTTATAATGTCTCTGATTCTTTCATCAAAACCTTCATAGTGACCGCAAAGTATAATAATTTGTTGATAGCTGCTAAGTTCATCGGATAATTTATCGGAAAAAGGTTCTCCTTGCGGCGTCATCATAAGTGTAATGCTGTTTTTAGTTTTTAAAATTGAATTATAACAGTCTACATATGGTTGTGGCATAAGAACCATGCCTGCACCGCCACCGTACGGGGTATCGTCTACTTTTTTGTGTTTATCGAGTGTATAATTTCGCGGGTTGTGTGTTATTACATCTATAATCCCGCTGTCATTAGCGCGTTTCATTATACTGAAACTCATATGTGAAGCTATTAGTTCGGGGAAAAGTGTTACAACTTCAAATCTCATTCCAGCAGGCCCTCGATATTGTTTATCTGAATTCTTCTGCTCTTTATGTCTACTGATAAAACTATTGCTTTTACAAACGGAACAAGAGAAATTTTTTTACTTTTTGTTTTTACCGACAATAAATCACTTGCACCGTTATTAGAGACCCCTACAATTGCTCCGACTTTCTTTTCTCCGTCATAAACATCAAGCCCCACTAGTTCATCTATTAAATATTCATCGTCTTCTAAAAATTCTCTCGCAATATCCTCTGGTACAAACAATATTTGGTTTTTATAAGGAAGAATATCATTTAAAGAATTTATTCCTTTAAATTTAATAATTGCACATTTAGGAGTAAACCTGATTTTGTTAATTTCCAGTAATTTATATTCATTGTCCCATAAAACATAAACTTCTTTAAGTTTAGAAAGAAAATCTTCACGATTTTTAGAATACCCTAGCTTGGCTTCGCCTTGTACCCCATGAAAGTTAAGAATTTTACCAACTGAGACAAAATTATTCTTCATCTTCTTTTTTCTTGGGCTTTCTGCCGCGTTTAGGCTTTTCTACAGCTTCTTGCTGTATTTCAGAATTTTCTTCAGCGGCTTCTTGCTTAACTTCAACTGCTACAGGAACTTTGTCTTCCGCAGAAGGCTTTGTATGTTTAGCTACCATATAATCAGCCGGTTTATCAGCCCTATCCTCATTCCATCTGTCTAAACCCAGCTGCGCACGAATAAGCTTAATTCCTACATGGACTCTCCATTCATCCATTTTTAGTTGTGCTGCTATTATTTTATGACAACCTATGGGTGGCAGCGGTAATAACGGTTCATATAAAGCTTTTATTGCCATCATTTGATCCGGAGTGATTGCAAGTTTTCTTTTAGGGAAAGGTAGTTTTGGAAGCATCATTTTTTGTCTTACGAGATTAATTCCAAAAAATACCTTTTGCGGTTCTATTCCCAACTTTGCTCCGATTACTTCATGACAGTCAGGATTAGGTAAAGGTAACATTGCTTTATATAGTACTTCAATTTGTTCTAATTGTTCTTTACTAATTAATAACGGACGCTGTGCTTTTGTTTTTTTAGGTCCTTGACGTCTTGGTTGCGGTTTTACGCTGGCATAATTATTTTTAAAACCGCCTCTGTTGTTATCAAATCTGCGTTGCGGCCTTCCGTTATTATCACGTCTCTGATAACCGCTTTGCGAATTATTTCTGTTATCACGTCTTTGATAATTATTATTTCTATAATTTCCCTGCGCTTGCCTGTCATAGCTCCTCGGACGAGTTTCAGTAGAATAAGAACTATAAGAACTATAACTCTGCATTGGTTTTTCATCTGTTGTTTCAGACCCTTTGTCAGCGTACAAGCAGTTAGGACATATCACTCTCTTGGGGTTTTTTGTTTCAAATTCCGCACCACACTTAATGCATTTGTTTACATACATAATAAAAGCCTCTTAACCAAATTAAATAAAAAATATCACTACTAATAAAAATCCTATCAATTAAATAATATAATGAGATTCAATAAAAAATTCGGAGTTAAAACAACTCACAGTAAGCATTATAATACAAGTTATAATATTTTGCAAGAGGGATAGTGAAATATATTGTGTTAATTTTAAAATTCAGTTATACAGATTTATTTACATAACAGTTGGAGAATGGTATAATGACTGACATGAAGATTTTGGGTATTGATCCCGGAATGGCAATTGTCGGATATGGGATTGTGGAGACAAAAAACGATAAGTTAGCGCTTGTAACTTCCGGTTCCATTCAAACTGATAAAAGTTTGTCGGATTCAAAAAGACTTCTGGAAATTTACAATGATTTAGCGCAGATTGTTGAAAAATACCGTCCTGATTGTGCGTCTGTAGAAGAATTGTTCTTTTTTAAAAATCAAAAGACCGTTATACCTGTAGCAGAAGCGCGCGGAGTTATATTAACGGTTCTGGAAACATTTAATATTCCCGTTTATAACTATACTCCGATGGAAGTTAAGCAAGTTTTGACAGGCTATGGAAGAGCAGAGAAAAAAGAAGTGGAGCAAATGGTAAAACTTTCATTAAATTGTGAAGTTCTGCCAAAGCTTGATGACACTGTTGATGCCATAGCTATTGCGATTTGTCATTCAAGAAACTGTTTAGTGTAAATTTATGTAAAATTTGGGTTATGTGAGCGCAATAAAAACTTTTCTTTTGTTTTAATTTGTGTATAATAGAACAAAGGAAAAGATTTTATGATGCAGAATATATTATCGACTTCACAAAATATATTAAAACCAACAACTTTGTGCGAAGAGATAGAGAGTTATTTACAACGGGTTTTTGAAAATGAGTTAAAAGCTGACGGTTCAATTTTAGTGAGTTATACTCCATTTGTGATAAAAAAAATTGCGGCATATTTATCCGGCAGAATTAAAATGCCGGCATCTATAGGTATTGCAGGTGAAACAGCCAGCGGAAAATCTACCATTACAAAAGATTTAATTGATACAATAGAATCATTTGCTGCGGAATTTAATGTAAAAGATGTTATAACACGCGTAAATACTGATGATTATTATTATGACCGTTCAGAAATGGTTAAGGAAGCAGGCAGTTTTTCTGAATTTGCAAAGAATTATGATTTAGATGTACCTCAGGCTTTGGAGTTGGAGCTTATGTACAGGCATATAAAAGAGTTATTATCCGGCAAAGAAACATATTTACCGAAGTATGATATGAGCGGTACAGCTGTTCGTTATGATAATTATACTCTTGCAAAGCCATCTAAGGTAATAATATCGGAAGGATTATTTACTTTGACAGATAAAGTAAAAGATGCTTTTGATTTTAAAATTTATGTGGATATTGATGAGAATATAAAAAAAGAAAGATTTTATGAAAGAGCGAAAGAACGTGATTTAGGCGATTCTGCAAATCTTATATATAAGAATGCTAATGAAAAAGCCGAGATTTATATACGTCCTTGCAAAAAACAAGCAGATATAGTTCTTTCGGGTTCTGCTGACAGAATAAAATATAAAAATTTCCTGAATCGAATTATTGAAGTTATTCATGAATTATATTTTGCGGAATAACTTGTTGTTTTTTTATTAATAAAAAAAGCCTGAGTCATATTAACTCAGGCTTTTTTTCTGAACATTGATTTATTCTTCTGTATTATCCGTATTTTCAGCTTCTTCTTGCTGAAAATCCTCTTCATCAAGCACTTGTTGATTCATTTCTTCTTCGATTTCTTCCTGAATTTCATCTGAATCAACAGGTCTTTCTTCTATCTCAGAAGCTTCTTCATCATAGTTGTAGTTTGTGTTTCCGGCTGTTTCTTCGTCTTCCATCTGAGAAACGCTCTTGATATCAATCTTCCAACCGGTAAGTCTATGTGCAAGTCTTACGTTTTGCCCTTCTCTACCGATTGCTAATGATAATTGATCATCAGGAACTACAACAAGAGCATCTTTAGTTTCTTCATCATCTGTCATAATATCTACTGAAACGACTCTCGCTGGGGAGATTGCATTAACAATGTATTCAACAGGATCCGGCGACCATCTTACAATATCAATTTTTTCATTTTTTAACTCACCAACGATTGTTTGAATTCTTGAACCTCTGGGGCCTATACATGCTCCGACGGAATCAACTTCCGGGTCATTTGACCAAACTGCAATTTTGGTTCTGTAGCCTGCTTCACGAGCAATAGATTTAATTTCTACAATTCCGTCTTCAATTTCCGGAACTTCAAGTTCAAAGAGTTCTTTAACGATTTCAGGATGAGCATGTGATACTATAACCTGCGGAAGTCTGTTAGTTTCTTTTACATTAAGTACAAAAACTCTTATTCTGTTGCCGGGTTTATAATATTCTCTCGGTATTTGTTCCCTTTGAGGCATTATAGCATCGGTTTTGCCGATATTTACTATGACATTTCTGTTTTCAACCCGTTGAATAATACCTGTTGTTAAAGTACCTTTCTTTTCTAAGAATTCATTTAAGATATTATTCCTTTCAGCGTCTCTTATTCTTTGAGTAATAACCTGCTTTGCGGATTGTGCGGCTATACGCCCGAATTGTTCGGGAGTAACTTCTATTTTCACTTCATCATCAATTTCGACTTCATCGTCGATTTCTTTTGCATCTTCCAGTGAAATTTGTGTATCAGGATCTTCTACATTTTCAACAACGGTTTTAGTGCTAAAAACTCCGATTTCTCCGGTCTGTTCATCCAGAATAGCTTCTATATTTGCCGCATCTTTTATATGCATATGTTTTTTGTATGCAGCGACCAAAGCATCGCATAAAGATGCAATTAGAACTTCTTTTGATATTCCTCTTTCTCTTTCGAGCTCTTCACAAGCTTCGAATAATGCTGTTCCGATTTTAATCATTATATTTTCCTTTCTTTTCTAATCTATATACAGTTTTGCGGATTGAATGTTTGACTTGGGTATTATAAGCTCTTCGCCGTCATCAAAACGGAAAAACTTAAGTCCTGTATTATCATCCCAATCCAGAATTTCTCCTTTGAATATTTTTTCGGATTCTCCTTCTAAAGGGGTTTTGAGTTTAAGACTTATTCTTCGGCCTTTAAATATAAGAAATTCTTTATCGGATTTAAATTTTCTTTCCAATCCCGGTGAAGAAACTTCCAGATAATATTTTACGGGAATAAGTTCATCTAAAAAATCATTAAGGCTTCTTGTGACTTTTTCACAATCATCAAGAGTTATGTCTTTTTCGTATGAGTAAAGATATATTCTCAAAAACCATTTATGATTTTCTTTTATAAATTCAATTTCAATGGGAATAAGGCTATATCTCATTGCTGTGTTTTCAATGAGTGGTGTGATTTTTTCCAGTATTTCGTGTCTGTTAATATCCTGTTTCATAAGTCTCCTTCAAGACTACTGTTTAATAAAAAAAGAACGGGGATTTGTACCGTTCTTTCTAAAGAAACTATTTACATAAAGAGTATAACAGATTCAAACTTTTTTGTAAATCTATCTATTAAGCTTTATGAAGTAAGTGTAAACTTTTGTAACAAATTGCCGCAAAAGATTAAAGTTTTCTTCAGAAAATGCCGTTAA
>CALUPN010000005.1 GCA_944322625.1 Candidatus Gastranaerophilales bacterium | reverse complement strand
AAAATACAATTAATGAACTGCTAAAGCGTGTTGAGAAGTTGGAAAAAGCCGGGTAAATAAGCAAAAGCACCCACCCCAGCCCTCCCTCAAAAGGGAGGGAGCTTTGCACACGCTAAACGTACCATACTCCTTCCCTTGAGGGAAGGTTGGGATGGGTGCTATCCCGCAAGGGAAAATCCGATAATATAAAATAAACAAGGGGTTAATGGGAGGGGCAGCGCCCAAGCGTACGGTGTTCTTATCTCGGAGGAAGCAAATACAAGACTTCGGATGGCGGAACGTTTGTAAGAGATGGATATGTAAGCCCGGAAATAATTTTAAGGTCGGATGCCGTCTGAACTTTATTATATACTACAGATTGTGTGAAGTTTGATATCAACTTTTGTAAAATATATTTACGAAGATTTTTTTTTATGATACTATTTTTAATATTGGAGTAGAAATGTTATGATTACAATAAAAGATGTAGAACACGTGGCAAAATTGGCTCGTTTGGAATTAACAGAAGAAGAAAAAGAGAAGTTTACAAAACAGCTTGGCGATGTCTTAAAACATGTTGATGCTATGAATGAAGTAGATACATCAAATGTTGAACCGATGGCACATGCTATTGATTTTGTAAACGTTATGCGGGAAGATGAAGTTTATTACGAACAGACAAAAGAGGAATTGATGAAAAATGCTCCGGATGAGGAAAACGGATTTTTCAGAGTTCCTAAAATTAACTAACTAAAGTTTCAAGGGGCTTTTTAGCCCCTTATTTATTATTAGGTTTATTATTAAGGAGTCCGACTATATGACAAAGTATATTTTTATAACAGGTGGGGTTGTTAGTTCCTTAGGCAAAGGAATAATAGGCGCATCTTTAGGAAAACTATTGAGAGCAAGAGGGTTTTCCGTTGCAATACAGAAATTTGACCCTTATATTAATGTTGACCCAGGTACTATGAGTCCTTTTCAGCACGGCGAAGTTTTTGTAACCGATGACGGAGCGGAAACGGATTTGGATTTGGGGCATTATGAAAGGTTTATTGATACTAATTTCTCTCAAATAAGCAATGTAACCTCCGGAAGCGTCTACCAGACAGTTATTCAAAAAGAGCGCAGGGGAGATTACTTAGGCGCAACCGTTCAGGTAATTCCGCATATTACAAATGAAATAAAATCAAGATTAGTTAAAGCGCAAAAACATTTTAAGCCTGATTTTCAAATAATTGAAATAGGCGGGACGATAGGTGACATTGAGGGTTTACCGTTTATAGAATCAATCAGACAGTTTAAAACAGAAGTCGGAATTGGAAATGCTATAAATATTCATTGTACGCTTTTGCCGTACCTGCCGACATCGGGGGAATTGAAAACAAAACCGTCACAGCACAGTGTTAATGTTTTAAGAAGCTATGGCTTGCAGCCGGAAATTCTTGTATGCAGGACTTCTAAACCTATTCCTAAAACAGAAAAAGATAAGCTCGCACTGTTTTGTTCGGTTTCTAAAGAAGCGGTTATTGAATGCCGCGATATGAAGAGCATTTACGAAGTTCCGCTGGCGCTCGAAGAGCAGAACTTCGCTGATGTCGTACTTAAGCTTTTGCAGGTGCCGGAAAGAAAGGCTGATTTAGACGGCTGGAGAGAATTAGTTGATAAAATAAATCACCCGAAAGGCAATGTTAAGATTGCTATTGCAGGAAAGTATACTAAGCTTTCGGATGCGTATATTTCTGTTGTAGAGTCTATAAAACATGCCGGTTACGCGGATAATGTAAAGACTGAAATTAAATGGATTAATTCGGAAGAATGTCTTGACGGGGGAAAATGTAAAGAATTACTGGCGGATGTAGACGGGGTAATTGTCCCCGGCGGTTTCGGGATTAGAGGTATTGAAGGGAAATTAAACGTAATAAAATACGCTCGCGAGAATAATATTCCGTTTTTGGGAATTTGTCTCGGCATGCAATGCGCGGTAATTGAATATGCAAGAAATGTTGCGGGTTTAAAAGGTGCTAATTCTACCGAGTTTGACGAAAATGCTCAATATCCCGTAATTGATTTAATGATTGAACAAAAAAATATTAAAGGTTATGGCGGAACTATGAGACTCGGAGCTTATGACTGCCACTTGAAGAAAGGCACGAAGGCTCATGAAGTTTACGGCGCAAATAAGATTTCAGAACGTCACAGGCACAGATATGAAGTTAATACTGATTATATTGAACAGCTAAAGAAAGCAGGGCTAGTATTCTCCGGCATGTCTCCGGACGGAATGCTGTCTGAAATAGTAGAACTTCCGGATTTAGATTGGTTTGTAGCCTGCCAGTTCCATCCTGAATTTAAATCAAGACCGGAAAGACCGCATCCGTTGTTCAAGGGGCTTATTGATGCAGTGATTAAACAAAAATCAACTAAGTCTTAAAAACGCTTCTACTTTAGCTTTTATGGAATTTGATGCATAGTCGTCAATATCAATATAAAGCCCGTTATATTTGTCTGCTAAGTATTTTGCAAGCTGCGCTTTAGCGCAAAAAGCTTGCGCATAAAAAACGGTCGGAACACCTTCGTCCACAAACATTTCCAAATCCAAATCAGCAGGAGTGCCTGCTTCAACGCATCTTGTCCAGCCGTAAACATGGGTTGTATCCGGAAACAACTTTAATATTTCCAAATCGTTAGGCGGTACGCCCCAAAACCCAGGGGTAAATATAGAAGACTCGGCCTCTTGCGCACTCTGTGATGCTGATTCTAACATAATTCTTGTTTTTGCGATTTCTAAAATTTCTGGGTTAATTATACCCGCTGTTATTGTTGTAATTTTATCATACAATGGCATATTGCTGTCACATATAATAATTTCTCTTTTAGGTTCTAATTTTTCAAAAATAGTCTGTATGACATTAAATCCCATATCAGCAAGAATTTTTGATGCAAACCAGCCGCTGTCACATTTGTCTTTGCCTATAGGAGCAACGATTAGCTCCGGCTTCAAATACATCGTATTATCTATTATATTTCTTATAATTTTGCAGTAAGATTCCGGCAAAATATTGGTTTTGGGGTAATAAAAATCAATATCCAAATCAATCCATTCTGCGTTTGGATAATCCTTCTTGACTTTTTCGACTATAGCAGGGTCGGGATAACCCCAGAACCCTATTTTTGTTATACTATGCATAAGTCAATGATACAATAAAGGAGATGATTTGAAAATGGAGATTACAGGTGATATAATTTCATATAAGGAGGATTGGAAGATGAATGAGGATATACAAATAAAACAGGTTGACGGAGGAGCTGATTTAGTTCAATATAAACCATCCGGTGTCTGCTGTAAATTAATGCAGATGAGAATAAAAAACGATATTATAGAAGATGTCGAATTCTTCGGCGGCTGCAACGGAAACCTTAAAGGAATAGGTATCTTAATCCGCGGCATGAATATTAATGATATCATTCCGAAGCTAAGCGGACTTCCTTGCGGAAGCAGGCCGACAAGCTGTCCGGATCAGCTTACAAAGGGAATTGAAGCATATCTTGAAGCGAAAAAAGCATTAGCAGTAGGATAATTATAAAGTAAAAATATTCACAAATGTGAACGAAAGGACCTAAAAACGTGTTTACAGAGCTTCTTGCACCCGCAAAAGATAAAGAAACCGCTATTGCAGCAATAGATTGCGGTGCTGATGCTGTTTACCTTGGGGCTTTTGCTTTCGGTGCAAGAAAAAATGCCTCAAACAGTCTGGAAGACATAAAAGAAGTTGTAAATTATGCTCACAAGTTTTGGGTTAAAGTTTTTGTAACAGTAAATACAATTCTGACAGACAGTGAACTTGAAGAAGCTTTTGTGCTGGTTGAAGAACTGGATAAAATAGGGTGTGATGCAGTAATTATTCAGGATGCAGGATTATTAAAAAAGATAATTGATGCAAATCTGTCTGTGCCGGTTCATATGAGTACACAATGTGATAACAGAAATATTGATAAAGTAAGTTTCTGGAACAGAATAGGGGTTTCAAGAGTGGTTCTTGCTCGGGAACTTTCTCTGGAAGAAATAAAAGAAATTCATGATTTAAATCCAAATTTAGAGTTGGAAGCTTTTGTGCACGGTGCATTGTGTGTATCGTACAGTGGGCAGTGTTATTTAAGTAACTATATTGGCGGACGTTCGGCAAACAGGGGTGAATGTGCTCAGCCTTGCAGAAAAAAATATACGGTAAAAACAGAAGAAGGGAAAATTATTGCAAATGAGATTTATGCATTATGTTTGAAAGACTTTAATGCCTCAAAGCATCTTAAAGAAATGAGCGATAACGGAATTTTGTCATTTAAGATAGAAGGTCGTTTGAAAGATATTAATTATGTAAAAAATATAACGGCATATTATAGGGAAGAGCTTGATAAATTCTCTCGTAAAACTTCTTCCGGAAAGTCTGTTTATCCGTTTGTCCCTAATCCGGAAAAGAGTTTTAACAGAGGGTTTACGGATTGTTTTTTGGAGGGCGGAAAAGAGTGCTTTAATTTTGTATCTCCAAAATCAAGAGGTGAATTTATCGGCAAAGTAAAAGAAGTTCAAAAAAAATACATTGTAATAGATACAAATAAAATATTGCATCCGCAGGATGGTTTAATGTATGAGGATAAGGGGTTTTTGGTAAATAAAGCAGAAGGCAATAAGGTTTATCCTAACAAAGTTATTGATATAAAAGTCGGAGTTGAAATATATAGAAATTCCGATATAGAGTTTGAAAGAGAGCTATTGCGCTCCGTAAAGCGTCAGATAGGAGTAAAAGTTGAAATAATTAACGGACAAATCAGGCTTGAAGATGAAAACGGGATATGCTATGCAGCCCTTTTACCTGCCGGAGAGAAAGCTAATAATCCGGATAAAATAAAGGAAACTTTTATCAAGCAGTTTTCTAAAACAGGGAGTGGTGATTTTTATATTGTAGATATGAAAATTACCGGGGAGCTTCCTTTTATTCCTATAAGTGCTGTAAATGCTTTCAGACGTAATGTTTTTGAAGCGCTAATGCAGGAGAGACTGCACGCATATAAAAGACAAATACAAAAACAAATGCATTATGTTCCGTATTTTCAAAAAGAAATTGATTATCGTGCTAATATCTCTAATAAAGAAGCAAAAGCTTTTTACGGAAACTGCGGAGCTGCTGTAAGGGAAATGGCGCCGGAAGTTTCAAAACCTAAACATCAATATGAACTTATGCGTACAAAACATTGTATAAAGTATGCGCTCGGTTTATGTAAGTCTTCTGAACGATTAATTCTTACAGATTCTACCGGTTCGGAATATCCGCTGAAATTTGATTGTAAAAATTGTGAAATGATTGTTTTATCAAAAGACATAAAAAAGACCGGCATGTAGGTTTTAGTACCGGTCTTTTATTTATCTTTTATTCTTTTTCTTTTGTTTGTTCCTGTTCCGCCTGTTCCTGAGTCTGTTCTTGTGCTTCTTTTTGAGCTTGTGCTGCCATTTCTAATTGAGCTTTGTAAGCATTTAATTCTTCTTCATTTTTTAATTCTTTTACGGTCGCTAGGGCTGCTTCAAGTTCTTTTTCCTGTGCTTCCAATTCTTGTAATAGTTGTTCTACTTGTTCCGGAGTAAAATCCTGTGAAAGTAACATAGGTCCTGAATACATCGGATCAACCCAACCACCCAGCGCTTTCGGTACATTGGAAGCAGGTGCAGTCAGTGCAATTCCCATGTATTCTCCGTAGTTGCGTGGATTATGACCGCCAATGGCAAGCTGATAATCATTTTTCCCCCATTGTGATGCTTTATACCAGTTTCTTTGAACATTTATATCCCTGATATATTTTGAAAGTTCAATTGCGTTGTCATCAGGATGTTTTGCAAGCGTTCGCATTACATTTTCTTTTAACTTAACAAGTTCTTTAAGAGATTGCGAGTATTGTTTTTGTTCGGCATTAATACGTTTATAAAATGCTGCCAATTGTTCATCCGGAATATCTATTTTTTGGATTCTGTTTGGATGTTCAGATGCGTTTCTGTTTACAATCCTTTCTCTTGCCGAAACTCCTGAATTTTTGGACAGAAGTTTATCATACGAATTTTTTTCCTTAGTTCTTTTTCCAAAGAATGTATTCAATTCTTTTTGATTTTGCGTTAAAATATGTCGTTCTTCTTTTAATAAAGCAAGACGCTGTTGATCCGAGCTTGTTAATGGGCCCCTTTCTGCAAGTTCATTCAGTTTTGATATGTCCTCATTAACTTTGCTTAATCTTGTATCTACGGATTTTTTAAGTTCGCTATATTTAGTGTCATATTTTTGTTTCCAACTGGTGACACTCTTCCAGGCTTCAGCAGCTTTTGATTTATATGTATTTGCAAAACCATTAGCATTAACAAGTGCAATATCCTGTCTTGCTGCATTAGAAGTGGCTCGCGTTGCATTTACTGTTATATCACGGACGAAGTTAGAACTTGATTCTATTGCTTTTCCGGCCATGCTTGTTCTTGAAGCAGCAGAGCTTGCTTGTGCAGATGTTGCAGCTCCCGTTCTAAAAGCTTTTCCCATTCCGCGTAAGCCTAAAGCGGATGTTATACCGACGAATGCATTTGTACATATTTCCTGTTGAGCCTTGTCTTTTTCTGCGTCAGTTTTTGCATTATTAAGCTTAGAGACACCTTTGGCAACTCCTATGCCGCCACCGATGACTCCTGCGGCCAGCATGCCATAGCCGATAACAGGCCCGACTCCCGGGATTAATGTAGCGCCAATCGCGGCTGCTGTTATTGCAACATTTTTAAGGCATTTACCCAGGTTAAATTTACCGTTTTCGTCTATTCCGATAAAACTTTTACCTATATTTTTCAGTGCTGTTCCGGCATTACAAAGCCATCTGCCTGCCTTATTCCAGAAAGATTCTTTCTTTTTCCTGGGTACTACAACCGTAGCTGAACCATCAGGATTTTTACTTTTGTTAACTTGTTCTTTGGATTTATCAATTTCTGTAATACTTTTTTCATATTGTTCCGAAAGTTCACGTTTTGCAGTCCTTATTTTTATCTCTGCCGCTGCGAGTTCACGTTCTTTAGCCAGCCGTTTTTGATACTCTTCATATGTTTCAGGTCTACTGTCTGAAGTTTTTTCTGTTGATGTTCCGGAAAAACCCCATGGTGAAGAAAACGGCATTTGCCAAGGCATAGTACCTAAATTTGTATTCCAGAAAAATGAATTCGGTGTTGCTGTCATAGATTACCCCTTTACTTAATTATCCCTTACATATATAAAGTATTTCTTTATTAATAAATTGCTTTTTTTGTTTACAAAACTTAAAAAAATGCTTGGATGATTTATTTTTTGATATACTTAATTATTATGAAGTGTGGTTTTGTTACAATATTGGGGAGGCCTAATGTTGGTAAATCAACTCTTTTGAATCAGATTTTGGGGCAGAAGATTGTAATAACAACAGACAAGGCGCAAACTACAAGGAAGAGAATAAAAGGAATATTAACGGAAGATAGAGGACAAATTGTATTTGTTGATACTCCGGGCGTACACAGACCGCTTAATAAGCTTGGAGAATTTTTGCTTGACGAGGCAAAAGTTGCGGTTCCCGATGCGGACTTAGTATTATTTCTTGTAGACGGATCTGAACCGGCCGGCAAGGGGGACAGATGGATAGTGGAAAATCTGCTTAAGGATATTAAAATACCGGTAGTCATGGTTATGAATAAAGTCGATAAAGTTAAAAATATCCAAAAAATTGAAGAGAATTTGTTATCTTATAAAACTCTTTTTAGTGAAAATGTCCCCGTATTAAGAGTCTCCGCAAAGACAGGAAGAAATAAGGAGACGCTCCTTGATAATATATTCAAAAGACTTCCGGACGGAGATAAGCTGTATCCTGATGATATTGTCACGGAAGAGAGTTTGCGCTCCGTTGCTGAAGAAGTTATAAGAGAAAAAGTTTTATTAAATACGCAGGATGAAATACCGCATTCTGTAGCTATAATGGTCGAAAAATATGAAGAAAAAGAAGAGATAGATAAAATATATGCAACAATTTATTGCGAACAAAACAGTCAGAAGGGTATTTTGATAGGAAAGGGAGGAAGCTTATTAAAGAGGATCGGAACTGAGGCAAGACTTGAGTTAGAGCCTATTGTTGATAAGAAAGTGTTTTTAAGTCTGGAAGTAAAAGTTGAAAAAGATTGGAGAAAAAGAGACAAAACCCTTAAAAACTTCGGATTTAAATCCAAAGATCAATAGATTTAATAAAAAAAATATGGTTAATTAATAATGTATTAGTGTGTGTTAGGAGATTTGATATGAAAATTGAAAACATTGGTGCTGTGCGGGTTCCAAACACGAGAGTGCAGCGACAGACCCCGTCTTTTAAAAGAAATTGGGCGGAACATGCCAGCTGGGGAGCTAATTATGTGAAGAAAACAGGAAAAACTAATTTTAAATTGTTTTCTTTCCCGGATGCGAAAGCTGTATTTGTAGAAGTTGCAAATAAAGCTGCAGGCGCTCTTTCTGATGTCAGAGAACGTGTTGTCGGGGTTCTTGGTTTAACAGCTGCAGCAGCAGCTGCGGGTATCCGCAAAGAACTTACTCCCGCTGATGAAAATTCCAAAATTTACCCGATGGAACAAAAAGGAGAAGGGGTCTATGTTGCAGATAATATAGATGCAAAGCCTAACGATAAATACAGATATATAGTTGTCACAAAAAATAATGATATAAATTTGGTAAAAGATCCGTATTCTAAGAAACAGGAAAATATTCACGGCTGGAGTTCTGTTTATGATACTGATAATTATGAATGGAAGAATACTGATTGGTTAGAAGGTAAAGATTCCAGAAGAATTGTAAGAAAGCCGAATGAACCGTTAAGAGGTCTTGAAAGACTTGTTATTGATGAAGTTAACATTCCGACTTTAACCAAAGAAGGAACTTTTGAAGCTGCAAAATCAAGAATTGATACAATTGCAAAAAAAGGAACGGCTACTGCAATTGAGCTTATGCCTATTGAAAATACTTTTTCAAAGCAGTGGGGGTATGACGGGGTTGACAAGTTTGCTGTAAATGAAAATCTCGGCAGTGCAGAACAGTTAAAAGAACTTATTGATTATGCACATGGCAAAGGCTTGAATGTAATCATTGATATGGTTCCGAACCACATAGGCCCTGATGGGGATTATTTGGGCGAAACCGGACCGTATATAAAAGGCTCGGGAGAGTTTGGCAATCTCTTAAATTATGAAGGTGATAATAATAAATATGTCAGAGATTGGATGACTAATGCAGCTCTGTGGTGGGCTAATGAATTCAAAGTTGATGGTATAAGATTTGATTTAACAAGTAGTTGCGATTCGGACTATTTACTCAGACAATTTGCCGTAGAACTTAATGAACACGCTCCAAATGTATTTTTAATAGCAGAGGACCACAGAAATAAACGCCCCGAAATTACGTCATATTATGCTCCTCCGACTTTTAGTCACGATGAAAATTTGGAATTTATAGACAGAAGTGTGAAAAGTAATAATATCGGACAAGAAACTGTTCCGAAAAGACTTGGCTTTGATAGTGAATGGGATTCTCAATATAAAGAATCTGTAGAAAGAGCTGTATTAGAACCCTCGGTATTTGCATTGGATGATATTGATAAATACTTGCCGACTTCTCATTATCGTATAAAATACGGTTACAGCCATGACGAAATCGGTAATGAGGACGGAACAAGATTTATTCCTAAATATATGGCAAGGCATTTTAATCTGTTTATTTCAGTTGACGGCGACAGTGATGCTTCAAAAGGACAGAAGGCTGCACATGCTGCTCAAAATTTAGCAGAACTTGTTGTTTCCGCCGGTTTTGAAAATATGACAAACGATGAAATAGCTAAAGCTGAAAAATCTTTCGGGGTAAACAGATTTATTCCTAAGCAAGAGCTGATAAATGTATTTGAAACGGCAGTTGCCAAACAAAAGCTTATGCTGGGCACAGTTATGACAACTCCGGGACCTAAAATGTATTTTCAGGGAGATGATGAAGGTGATTTATCTTATTTTAAATTCTTCAGAGAACTTTCTGTTGATAATGCTAAAAGGGCTGCTAATCCTCAAGAAAAACAAAAAATTTTAAATCAAAAAGGTTATGATACTCTTGAATCTGTAGCACGACCGGATTGTATTATAGATTCAGTGCCAATGGGCGGCTTATATAAAAATATGAAGCAGGAGATGGTTAAGTTTAATTCTGATTTAATGAAATTGCTTAATAGTTCAGAAGTGTTGGCAAAGGGTGAAATTGTTGCTACTTATAAAGACAATCAGCATCTTGTTCACAGTCATCATTTAAAACTGGGGAACGAAGAACTTCTTGTTATCAAAAACTACGGTTATGGTTTCCATAACGGTACGTACGAGTATTATGGCTTTCCGCAAGGTGGTAAATGGAAAGAAGTTTTCAACAGTGATGCAAAAGAATACGGCGGTTCCGGATATTCAAACGCGGGTCGGGAAGATATTAATAATATGAACCAGCATCTCTCGCTTGCACCGAATAGTTTCATAATATTACAAAAGGTATAGAATGCCGTTTTAATAAAAACCGGAGGTAAAATTACTTCCGGTTTTATTATTTAAAATAGTTGTAGAACTTGTTATAAAAAAAGAACCGTGTACAAACACGGTTCTTTTTTTATGCATGCATTATTTATTGCAAACACTAAATTCATCTATCAGCAAAGCATAAACAGCTTCACCCTTTTTAGCTTTATAATGGCAACCTGGGGTTACAAGCCCAACAACAAAGCCGACACCGCAGCCGATTGGAATACCGATTGCCAAACCTGCTCCGATTTCTGCAGGGTTAGGAATAAATGCAAAACCAACTCCGGCTCCAGCACCTACTATCCCAAGAGTAAGGGTTGAAAGAACAAGCTTTCCTGTAGTTGTCCAAGGGCCTTCTTTCAGCTTGCAGTCTTTAGTGAACGGTCTTGCCTTGATTGCAATACAGGTATTGTCCGGAAGTACTATTTGTCTGAATATTAAACTTACACGCGCGTTTTTGTTAAACCATTTCGGTTTTTCAATATTCGTTACTTCCGCAACAATCTTCGTTCCGCAAGGCAGGATTAAAGTCCCTTCTTGTGTATAAAGTGCCTGCGGGACTACAAAATGAACCATTTGCCCTGCTTGAGCGCATTTAGAGAAAAATTTCTCATCAAATACAAACTGCAGAACATTACCTTTTTCTACTGTTTTTCTAAGATTTGTAATTGTAACAACATTGCAGGGAGCTTTTTTATGAACATCTAAATGCTCTACTGCAACTGTTTTTTCACAGCTTTCGGCTAATACGGGGATGGTATTAAGTCCGATAATTGATACTACTGTGAATAGTGATAAAAGTCTTTTTAGCATAACTCAATACCTCTAATTTTTTTTCACAATTTAGTATAACTTATAATACAAATTTTCTCAAGCATGAAGTTAATTGCTTTTTAAAATGTTTTAAGTTAGATTATCATATTATGAGAAGAAAAGCTACAGGCGTAACGCTAGGAGCAATTGCTTCAGCAAGCTACGGTACAAACCCTTTATTTGCTCTTCCGATGTATTCGGCAGGGATTGATGCAAATTCCGTTTTGTTTTACAGATACGCGCTTGCTGTTATTATGTACGGTCTGTGGCTTAAATTTATAAAAAAAACCTCCTTTAAAATTTCAAAAAATGAAATTTTACCGCTTTTTATCTTAGGCATATTTTTTTCACTCTCGTCTTTAACTTTATTTATAGCTTTCCAATATATAGAAGCCGGAATTGCATGCACAATACTTTTCATATATCCGGTTATTGTAGCGTTTATAATGGCAGTTTTTTATAAAGAGAAGATTACAAAAACATTTATTTTTTCTGCCTGCTTAATCTTATCGGGGATTTTGCTTTTATATCACGGTAAAGGAGAGGCTGTATTAAACATAAAAGGCATTTTATGGGTATTATGTTCTGCGCTTTTATATGCACTCTATATTGTGGGAGTAAAAAATATCAAACCGGTAAAGCATATGAACGGTGCGAAGATGAGTTTTTACGTAATGCTCTTTGGTCTGCTTGTTTATATTGTAAACCTCAAATTTTGTACTAACCTGCAGCCTCTGAATACTCCGTTTCTATGGTGCTGTGCATTCGCTCTTGCTCTTTTCCCGACAATAATTTCTATAGAGACAATTACAATCTCAATAAAACTTATAGGCTCAACAACAGCTGCCATACTGGGTTCGCTGGAACCGATAACCGCTATTATAATAGGAGTCCTCGTTTTTCATGAAGAACTTACCTTAAGGATTATTGCAGGTATAATTGCTGTTCTTACAGGGGTAATCCTGATTATAACAAGAAAACGCGTAATGCATAATTAATCCATGCTTCCGCGTCTAAGGCCTTCCAAATCAAGCGTTATATAGCGTATACCGAGAGATTTAAGTTTGTTTAAGGTTTTTTCATTATTGATTATTTTCTTAAATTCTGATTTCGGAAGTTCAATTCTTGCAATATCACCGTGAAGCCGCAGGCGTACATCGTCAAAACCTGCAGATTTTAATACAGCTTCTCCTGCTTCAACTTTCCGTAACTCTTGTTCCGCAAGAATTATGTTATAAGGAAATCTTGTCGCAAGACAGGGCGTTGAAGGCTTATTATGGTTTGGCAAATCCAAATCTCTTGCAAACTCTCTTATTTCTGCTTTTGTAATTTTATGTTCTGCCAGCGGTGATATAATTTTAAGTTCCTTAAGAGCTTTTAACCCCGGGCGGAAACTGCTTAAATCATCAAAATTTGTGCCGTCAATAATTGTTTTATCAGGATATTTTGACCTGATTTTTGTAAACATCATCTTTTTGCACAGATAGCAGCGGTATTTGGGGTTATTGCGTATTAATTCATCTTCAAGGAGGAAAAAATCAATTATTTCCTGCTTAACATTATATTTCTTGCAAAGCTCTTTTGTTAAACTGATTTCTTCTTCTGTTTGGAATACGGATTTAAAGGTAACTGCAGTTATATTTAAATCTTTGCATAAATAAAGAAGCATTGTGCTGTCAATTCCGCCGGAAAAAGCAAGGAGCAGTCCTTGCTTTTCCTTAAGATAAGTTTTTAAACTCTCGAATTTATTATGCATTCTCTTCTGCCTTGCACAAATTAGAACAAGTGAGATACATTAAAGCTGCAACCGCGAATAACCCTGCAATACTGCCTGATGTAAATGGCATATTGGCTAAAATTGCCGTCTTAGCTTGTAAAGCTTCTGATACGGTATAAATTACACCTTGAGTCTGCTCAACTACGGAATTGGATATATTCAGCAGCGACCATTCCAGACCGTCAGGCATTTGAGATGCGAAATCGGAAATTATTCCTGCTAAAACAAGTGCAAGAGCGCCCATTGAATAAGAAAATTTCTTTATATCAACAAATTTAGCAGCAATAATAATTGCACCGGTTACAATACCCTCAATAATTCCAATCGGAAGGTGAATCCCCTGCATTAAAAGTGTAAAATCTCCTAATCTTCCTGCAATAGAACCGGATAAAGCACCTTCTGCGACAACGGCTATTGAACCTAATTGAAGAGCTGCAACAGAAGCAATTAAAGCTCCTGAAAACATTCTTTTTCTTTCGGCAAGTGGTTTGTACAAGAGGGGATAAGCTGCAAAACAGGCAAGAAATCCCATATTAAAAATATTACATCCTAAAGCTAAGAGGCCGCCGTCAGCGAAGAATACAGCTTGAACAAGAAGTATTGCGCACATTGCAAGAAACGCTGTGTATGGTCCTAAAAGCGCTGCCAGCATGATTGCGCCCACAATATGACCGCCAGAGCCGGTTTGAGGGATTGCAAAATTTATCATCTGCAAGCCAAAAACTAAAGCTGTTAAGTTTACAGCGGGTAAAATTTTATCCTTAGTAAACTCTTTCTTTGCTTTTTTATAAGTATAAAATGCTGTTACTCCGGCTAAAGCAAGCATTGGAATTCCAGTAACAGGACAAATAATTCCGTTTCCTAAATGCATAATTATTCTCCTTTCTCATTTATTAACATAACTCTTAAAATCGGAATTTTGTATGGTCTTTTCCCTGCGCCATATCCGGTTTTATTGATTATAAATTCTTCCGGAAGTTTTTCTCCCGTATAAAGTGAGGCGGCTATTGCAGCACCTGTCGGAGTAACCATTTCTCCGTCATTATCCGTAAAACGCATTGGAAGTTTATATTTTTCGGCAATTTTGCAAACTGCAGGAGCCGGAACCGGTAAGCGTCCGTGGGCACATTCAACATACCCCTGCCCTTCCGTTAAAGTAGAAAAATATACTTTTTCCGGATTAATATCATCAAATAAAACTGCAAAACTAATTATATCCGCAATTGAATCAATTGCACCGACTTCGTGAAAATGTATCTCATTTACCCCTTTACCGTGCACTTCGGCTTCTGCTTCCGCTACAATTTTAAAAATCTTTTTCGCAAGCTCTTTTGATTTTTCACTCATATCAGATTTATCAATAATTTTATTCACATCCACAAGATTTCGGTGTTCATGATGATGGTGATGTGTGTGAGGTAAAATAACATTAAAATCTGTTGTCATAATTGAGTTTATTGATTTCTTTGTAATTTCATATTGAAATTCATTTTCCAGCTTCATTGAACTTAAAGCTCTGTCAAGTTTTTCTTTTGACGCACCTATGTCCAGCAGGGCTCCTACCGACATATCGCCTGAAATTCCTGATTTGCATTCAAAATATAAATCCATGGGTTTCTCCTATGTTGTTTATAAGTTTAGTAGTTTAGAAGTTGAGAAGAAATTTTATTCGCTCCGCTCATTATTTCGTTTGTTATTTGCAATTTTTCTATTTATTTGTGAGGCGCTGTAGCCTGCATTAAATCCGTTATCAATGTTTACAACAGTCATACCTTCCGCGCATGAATTAAGCATTGTAAGAAGAGCGGAGACTCCTTTGAGAGAAGTTCCGTATCCAACGGAAGTCGGGACTGCAATCACGGGAATATCTACAAGTCCCGTGATAATTCCGCCTAACGCTCCTTCCATGCCGGCAGCTGCAATAATTACATTAGTTTTTCTTATATTATCAATTTTGTCAAAAAGCCTGTGGATACCGGCAACACCGATATCATAATATTTAGAGACATTGCTGCCGTAAAACATTGCCGTTTCGGCTGCTTCTTCCGCAACCGGAATATCTCCGGTTCCTCCGGTACAAATTGCGACTTCGCCGATTTTTTCTATAGGATTATTAATAAGAGTTATAGTTCCGGCCTCTTGATTATATTTAATCCCTTTAAACTCTTCTTGCAAAGCCTTTGCCTGTTCTTTTGTAGCGCGTATTCCTAAAACATTTTGTCCCTGCTTATTAAACTCAGAAAAAATTTTTATTAACTGTTCTGTCGTTTTGCACTCACAAAAAACAGCTTCCTAACACCCTCTGCGCTTTTGCCTTTCAATATCAAGTTTTGCAAAATCCAAGTCTATATATTTATTCATAAATCAATTCTACTACATAAGAGCCACTCTAAGTCAAGTTTTTAAATTCTTCATAAGTAGCAAAAAATAAATTTTGAGGTTTTATAATAAAAAAAGGTTGATAAGATGCAAAATTTAATAAATAATATTTCATTTCAAGGTGCACGAATTAATATTTTAGCAACTGCCGATAATCACGGAAATGTATTAAAAATGCCGATTTGGCTTAAAACGGTAGAAAACAACGCAAAAGATATATTTGAAAAATCTAATGAAGAAAGCACAAGGAATTTCTTTGCAATTGTCGGAGATTGGTTCATTAATCCTTCAAAGCAAGGATATTTAACAAAACCAAAGCTTACTAACGGAGATTTGCAGAACCTAACTATGCTAAAGACAATCGAGATGCTTCGCGGAATTGTTACAAATGTAGCACAAGGTGCAGCTTATTTTGAAACGCTGTTTACTGCAGGGAATCATTGTCTTGATGCCGGCGATGGTTTTTTGTTGAATGTTATGAAGAAAAATCCGATGAAATCATTAATAACAAATGTGAATTTGAATAAATCACCTGCGGTAGTCCGAGCTATGGAAGAAAGTGATAATATAGTAAAATCTGCCGTATATTCGATTCCGGACGACAAAAACCCTAATTTCTTGCATAAAGTTTTGTTTCTCGGGGTAACTATTCCGAGCATGGATTTTTATAATCCGGGACTTTTAAAGGGTATGACTTTTTATGATAACTGTAATGAAAAAGATACTAATTTAGATGAATCAAAACTTCAAGGAACAGTTGCTTCAGTAAAAAAAGAAGTGGAAAATTTTAAAAAGCATAATCCGAAAGGTGCTGTTATATTGCTTTCACATACCGGAGGGAAAATTTCAGAGCTCATATGTAAAAAAGTGCCGCAAATTAACCTTGTGCTAAACGGACACGATCATAAGAACAGTCAAACAAATGTAGGTAAAACAAGTGTTAATTCGCTCGGAAAAGATAATGAAATGATAAAAGCTCTGAATCTCGAGTTTGATGATAACGGTAATATTGTTAAAACATCGATGACTCCTTATTTTACCGCCGTTACACTTGCAGACGGAATAGAAAAACATCCGTTTCAATTGTTTTTAAATGATTTTTTGGAAAAAGATATGCATCCGTTAGTTTCTTTAAAGGCAAGTAGCGGGGTTCGAGAGTTAACTTACGGGAACGAACTCAGATATTCGAACAGTTATCTTATGAATTATTTGACAAGTGCTATAAAATCGGTTGTAAAAGAAAGTATTGATTCAGACTTGTTTACTGTAGGAATTCAGTCATCTATTGTGCGAGGCGGCTTGAAAGACGGTGCAAATAATCTTGACGTAATGAAAGTTTTTGACGGGGTCAGTGAAGATTTGTCAAATTTAAAAATAGGTACCGTAAAAGGAAAAGAATTAGCGGGACTGATTGTAGAAAATGTCCTGTATAATCTGAAAGCACCTACAAGAAGTACCATAATCCACTGGTCAGATATTCAGGTAAATCGTTCAATGATTGCGGATATTAAAAACGGAAATTCAGATGCTGATTATATAGAGGCAATAAAAGTAAGAAATAAGAAATCCGGCGAATTTGAGCCTATTAATCCGGATAAAGATTATAAGATGTTAATTAATGAAAAATATCTTGTAAAAGATGATATTGAGTGGGCGAAAAAAATCAGATCCCGTTTTGTATCTATAGATAAAACTTATGATCAATTATTTAAAACTTATTTAACCAAAAATAAATACAAGATAAATATAACTCCTTTGACAACAGAACAAAGAATAATATAAAAATTTGATTTATAATAAATGTGTTATAAAAAGTCTAAAAGAGGAGTAAAATCTTGCAAAGTGCTATTGAACAAGCATTGAAGTGTAAAAAAGATGTTCCTATAGGGTGTGTAATAAAAAAAGACGGAATAATAATTGCATCTGCTCACAACAAGCGTGAGGAAGATAACGATATCCTGGCACATGCAGAAATGCTTGCCATAAAGGATGCGCAAAAAAAGATGAACAGCTCAAGGCTAAAAGGATGCGAACTTTATGTAACACTGGAACCCTGTCCGATGTGTGCTTGGGCTATATTTCAATCAGGGCTTAGTGCCGTTTATTTCGGTGCTTACAACCCGCAGTACGGAGCATTAATTTCTAACAATATATTTAAAAACTTGACTAATAATACACTAAAAGTGTATGGTGGAATAGAAGAAGATAAATGTAAAAAAATATTGGAAGAATTTTTTAAAAGTATAAGATGATAACAAAGAATGAGCTTGATAATCTGGTTTTGAAATACGAAACGGAAGAGTTTATAAAAGACGATCCGATTCAATTTATACACAAGTTTCCCAAAAGAGAGGATGCGGAACTTGCAGGTTTTATTGCATCACTTTTTGCTTATGGTAATCGCAAAATGTTTATAGCAAAGCTTAACGATTTGTTTGCCAGAGCTGATAATAAGATAACGGAATATGTAAAAGCCGGAGATTTTTCATCTCTAAAAGGCTTTGAATATCGTTTTTCTAAAGAAAATGATATAATTCCGATTTTTCGAATTTTAAATATGCTTTATACTGAATCAAATGGTCTGCGGGAACTTTTTGAATATGGTTTTAGATGCGAGAATGATGTTTATAAAATGCTTAAAACAGTCGTTGATTATTTTTATTTACGTGCTCCAAGGACTGTAGGGCAAGGCTTTTATCATATGATTCCGAATCCGGAAAACGGCGGTGCGATGAAGCGTATGAATATGTTTTTACGCTGGATGATAAGAAAGCCTCCGGTTGACTTAGGTATTTGGGAATTTATGAAACCAAGTGATTTGTTAATTCCTCTTGATGTCCATGTTGCCCGAGTTTCACGTTCAATGGGGTTGCTGACAAGAAAAAGTAATGATTTTAAAGCCGTTTTGGAACTCACTGCAAAGCTTCGGGAGCTATGTCCTGAGGATCCCGTAAAATACGATTTCGCAATGTTTGCTTTTGGGGTAGAATTAAATAAAAAGAAAATCTGAAAGGAGCCTTAATATATGAATAATTATACGGAATTTAACTCAAAAAGTTTTTTAATTATATTGTTTTTAATTTGTACTGTGTTTTTAGTTCTTATAATTAAGGCATTTAGTTTTATTCCTGATACTGAAAATGCGTCTGATACTATTGTTTCAAGAAATAATTCGATCAATACACCTGTTGAAAACAGAGTAAGCGAAGAGCAAACAGCGGCAGTTGAAACTAATAATCAAATAGAGCAAAAGGCCGAAACTAAGGAAGCTCCCCAAAGAAAAGAACTGCTCCGTCCGTCGGCAGAAGAAGCATTGGAAAATATAGATAATTTGCCTCAAGAAGCTGCTGCCGAAAATGTTTCTGAAATTACCGCAGATAGTTCGGCAACGTCTGCTGAGCCTTCTGATGAAGAAAAAATCTTAAAGGTTTTTGCCGAAGCCGGTAAACTAAAAAAAGAAAAACAATATGTAAGAGCAATTGAGGAATATAAAAATATATCAACGATTACAAATGATGTGAATACAATTGCAAAGAGTTATGAAGAAATTGCAACGATTTATGCGATTGTTAAACGTTACGGTACAGCTCTTTCATATGCTCAGAAAGCTTATAATATGTCTCCCTCATCATCAAGAGAAATGCTGCTTGCGAGATTATATTATAAGACAGGTGATATAGATAAGGCTACAAGACGTGTAAATAATGTTTTACAACGTGATTTTTCAGCAGACAGATAGGAATGAATTATGACACCCGAAATATTAGATACAACAAGAATAAGAAAATTATTGTTTTTAGGGCCGAAAGGGTCATACAGCGATTTTGCAAAAAATAAATTTATAGATGCGTTTGATTTGCATTGCGTAAGTACTAATCTAAAATCTATTTCAAGTGTAATTAAAGCTTTAAAAGATGAAAACAATGAAGATATAGCGGCAGTGATTCCGATAGAAAATTCCATAGAGGGGATTGTTCGCGAGACATTAGATAACCTTTCTTCTTTAAAAAAAGAAGAATATAAGATTGTTGCGGAAACAACCATGAACGTTGAACATGCACTATTGGGTTATGCGGATAAAAAATCGGATATAAAGGTTGTGCGTTCTCATCCTCAAGCTTTAGCGCAATGCAAAAAGTATTTGCAGGACAATTTCCCCGATTCATTAATAGAAGAGGCTACATTGTCTACTTCATCCGCAGTGAAATCTTTACAAACCGCAGATAAAAGCGTTGCCGCAATAGGGAGTTTAGATTGTGCCGAAATGTATCATGTGCCGGTTATTGATACTAAAATAAATGATGAGGTTAATAATCAAACACGATTTATACTTCTTGCAAAGTTTATGTCCCCGCAAACCGGTCATGATAAAACGAGTATTACGTTTTCTACAGAAAATAAAGCAGGGGCTTTGAATAAAATTTTAACCATACTGGAAAATTATGAAATTAATATGTCATACATAGATTCGCGTCCGTCCAAAAAAGAATTGGGTGAGTACGTATTCTATATTGATTTTGAAGGGCATATTCTCGATAGAAAAATAGCTAAAGCCTTTGAAGAAATTATGCCGCTTGTAAAAATGTTTTATGTAATCGGCTCTTATCATAGCGTAGATTAAGTAATATTAAGCTAAAAACTTGATTTTTAAATTCTTTTATTATATATTTACGCTTGTGGAGTGCTGGTACAGCACTTGTACGTGCCCGGTGAGGGCAAGGGGGTAAATGTTACCGTGCTGGACGTTTACTACCGGCTTTTAAGCTTAGGTCCCTTGTCTTACTAAGGAGCAAAGCAGAAAAGGAAGAAATTATGAATTTAAAAAACAAACAGGAAATTATTGAAAAATTCGGCGCAAATGCAAAAGATACTGGTTCTGCCGAAGTACAAATCGCAATGTTAACCAAAAAGATTTCTGAGCTTACCGAGCATATGAAATCTAACAAAAAAGACTTTGCTACAAAACGCGGTCTTTTGATGATGGTAGGTAAGAGAAAAAGACTTCTTTCATTCTTGAAAGAAAAGAATCTTGAAGGTTACAGAAGTCTTATTAAAGAACTCAATATCAGAGGTTAGTTTTATAAAAAGCCGGTTTGAAAACCGGCTTTTTTAATCAAAAAAAAAGCCCGCATAAGCGGACTGAAAACTTTTGTAAGATGTAAGATGGGGTTAAATAAACTTTTTATATACCAAAACTACCCTGACGTTCTGTTAAGGATGGTTGAACGCTTGAATTATTGGAATTGTTTTTGCTCATATGTGCAGACTTAAGAGCTTTAATTTTAGTCTCTATCATTTTGTAAGCATCTTTTATAGTGCTGTTATCGCGATTTTCATCAGCTATTTTCTCTAAATTTTCACCATATTCAAGCCTTTTTTCAATGGGGATACTTTCGTCTGTAAATAATTTTCTATATTTCGTAAAATCAGCTAATGCTTCTGTTTTTTCTGTTACTGTAACTTCGCTATCCCCGACTTTTTTTAAATTTGCCAGTTCTTCCAAGATTTTTATTGCTTCTTGAGCTTTTTCATATGCCTTCTGTACTTTTGCATCTTCTTCTTTTGTAACTTGGACTAAATTAGCTTTTGCCTTTTCAAGCGCCTTCGTTTTTTCTTGGCCAAGTTTCAATATGTCCTGATTTATTTTTTCTTTTTCTTCCGTAGTTAATACAGTACCCTCTTTGGGGGTAAGCTTTTCGGTTAACTTTTTTATTTTTACGGAATATTTATCGGTGCCGTTTGTAAAAGTATTGACTTCAGCTTGTGCTATGCCTACGTTTTTATCTCTTGTATTTTGAATACGGCTTACAGCTTCATTAATGTCTCTTTCGTCCTTGGCACCAATTTCTTTAAGAATATTGTTTAAATTATCTTGTAATGTTTTTACCTTAGAATTTTCAGAATTTACTTCCGGTTCTTCGTTATCTTCAGATTTTATCCATTCCGGGATTTTTGCAGTAAGTGTCATAAAAACAGAAGGAAGGGTTTGGCTAAGCACTACTCCTGCAGTAGTATGGCCGGAGATGCCTCTCATTCTGTTGTATTGTGCGACATTCTGTGCCGCTAAATCTTTGTTGTTGCTTATGTCGTTGTAGTAACCCATCTTTGTTTCTCTTGTTTTTACATCTTACATATATATAAAGTAAATAAAAAAGACTCAATTTCAGAATTGAGTCTTTTTGTTACAAAAGTTAACATTTCGCCGAATTTAAGTATTTCTAATTCGTTTCATTTGCTGTCTGCTCTTGATGTTCTTTTATATATCTGTTGGCAATTTCTGCAGCAGCTTTGAAGGTTGCATTTTGATCATCTTTAGAGATACCGTCATTGTACATATTTAATACCAGATATGCTTTCTCAAGTTTATCAGGAGTTTCGTCAACAGCCATTCTGAATTGGTAGATAGCGCCTCTTAAATCCTGTTTAGAATATAATCTGGCGGGATCAAGTTTGCCGTCTTTTAATTTTTGGGCTAAATCTTCATCAGAAGTTCTGGTGGATTTTTTACCGTCTGCTTTGTCTAAATTAACATCGTCAACAGCTTCTTGAAGTTTAGCTTTTTTATTTTTTAATTCTTCTATTTGCTTATTAATTTCTTGTTTCTTTGCTTCTATAGCTTTCTGTTTTTCAGCTTCGTAATATTTTACGCTGCCCTCTGTATTTTCATCCCCATTTAATTTGTCATATTCTGCTTTTTTTTCGCCAACCTTTAAATTTCGTATCTCTTGACGAATTTTTTCTTTATCTGATTCCGAAAGGTCTTTTTTTGTTAAGTCTTTTTCATATGCAGTTTGTAGTTTTTGGGCGTTGTCATAAGCATCGTAAGCATTTTGGCGATTTGTCGTTGCTGTTTTAATATTTGTATCAAATGAAGCATCTATTTCCTTTTCCGGGTTTTTTGATTCTAACTCTGCTATTTGACTATCGATATTTTCAATTTCAGTTTGATTGTTTTGGTGTTCGGATTTTTCTGCGCGTTTATTGCCTACTGCTTGACTAATTGCGCTGCCGGCAACTCCCATAAGAGCATTTGCAACACCATATCCGGCCGCTGCATCATAGTTAAAGTCGCCGAAGCAGTTTGTGAATATGCTTCCGCCCATGCCAAAGCCGCCGAAACTTCCGAAATTGCCCAAAGGACTAAGACCGCTGAAACCGGCTCCGCCTAACATATTCATATTGTACATTCCAAATAGTGTCATTGTTTGCTTCTTTCCATCTTAGTCTTACATATATATAAAGTATGTATAAAGTAGCTAATTTCAAGTTTTAAGATTTTCTTTACAAAACTTAATATAATTTTTAAATTAAAAGGATTTTTCAATCGCGGCCGCTCCTTATGAATGACGATATCCGGAGAAGTGATACATCAAGCCGGCTGTCATGCTGAGGGCGAAAACAATTCTTTAGTGAGCCCGAAGAATCTCTTTTACTGTTAATGAAGATTAGTTGTTCAAGAATTGAGAGAAAATAATTTTTAATATCAAAATGTAACAAATCAGCAAAAAATTTTTTTACATGGTTTATAATAACAAATGAAAGGAGTTTTTATGCGAATACAATCCAACTATTTTATGTCCTCTCCGCTTACAAAGACTTTTAGAAGCAATAAAACCGAAGCAGAGATAAAACGTGAGGAACAAAAATTAGATACTGAAGAACGTGATATAAAAAGACAGATAGATTTACTCAACCGTGAACAAACAAAAATTGAAGATGAGCAAAAAAAACTTGAACATGAAAGAGCAGAGTTGAGTTTATAACTCGTTACATATCAAGTCCTAAATCAAGTGTCGGAGCTTTTGCAACAATTGCACTGGAAGAAATAATATCAACTCCGGTATCTGCAATATTTTTAACGGTAGACAAACTGACGTTGCCGCTTGCCTCCGTGACAGCTCGTCCGTTTATTAATTGCACACACTCACGCATTTCGTCCGGCGTCATATTGTCAAGCATAATAATGTCTACTCCACATTTAAGAGCTTCCGAAACCTGTTCTTTAGTATCACACTCAACCTCAATTTTATGTGCATGCGACATATTTGCTTTTAGTTTTTCTACAGCTTTTGTTAATGTGCCGGCAAATTTTATATGATTGTCCTTAATCATTGCGCAATCTGATAAATTAAATCTGTGCAGACTGCCTCCGCCCGTTTTTACCGAATATTTCTCAAATGCTCTGAAGCCCGGAGTTGTTTTTCTTGTATCAACAATTTTAGCTTTATTTGCACCGATAGCTTTTTGATACTTATTAGTTTCTGTCGCAATACCGCTCATTCTCTGAATATAATTCAGTGCTGTACGTTCACCCGTTAAAATATAGCGTGCCGGCCCGCTTATTTTCGCAATACAATCTCCCTTTTTTATTTCATCGCCATCGTTAAAAAAGAAATCTATAGTTATAGCGGGTGAAAGTGTTTTAAAAACACATTCAAAAACTTCTTTACCGCAAAAAATACCGTCATTTCTTGTATTTAATGTGCAGGTCATAACATCGTTCTCATTTGTCAGAAAGTCTGTTGTTATGTCTCCAAACCCGATATCTTCGTTTAGTGCATTTTTTACGTGTTCTTCTATAAAAAATTTATTTAACATAGATAAGTTCCTTATTTTCCTGTTTTTTTATGTTTGAGTGAATCGCTTGGCTGTTTGTTTGCTTATAGTCCGAGCGGCAGTGCGCTCCTCTTGATTCTTTTCTTGCAAGGGCCTCTGTTATAATTAATTCTGCAGTTGTAAGCATATTTCTGTACTCATATTCATCTTTATTTAAACACTTACGTGTTCTTTTAAAATCTGCTTTCATTTTTTGTATTTCTGTTAATGCTTCTTGCAGTTTTTCTCCGGAACGTATTATTCCGACATTGTTCCACATAAGTTTTTTTAAGTTTTGTTTGAGAGTTTGTATGTCATAATCTTCATCGCTAATAGGAGCTGAATATACTTCTATAATTTGTCTTATGTTATTATCGATTTTTTTAGGCGGCATAAGATTTGCAAATGAGAGGTAATCTGCAAGCTCATAGGCACAGACTACGCATTCAAGTAATGAATTGCTTGCAAGTCTGTTAGCTCCGTGCAATCCGGTAGAGGCAACTTCACCGATGGCATAAAGCCCGTTTATGGATGTTTTGCCTTCAACGGTAGCTTTTATTCCTCCCATTGTGTAATGTGCTGCAGGGGCTACGGGAATGGGCTTTTTAGAAATATCAATACCTTGTTCGCCGCATTTTTTAGCTATTGTCGGAAAACGCCTGGAGAGTTTGTTGTGGTCTATCATTGATGCATTTAAAAATACATTAAACCCATGTTCTCTGGTCATTTCACTGTATATGGCTCTTGTAACGATATCTCTTGGTGCTAATTCTCTTTTATCGTGATATTTTGCCATAAATTCATCGCCATGATTATTAATCAGTTTGGCACCTTCACCGCGTACCGCCTCTGATATTAAGAATCGATTTTTATTGTTAGGGCTGAGAGCAAGTGCTGTCGGATGAAACTGTATAAATTCCATATCTTGTATAACGGCTCCTGCATTATATGCTAAGTCTATTCCGTCACCGGTAGCTCCTTCGGGATTCGTTGTGTATTGGTATAGCTGTCCGACTCCGCCGGTAGCTAGGACAAGCGCGGATGTGTAAACAATCTCATGTTCTTCTGTCAGTTCGTTATATAATATTGCTCCTTTACATTCTTTGTCAGAGTCTACAAGCAATTCTACTGCCATAGAATTTTCAATTACGGTTATATTATCATCCTCTAAAACCTTCTGACGTAATGCTTCTGTAATACCACGTCCGGTTGCGTCTCCGCCGGAATGTAATATTCGTTTGATACTGTGAGCCGCTTCAAGAGTAAATGTTAATTCTCCTGTCGAATCTCTGTCAAATTTCACTCCGCTGGATATTAAGTCATTAATTACTTCATCAGATGCACTTGAAATATATTCGACGGCTTTAGCGTCGCATAGTCCGGCTCCTGCTTTTAAAGTATCTTGTACATGGCAATTAACACTGTCTTCCGGATTTTGGTGAATCACTCCGACAATACCACCTTGAGCGTAGAGAGAATTGCTCTCTCCCAGTCCGGATTTAGTAACTAATAATATTCCGTCTGGCAGTTCAATTTCCTGAGATAATTTTAATGCCGCATACAAACCGGCTGCGCCGCTTCCTACTATTACCACTGAGTATTCGGAATATTTCATACCTGGTCCTTTGTTGTATTTATCCAGTATTATTATAAATCAAACAAAGAAAAATTTCAGACTATGCATTTCTTATACTCAATGTTAAAATCTTCGGATGTAAGGTTTCTTCTATTATAGAATAATCCAGATCGATTGTCGGCAGGTATTCTTTGGCTTTTTTTATGTCTTCATTGTAACCGGCCATATCGCCCAACTGCTTTTTTACCGTTGCTCTGTCAACATATGCACGAGCATTATTACGCTTTCGGTCAATAGCAAGGTTCCAAACTTTAAGAGAAACATCATATCTTCCTAATGAATTATATATTTCGGAAAGGCAAGCGTAACCGGCATATGCAGTATTATCAGTATTTAATATGTTATTACAATATGATATTGCTTCTCTGTAATTTCCGACTTCTTTAAAAAGCATTGCAATTGTTAAATTCTCGTTTAGGGAAACATTGCCGGATTTGACTCCGCCGTTTATAAAATCATTAAGAGCACCTTTATGGTCTCCGGCAAAAAGCTTTATATATGCTCTTTCTTTATATAAGGTGTTGAGCTCTGCTTCATTTACATATGCAGGAAGAGTCTCTATAGCTTTGTTCATTTCATTTAAAGCTTTATCTTTCTTTTTATACATTTTTGCAAGATAAACCGCATTATTCCTATGAAAAAGATATTCAGTAGATTGATAATTATTTGTAAGTTTTGCAATCCAAAACTTTGTGTTGTTGCCCCAAAAACACATTTGCAAAAATTTATTCCCCGGAGGAGTGCACAACCAGGCAACAAAAAGAAATCCCAGCACTATCCAGACCAAAAGCTTAATATCGTCTTTTTGGGTAGTTTTCTTAAAATTTGTTATCATTTAAAACTCTCTTTCCTTCTTCTATTTTATAAGAAAACTTAAAAAAAATAAAGTGTTTATTGTTGATTTAATATTTTTTCAAGATTTGCAAGTTCGGGAATTTTATTAGAGTTAAGTTTTTTGTTAATTTTATTAAATAAACCGGGAGCCAAGCGGTTTGCTTTATCCGGTTCCAGAAAATAAACTTCCGAAAATCTGGCAAATAATTCTGAAGGTTTATTATAATACTTATTCAATTTTGATATTCTGGAGTTGATTCTTGCAAGAGCTCTGCGTTTGGATTTTAACAAAATATATGCTTTTTGTTCTTCTGTTAAATTCGGAAAATCTTTTGTTAAAGATTCAGTTGTGTAAGTTCTGCCGAAAAACAGTATTTTATCATACTTCAAAAGGTATTTTTCCGGTGTTTTTAACGTTTTCTCGATATTTTTATAGGGCGAAGAAAGCTTGAAATCAGGATGAGAAGCTTTTATTATACTAACCAAATCTTTTATATTAATTTCCAGGCTTTCTTTCATATTGTATAAATCAGCGGCTGACGATTTCGGAATTCTATCCACTGTTACGTTAATAAGCTCTTCCATATTTCTGTCTTGCAAGTCGTCAAATATAAAATCAAGTGTTTTCATTTGAGAGTCATAGCAATAATGAACAAAATGAGCAAATTCATGGACTAAAATCGGTAATATCTTATCTTGAGGAATATCTTTAGCTATATCAATTCGATATTTCCCTTTACTGCATAAAAATATCCCGCGGTTTCCTCTAGCTTTGGTTTTTCCAATATTTACATCAATACCGAGTGTTTTAAAGTATGATGTTATTTCTGAGATTCTGTTTCTTTGACAAGCCATTTTAAATAATCTTCACTACAATCTACAATTGGAAGCGCAATAATTTCCGGAACTGTGTAAGAATGCATGTCCTCTATAACAAGTTTAATTTTTCCGTAATTTGAACGACGGGTTTTAATCATCATTAAAATTTCTTTTTCTTCACAAATTTCTCCGTCCCAGGAAAAAACGGAATGCACCTTATCAACCATACTTACACATGCGGCAAGCTTATGTTTCATAATGACTTTCGTTATATTTTTTGCTATTTTTTTATCCGGAACAGTACAATAAATAACTATTATATCCATAATTCCTCCTTATAATTTAAATATCTTATCAGGATTTAAAATATTATTCGGGTCGAATAATTTTTTAATTTTTTTCATATATAAAACAGCATCTCTGTCAACAGTATTTTCCAAATATGAAATTTTTTCTTTTCCTACTCCATGTTCGGCCGAAATTGTACCTCCCAAGGAAACTGCTAATTTATACATTTCCGATTTTGCCTGAACATATTTTTTGAATTCTTCATCATTGTCTAAATCAATGGCTATTTGCGGATGAATATTTCCGTCGCCGACATGACCTACAAGACAAACTTCAAGCCCGAATTTTTCGCAAATACTGCGACAACCGCGAATCATAGAAGCAAGGCTGCTTCTCGGTACAATAATATCATCAGAAACAACATCCGGAGCTAATTTTGCTGTCGCAGCAAAGCTTGCACGTCTTGCTGTCCATACGGATTCTTTTTCATTATCCCGAATTTTTACAGAGATTTCGGAAGCTCCGGTACTTTTTAAAGCGTTAATGACACTTGTCTGTTGCTGTTCCATAGAACTTTCAAATCCGTCGATTTCCGTTATCAGCATCGCTTCACAAGAAGTTTTTAAGCCGCAAGGGTAGAAGCTTTCTACCGTACGAACGGAGTTTTTGTCCATAAAATCAATTGTCGCAGGGAAAATTCTGCGTTTTATAATTTCATTTACTCCTTCAATCGCATTATCGATATTATCGAAATAAGAAAGTATAACCCTTGAAGTTTCAGGTTTCGGAATAAGTTTTAATTCGGCTTCCACAACAACGGCAAGAGTCCCTTCACTTCCTATTATAAGTTGGTTTAAATGGTAACCTACCGCATCTTTTATGGTTCCTGCTCCGAGTTGCATTAAGCTTCCGTCAGCAAGTACAACCTTGAGGCTTAGAATATAATCTTTTGTTGTGCCGTATTTGAATGATATTGCGCCGCCAGATGATTGCGCAATGCTGCCGCCTATTGTTGAAACTTTAAAATTTGAAGGATCCGGCGGATAAAACAGGTTTTCGGTTTCCGCAAGTTTTTTTATGTCTCCCAATACAACTCCCGGTTGAACTTTCATTGTCATGTTTTGAGGATTAAATTCCAGGATTTTATTCATTCTGGAAAAATTAAGCACAATTCCACCCTTTGGACAAGAACAGGCTCCCACCATGTTAGTGCCGGCTCCTCTTGAGATTACGGGAATTTTATGTTTGTTTGCGTACATCAAAACCCGCTGAACATCCTCTATTGTTTTTACAAAAACAACTGCATCGGGAAGTTTAATTTTTCCTTTTGAGTTAGTCGAATCTTCAGCATAACAATAGCGTTCTTCTTCTGCAGTAAGAACATTTTCAGGTTTTAAAATATTTTTCAGTCCGTCAACTTTATTTTTCAACAACATGTGAAGCTATTTTTTCGATACTTTTATTCAACTTAGCTATTTGTCTGTCCATGCCGCCGACCTTTTTGGTAAGCTGAGCAGTGTCTTTCGGATCGATTAATGTCATTACTTCCGCAAGTTTTGTCTCCAGAGATTCAATCTTATTTTGCTGTTCTGACATTTTTTCATCCATAGCTACCAAAAATCTGTTTAAAGTCGTTTCAAACGGCGACATATCAATTTTATTATTCTTATTATTGATTGTAGTCTCTACAATTACTCTGTCAAGTTTTGCTTCTAATGAAGATATACGTTTGGTTTGTTTATCAAATACATTACCCAATGCTTCGATTAATTCCGTGCTTTCAGAATTATCTTCAGCTTCTGCTTTTAAATCTTCGAGCATAACTTTTATCTGACCGATATCATCAAGAGTTTCAACTTTATCGGAAATTGTTGAAATCTGCTCTCCTGCTTTATCAACCCATTCTGCCAAATATTCAAAGACCTGGTTGAATACCTGATTTGTTTTTGCTCCGTTTTGTATCATAGCGTTAATTGAACCGAGCTTGTTGTCGATTCTGTCAATGCCGGCTTCTTGAGCAAAATTACGGGTTCTTTCGTCTAAATCGTTTATTACCAGCTTAAAGTCCTGCAAATTATCCTGTAATGTTTTATATGATTCATCAGATGCAAGGATAAGTTTGTTCGTGCGTGTACTGATACTAACTATATCTTCCGACAAAGTATTAAAGTCGCGCTTAAATTCTTCAAGCTCAAATTTCGGCATTTCAGTCTTAATAGTTTCTACAAGCTTATAAATGTTATTCGTAGAATTCATAAGCTCTTCCAGTTCTTTAGACTTATTATCCTCTTTTATTTCACTCAGAACAAGGCGCAAATTTGCTATATCGGATTCTAAATCTTGAAGGCTGTATACGTAATTGATGTCACCTTCTGAAGATATTATTGAATTTATTTTTTCGTTTATGTTTTTTATGTCTTCTTTTATAGTGTTAACTTTGCTGTCCACAGAAGAAACAGAGTCTGATGTGGTTACAATATGACTTAATATTGTGATTAAGTCAGCATGCTTTTCTTGTATAAAGTCAATAATTTCTTCCTGTTCCGCAACAAACGAGATTTGGTTAAATATATTTAAGAATTGTGTTATTATATCTGTTTTTAGTTGTTCTAAATCTTTGGCAATATTTTCATCTTTGCTGTCTAATTTTGATACCAATTCCGCGACAGATTGCTGAACGCCGTATTTGACTAAAGTATTCATCTCTGTCAGTTCGGGGAGGTTTGTACAGCAAAGTTCGCTTATATCTTCCAAATAACCAAGTTGTTCATGTACAAGATTCTCAATTCCGTTAATCCTGTTATTAAGCGATGCTTGAAAGGCTTCATCAAAAGATTTATTTAAAATTTGTTCTTTTAAATCAGAAAAACTAACGTTTAAGCTTTCTATTGAATTACTTATATTATCTGCTGATACAGAAAGCTTGTTTAAAATAGAATCTTTTGTTTCTGTAAATTGAGAAAGTAAGTCCCGGACAGATATTTGTATTGTTTCAAAGCCTCTGTCATACTTTGAAGCTATAAGTTTTATTTCTTCATATTTGTCAACAAGCGTGTCGATGAACTTTTTATCAAACAGATTTAAATGTTCCTCAAACTTGTCGGTTACATTTTCCCGGACAAATTCTTGGATTTGTTTGTTAAGTTTATCAGCCATTGAAGAAACCAGTATTTCATTTGCAGTTCTTAAATCGCTTATTGCTGATGAAAAAACTCCTGCTTCAAGGAATTTATTCATATTATCCAGAATGTTTTCAGCTGTGTCATTAAGCTCATTTTTTAAATTATCAAGTTTCCCGTTAAGAATTGTGGAATCTGTTTTGATGTCTAAATATGACTTAAGTTCATTTACGTAGTTGTAAATATAATCTTCAACAGAGCTTTCAATGTGCACCGCAATATCGGACAATTCGTCTTTTTGGCTGCTGCGCATCAGATTAAACTGTTCTATAATATCTTTTACGATAACATCCGTTTCTTTTTCTATATTACCGGCAAGAATGTCACATTCATTTTTGATAAGTTTGGTAAGAATATCTTTGCAGGCAGTTATGTTTTGTTTATTAACGTCTGCCTGAGCCAGTATTTTATTTGCAAAAGCCTCCATTGATTGCAATTCTCCGGCTGATATGTCTGCCGTTGCGGCGAGCATAGAATTTACTTTATTCTCAATAGATTGCTCCACATCATCCATTAATGCTTTGCTATTGGATATTAAAGTTTCGGATATTGCAGAAACTTCAGATTTTGTTACATTTTTTGCTTCATTAATTAATATATTAAAGGTATTGCTTAATTCTTTCAGTTGAGATTGAAAAACATTCATTTGAGAAATTTCATCTTTATCCAATCTCTCATTTAAAGCTTCAAAAGCCGCTTTAAATTCTAATGTGCATGCGGATAAATCTTCTGCGAATTTTGTATTGGTATTGCCAAGCTCTGATACGAAGTTCAGTGAATGCTCTTCAAACATTGTCTGAATTTTATCCGTCAAAGCCTTAACTTCTCCCGAAAAATTATCAGCTAAGTTTTGTTTTAATAAATCAAGTTGATCTTTTACAGATTTATTTGCATTTTGTAATTCTTCAAGTAAGTTTTTTATAGGAGTCAAAATATTGGTTTGCTGACAAATTGCGGTATTTTCTATTAATTCGTCGAGTTCTGAAAGTTTTGTTTCGACTAAAGTAGTGAAATCATGCATATCAGATGATACGGAAGTTTTTATATCTCCTTTTATATCGGCAGAAGCAAGAATTACTGATGAAGCTATTTCTTCATTTTTAGTACATAAATCTTTTAAAATCTCATCAAGTCTGTTAATGATTAATACCGAAGAGTCATTGACCGTGCCGGAGATGTTTTGCTTCAGATTCGAAAGAGTTTCATTCAAACTGTCTAATTTGTTACCGGTCTGATTATTTAAAGCTGTTAAGTTCCCTGAAATCTGTTGTATTCTTGTTGATATTTCATCAAATTTTACATTAACTTCTTGTGCTTGTATATCCAATCCGGAATCAACAAATTTTGTCATATCATCAAGCTGCGCTCTTATATCACTGATAAAACGCTCATTTGCATCTTTTATTTTATCTGTTGATTCTGTCAACTGCGCTTGAGACAGTGCTGAATATTCTTCAAACTGTTTCTTTACATTATCAACCAGGCTGTTATTACTGCTTTCCAAATAAGAAGCAAAGTTCTCAAGCTTAGCTTTTAGCGTGTCATAATCAGCTGCTGAAATTTTTAAGTTTTCATCCAAGATGTCTTTGAGTTGAAGCGTTATGGCTTCAAGCTGTTTTGCAGCTGTATTATTCTGTGCGGCAAGAGAGACATTAAAAATTTTATTTAATGATAAGATTCTCTCTTTAATTAATTCCGCTTGCTGTTGATTATTTTCTGAAACACTGTCGAACAGTTCTTCCAGCTTGATTTTATATTGCTCTAACATAGAAGCGACTTCTGTTTGCATTTTGTCAGAGATATCAGCTAAGCCTGCGCCGAGTCTGGAGTTCAGTTGCGTGTCACTTTGAGTAAATAAATCAGTAATACTGTTTGTTAAAGTCTCAAATCCGTGCTCGATAATAGATAATTGTCTTGTTAAATCTTCATCAATATTTTTGTCTACGCATTCCAGTTTGTCTTTTAATTCTGAAAAGCGGTTTGTCAATTCTTCTACGGAATTTTGAATATCATCAGCGGTTTTTTCATTCAAGCTGTTGATTAAAGATTTTAAAGCCACAAAATTATCTAAAATTTGAGCCAAAACTCCGGTAAGTGAGCTTTTCGCAGAAGTTGACAGCTCCGTTATACTGTTGTTGATTTTATCTGAGGCTGTCTGCAGTTCTTTGATTTGAGCTGCCAAGCTTTCTGATATGTCAGCAAATGTGGTGTCAATTTTTTCATTAAATTTATCATTGCCGCACTCAAGGGCATTTGTAACAGTATTATATAACGTGCTAAAACGGCTTTCCATAACTTCAAGCTGTTTTGTTATATCTTGATTTATGTCGGAACCGGTATTTTCTATAGCACGGCGAATAGAGTTAAAATCTTCGGTAATTTTATCGCGATTTTGTTTAAAATCAATTTCCGATTTTTGATTGAAATTATTTAATAAAGTTTTTAGTTCTTTAAAATTATCATTTAGAGACGATAACAGAGTTGATGAAATTTTATTTACTGATTCATCAAGCTTTACCGTATTACCGATTGCAGAATCTACCTTGCGTTCAATATTCTCATTAGAATTTTCTGTTTTTAGCGAGAAACCTGATAATTGCTCGGTAAGTTCCTGCACATTAAGTTTTAATGTGCCTATTATTTGAGCAATTTCGCCGCGTAATTCCTCTTTAAGTTCTGTAGAATTTTGCAATGTTTTTGCAAAAAGATTCTCTGATGAAAACCTGATTTCGCTTATTTTATCAGCATTTTCGCATGTGAATTCTTGTTTAAATTCAGAAATTCTTTCTAATAATGCATTTTGTAATGTCGTAAGTTTTAGTTCAAAATTGTTTTTAACATCTTCTGTTGATGTAACAATATCATTTAAGTTTGAGCTTAAAACAATTTTATCCGAATTTAGACTGTCTTTTAATGCTTCGAATTTATCCTGAATTTCCAACAGCTTATTATAAGAGTATTTAATTTCTTCTCTTAAGTTTTCAGTATTTTGAGACACCGCATCTTTAATCGTATCAATTTTTTTAGAAGTGTCTTTTTGTATAGTGTTAAGATTATTCTCAACTTGTTTTCTTATTACTTCTACAACATCCCGAACATTTTCAAGGTAATTAATATTGTTGTCTTTTACAAATTCCGTAATGTCGGCAAGCTTAATGTTAATATCATTAATATTGAAATCTCTGTTCTCGCTTACATAAGAAAGTATATCAACGAGAGAAGAAGATATGTTCTCTAAAACAGGCTTAAACCCGTTAAGAGCCTCTGCTTGTTTCTGCTGTAATTCATCTTCCACACTGTCAAGTTTACTGATTAAAAGTTCATATTTGCCAAATAAATCCTCAGTAAGTTTTTCGGCTAAATCAGAGGATGAATTTTCAACAGCGTTAGCCAAATCTTGTTTGGAAGCATACAGGTCGACTTTCAGATCTTTGACCGCGTTAACGAAATCTAAAGCTAAAATGTCTTGTATTGAGGATTTTAATTCCGAAAATTCACGCTTTGCGTTTCCGATTTCAATGACTGAAGAATCAATTTTGTAATCAAGAACCCCTGATAAATTTTTTATGTTGGTGATTTGCTCTACTAACTGGCTTGAAGAATTGGCAACATAGTCTTCTTGTTTTTCAAGGGAATTTTTCAAACTGTTTTCAAAGAGAGCAAGTCTGTCTGTAATATTTGAAAAGATTGCATTATTAGCCGAGGTATTATTTTCGTCAATTTGTGCGACTATGGTTTTTAAGTTTGAAATATCGCTTATAACTTCATTAAAATTCTTTTCACATATTTCAGCAACAGTATTGTGAGCTTCTTGCAGTTTTGTACTTAAGATATCTGCAGATGCGGAAATGTTGTTTAATGTCTTTGAGACATTAACTTCGGCTAATTGTGTAATTTTATCTGTAGCACTGCTAACCAACGATTTTATACTTTGTTCATTTTTATTTAAATCAGCTTTAATATCTTGGAAATTAACTGCAATATTAAGAGCTTTCAGATCAGAATTTAGTTTTTGTATTTCGATTGAAGTCTCAGAAAATGCACTCTGTAAGTTTTGAGAACCTGCGGTTAAATCTTTTAAAATTGTTTCTAAAGAATCTTTAAATTCTTCAAAGCTCTGGTTAGTTGTTATTGCACTTACGGAATTTTCAAGTTTTGTTAACTCCGTAAGTATTACTTTTGTATGCTCGTCGTCTTTGTCTGCAATAATTGTTTTAAGTCCTGCAATAATACTGACTGAGGCATCTATTTTTTCTGAAAGGCTGTCAATTTTGTAGTACTTATCAGCTAAATTATCGATGGAATCGGATAGCTCATGATTTTTCGTGACTAAATCGCTTAACCATTGTTTTGCACCGTTTACATCTTCACTGGTTGCTAATGTTTTAAGAGCTTCTTCAATTTGCAGATTCTTTTTATCAAACATCTGCAGTGCCGAAAGAATAGTGTTAGATGTATTAACGATATCATTTAATTCATCACCGAACTTTGTAATTGCTTCCGATTGATCAATGCCGGTTATTGTTTTTATCAGTGTTTTAAAATTTTCGTTTAAACTGAGTACTATCGAATCAAAACCGTTATTCAGGTGTTCTAAATCCGTTTTTAAAATCGAGATATTTTTAATAATATCTTTTTTCTGAGAATCATCTGAACGCATTGCATCAAGGCGTAATGTGATATCTGTTAAAGTTTCTTTTTGAGAAACCACTTCCCGTGAGAAAACGGAAAGATTAGTTGCGACAATATCAAACAGTTCTTTGGCTTCACCTGATTTCAAAGCGTCAGAGCTGTTTTTAAGAAGATTTGAGAATAAAGATTCTATGGCTCCGAATTTTGATATCAAAACATTATGACGCTCATCTAAATTCTGTTTTAACTCGGAGAGAAAAATTTTAATTAAATCAATATCTTCTTCCGTGTTAATCTTTTCAAGCTTTGAATTAATTCCCGTTAAAAGCTTATCGACATCGGAAGTATTTAAAATCCCTTGAGCTCTTATGGAATTTAATAACGTTTTTATTGTGTCAAAATTTTCTGCTATCTCCGTAAAATTATTTATCTCTGCCATATACCTACTCTATCCCACTTTCTACATTCATCACTTATTATATACTAATATAAAAATAGTGACAAATACCAATTTTTTTTTTAGTATTAAGATATGAATTATATATTTTTTATTCTGATTGTACTCTCTGTTGTTTTCGGGATATTAAACAACACATTGAACGAAGTTACAAATTCCATGCTTTCGGCATGTAATTTAGCCGTAAAAATATCTTTTTCATTAATCGGAATTATGGCTTTTTGGCTTGGCATAATGCGAATTGCCGAAAAATCCGGTCTTGTAAAATATCTTTCAAAGTTGTTAGAACTGCCTGCAAAATTGTTATTCAAAGATATAAAACAAGACAGTCCCGCAATAGGCAGTATAGCAATGAGTATCAGTGCCAATGCATTAGGCCTTACAAATGCGGCAACTCCTATAGGATTGCGTGTAATGCAAGAATTGCAGGAAGAAAATACGAAAAAGGATGTTGCTACGGATTCTATGTGTATGTTTCTGGGCATGAATACAGCAGGTTTTCAAATTATTCCTGCTACGGTTATAGCCGTTTTAGCGGGTGCCGGGGCAAAGAATCCGACAGAGATTATTTTGCCGACATTGATTGTTACGACATTATCTTTTGTTCTTACAATTTTGGCGGCATTGCTGCTTAAAATGATATGGAGGAAATATGATTGAAACGATATCGGTTTGTATCCTTCCTTTTATTATTATTTTTGTACTAGCAGCCGGTATTATAAAAAAAGTGCCAGTATATGAAGAATTTACAGAAGGTGCTAAAGACGGATTTAAAGTTTCTGTTTCAATAATTCCTTATTTAGTGGCTATAATTGTTGCAGTTTCTATGTTTAAAGCTTCGGGAGCTATTGAACTGCTTAAACATTTTACTTTAGGAATTATTCCTCCGGATATTCTTCCGCTTGTGATTACGCGTCCGCTGTCCGGCTCTGCGGCACTTGGGGTTTTTTCGGATATCGTAAATTCTTTCGGTCCCGATTCTTATACTGCGAAATTAGCTGCCGTTATGGTAGGCAGCTCTGAAACGACTTTTTATGTATTGAGTGTATATTTCGGCTCAGTGGGAATTAAAAAAATGCGGTATGCAATTCTTACAGGTATTATCGGAGATATTATAAGTATTTTATTAGCAATCGCGGTTGCTCGTGTGCTCTTTCTTGCCAAAGGCGTGTAGTTTGGGGATATATATTTTTTTCACAAGCTTCGTGCTTTACTAAAACTGCAAAATTTATATCAATAAAGTTGATTTTTTCCAGTTTTTCAACTTTAAATTCTTTAGCACCGCAATTTGTACAGAATTTGTTTTGAGGATATATTTTCCCGTTTTTTGCCATTGTCCGTAATTTTACTCCGCAGCATGCGCATCGGGTTATATACCATTGGTTTTCTATTAATTTCCCGCAATCGGGGCAATATGCGTTTTCAACATCCGGAGAAACAAGTTCATGGTTGCATTTTCTTGTAAATAAATTCGTAATAAACATTCTTATACCTCTGTTTCTTTTGTTTAAGAATTTTTTTTATTTAAGCAAACAAGTGTTAAGAATTGTTACAATATTCAAAGAATATATCAATTTTGGATAATTAAAATACTTCATATATATAAGGATATTAATATACAGCGTTTACACATACACTTATTTATACTACACTTCACACATTAAAGTTTTTAGAGTCGAAAAGACTCTTTTTTTTACTAAAAAAATACAAATGTAACAATTTCTCAAAATTTCTTTACATTTAATCAAATAATCAGACCGGAAATACTTTATAAAAATATATAGTGTTATAAGGATTGTGTGTTTGAAAGTAGATAATAATGTAAATAATAGCTCTGTAGTTAATCGACCGCCAAAACCGGCGTTCAAATCTTTGGCCGGTGGGCTTCATGCCAGCGGAGCATTAATGCAGGGGATTGAAAATCAAGGTTTCTGGCTCTCTTTTTTGATTCAAGATTTTGCCGGTATGACCTTCCCGAGGACCGTTGCAGGTTTTCTGCGTGATAAGGAAGTAACAGGCGAATATAATATTCAGGAAGGGATAGAAGTCGCCGGAAGAGAGTGTTTAACAGGCCCCAGTATGATGGCGGTTGCGCCTCTGTTTCTTTTAATAGCTTCTAAATTCGGGCGGTCTACAAGTGTTAATTCTCAATTAATAAAAAGGTTTGGTAACAGTTTAAAAGAAATGGTTTCAAAATCCGATTTTGATGAAAGCCTGTTAAAAAATTCCGAGAAATTTAAACAAGAGTTTTATAAGTTAAATATAGAAAAAATGCTGCGTGACACAATCGGTAAAGAAGGCAATTATAAAGAAGATGTTGATTATATTCTGAAACAACTGTGCAACCGTGAAAATATTCCGGCAGGAGTAAAGCTGAAAAGGTTTAGAGGTAAATCTAAATACAAAAAAGAATGTATTCAGAACATTGTTTCTTATATAAACAATCTGAAATATAAAACAGGCATGGATTTGGATATGCTTCAAAAAGTTAAGCTCGGTTCGGATATTTTAAATGATAAGAAAGTATTTGCAACGAAAGATGCAATAGATGCAATGATTAAATATACAGACGATGTAATTGTTACTAATAAAAATCTGTATAAACTGAATGCTGTCCGGGCCGAGAGTTTTAAAAATAAATCTCTGGCAAAACGTCTGATTACAAATATTACAATGATGGCATCAACTCTCGGGGTTCTTTCGGTGCTGCCTAAAATATATGCAAGAGGGGATGTTGCACCCGGGGCAAGAAAAGAACATCGGGAAAAAGCTTCACAAAAAGGAATTACTTTTAAAGGTAAATCAAACGGAAGTTTTTTGGAACGCTTAGGCAAATTAATTGATAAAAATAAAAGTGATTTTGTTTCTTCAGAACTTGAGTATAACGGACATAATTTTACAAACACTTTAATGGCCGGGCTTTCTGTTTTTGGTTTGCTTGTCCCGAGGGGGTTGAGGGCATACAGCAGAGCACAGGTTAATGAGGACGGGAAAAAAGATTTAACTGAATTGTGGGAAATTTTTATAAGAGATCTTACGTCCAGTTTGGCGGTAGTTTTTGCCGTTCCGATGGGGACCAGAGCTTTTGTAACTATGTACGAAAAAAACAGCGGATTTGTGCTTATGAATAAAGATCGCTCAAAATCCGGAATCAGAACCATTATTGATTTATTTAACCCATATAGCAAAGCTCATGTCTTAACTAATACAGAAATAACAGATCTTTATAATAAAGTGGATACAAAAGAAAAGATGTTGAATTTCTGCAAATATATAGACAAAAATGGCGGTGATCTTCAGAAAATACTTTCAAAATCTGAGATTTCTTCCGAAATATTTAACAAAACCTCCTTTGAGCTGGCCTCTCTTAAAGGCTTAAAGAAGTCGGAAAAGAACGCCAAAGTAATTTCTTTCTTTGAAAAGTTTGATAGATCAAACGCAAATGAGTTGATTTCAAAGATGATGCAAGGAACAATAAAGAATAAAAGTAAGATTACGTCTTTTGCGCGCGGACTCAATTCTCTTCCCGGCTTGTTAACTACATTCTTTATTTCTCCGTATTTATTAGGTTGGTTTATTCCTCGTTTAACATATAAAAATACCAGAAGAATTCACGAAAAAGAAGACAGAGAACGAGCTTTGAAAGAACAACAGGCTCAGATAAAAATCAGTGCTTAGAGATAAGTAGCTAATATAGAACGTACATAATTTTGCGTTTCTTTATAAGGCGGAACTCCGTCATATTTATCAACAGCCCCGGGCCCGGCATTATAAGCCGCAAGGGCTAAAATTATATTACCGTTGTATTTGTTGAGCATTGATTTTAAATATTTAACACCGCCTTCAACATTTTGTTCGGGATCCATCGGATTGGTTACTCCAAGCCCCTTGGCTGTAGCCGGCATTAACTGCATTAAACCCATTGCACCGACTCTTGATTTCGCATTTGGATTAAAGCCGGATTCTTGCTTGATTAGAGCATTAACGAGTTTCTCATCTACTCCGTGTTTTTGTGCAACTCTTGCAACTAAATTTTTTATTTGTTCTTTTGTTGTAATTTTTTCGGAAGCTCCGGCTTGTGCCGTATAGATATTAGCATTTACTCTGGTTGAAGGGTTTGTAAGTAAGTCCCCAAATTTAACCTGCGCAGATTTTTTCAGTACACTGTCGAACGGTTGGATATTATTAGTTTTAACGGCGTTCGTATCTTCGGAACTCTTTTCTGCGGGAGTCCATTGAGAATTAATAGTGTTTATATAATTATTCATTTGTACGGCGCGCTGCATTGCTGATGATTTGCCGGAGGATGATAATAAATTTTGTATCATTGAAGAAAACATAATAAATCCTTTCAATCTGTATATCGGATAAGTTATTCGAATGTTTAGTCTTTTTCTTTAAATATCCACTGTATGGTTTAATTATTTTAATCAGTTTGTCAAATAGCATGCCAAGTTGTAGATTTTTTTTTGATAATATGGTATATTAAGCATAGTATGGGAGAGTGTTAGGTGAATACTGATAATTTTTTAATAGAAGAGACTGATTTACAATATGCACAGAAAATCTGTAAAGTTATAGATGATGAAAATGTCAGAAACAGAGCTGTTGCCAATGCGGTCGGAGCCAAAATAGCTTCAAAATATTTTGACAATGAGTTGTACCAGGTTGACAGCGCATCCGGTTTGCATAATATCGGGTTTGTACTGGATGATATAGATATTTCTGATATTTATATAAACAATTCATATATTGATGTGAGATTGTTTTTTGATGACGAAAAATTATGTGTCCCCAGGGAACATTTTGAAAAGAACATTTTGCCCGTTGCTTATATGTTTATAAGGGTTTCTTCAGACATGTCAGGATGTGATGTTGTCGGGTTTGAATTGCCGGAAAACATTGACAAGTCTTGTGCCGTTGCTGATTCATACATTGTCAGCGAAGCATCTTTGCTCTCCTTTTATGATGTTGAACAGCGTTTGGTTGAGGTAGAAGATTTATATAATGTGGAAGAGGAAGAAGTCTTTGATTATCTTGATAACAGGCTGGGAGACAATGCTGTATTTTATCAAAAGTTGATAAAATCAAAGGATGGGCGACTAAAATTGGCAAAGGCCGCTAATGCAAAATATGTATTTCAATTCATATCCACAGTCGGTACAATTGCCGGTAAAGATGAAACTGATATTGAAGAACTGAGTTTAGAAGAAGTTTCGGAACCGGATTTTGATGCAAGCTCTGATGAATTATTTGCTCTTGCGGATGATGAAGATTTAAGTATCGGAGAAGATTTTTCTGATGCGGAGGCCCTTCAGGAATCCGAAGATAATTCCGGGTTAGAGAGTGTTGGTTCTTTGGAAGAGCTTGTTTCTGAAGAAGACGTTGAAGATTTGTCGTTAACTCCTGAGGACGAACCTTTGCCTGAAGTCGAACAAGACGTTATTGCAGAGGGGGACAACACTGATATAATTGAAGAGTCTTTTACCGTTGTTAGGACGGAAGATGATAATAAGGAAGATGGCTTGCAGGAGCCGGCGGAAAGCTCTTTTGAAAATTTTACAACAAATACCACCCCCGGACTTGAAATTCAGGATGATGCATATGAAGAACTTTTAAAAGAAGATGAGGCAGAAGAAACTGTGCCCGTAGAAAATACAGAACGGGAAGAACCGCCTGCCGATGAAGAGGACGGTACTGAATCACAGGATAATACAGAGCAGATAGAAACTCTGTTTAATGATGGAAACGACGAAACTCAAGTAGAGGAGGATATTATGTCAGCTCCTCCGAAAAATAACGGTAAAGCTTCTAAATTTTTAGCGGTTTTATTGTTACTGCTAATTCTTGCAGGCGGTGGTTATTTCGGATATACGAAATTCATGCCGCAGGCACCTGCCGGTGATGACTTGGCTTCAGCTTCATTACCTGACAATCCGTCTGTTAACCCGCAGAAGGCTGAAAAGGAGAAAACTGAAATACAGGAAGCTATGCCTGTAGAAACTGTAAATTCTACGGAAGTCAAGAGTGCGGAAAATGAAGGTGTTGCGGTTTCTATTCCTTCAATCGAACAAAACTTGGATGCTTCAATACTTGTTTCTAATTTAAAAATTGATTGGGAAGTGCCTGCTGGTTATGCTTCCAGTACTTCAGCGAAAAGGTATCTCGTAAAACTAGGTAAAATTATTCAACTTAATTTAAAAACAGAACTCTTGTTGTTGAATAAGCCGCCTCTTACAAATAAAATTGCCGTAGAGATAAAGTTTAATAACGGTACAAAGAAGTTTGAGACTGTCGGTATTATTACATCAAGCGGTGAAGATTCTGTTGATCAATTGATTAAACAAACTGTTGATAAGGCTCTTGCCATGAATTTGAGTATAAATACAAATTCTTTCAACAAGCTTCAAGGCAACCCGATTTTAATAATTCATTTATAGTGTTTAGATAAAATAAAGAGAGCGATATGGAAAAAACTAACAAATATTACGGTATAATTGAAAATCTTGTAAGGCAGCATAAAAAGTTTCCCGGCCTTGAAGAAATATTAGACGAGATTATTGATGATGTGTATTCTCATTCCGAAGTTATTATTAATTCGATTAACAATGACAGCGTGATTAATGCATATTTAGCAAAAGTTATTTCAACTTCAATAATAACTGTGCCAAAAAAATTAAAGTTCAAATCTGCAAGTTGTACCGGAAACGAAAAATCTGTAAATACAGAGCTTTTGGATAAAATGATAAACAGTGCTCACAGTTCGGAAATAACACTTCAGGCTGTTGATACAAATGATAAGGAAGAGAGTCTTAAAGAATTAGAAAATAATATTGATACTGTTGTTGAAGAACAGGCCGATTTATCGGAGCCGGCTGAGGAGTTAGTATTTTCTGATGGCAAGGAGCAAGTCGTAAGTGGTTTGGATAATACGGAAAGTTTATCGCAATCGTTGAATGCGGATAATGATGTGTTAGAGCCTGAGTCTCCGGATGTAATAGAACCGGTTGACGCTCAAGAAAATGAATTACTCGAAAATACTGTGGGGCCGATAACTGAGGAACTTGTTTCTGATTATGAAGATTTTGTCAGTGTTGAAGATAATGACAATCAGCAAGAGAACGATGATATAGAGGAGTTGTTTACTGAAGAGCTTGATAATTCCGAGAATGATGAAAATTTCGGAAACTCAGAGTCTGTAGCGCAGGAGGAAGCGGAGATGCTCACTTTTGCTGATTCGGAGGATGGTGCACAGGCTGAAGCCGAAATCGGGCAGGAAACTGCAGATGATATAACCGGTAATGAGGATAATTTGCAACAGTCAGTTGACGAAGATTTTATTGAAAGTCTTACAGAAAAAGAGCCTGAGTTTATACAAAGTGAGGAAAATGAGATTGCGGAGTCAACTCTGCCGGAAAGTGTTGAAGTATCAGATTCTTTAGAGTTTTCAGATGATATTCTGCAAGAAGAATTAAATCTCGATGATACATTAGAGCTAAGCTCGGATAATGATTCTTCTGAAAATATATTAGAGAGTGTTGTGGATTCCGATGTTGAAATGCTCGACTTTCAGGAGGAAACATTGTCTGAAGAGAATGCGGATGAGTTTGAAAGTTTAGAAGAGTCCGCGAAAATTGAAGAGGCGGGGGAAGAACAGCCGGCGAATAATTCGGCTATAGATTTTTCTGTATTTAGTTATGTTCCCGATGCCGATAATGACAGTATTGATGTTGACCGTTTGACAAATGAGCTTGCTGAGCTTAATAATAAAAGAAGTGATTTAAATATTGCGAAAGTATTTGAATTAAAATATAAAGAAAATCTTTCTGTTCAGGAAATAGCTTTACAGTTGGAAATGAGTGAAAATAGTGTTATAGAAGCATTAAGTGAAATAATTGCTTTAGTATAAGGGCAAAAATTCTATGCAGTGTCCCAAATGTAAAAAAGAAATTGAAGATGACTCTTTGAGGTGCGGATTTTGTAACACCAAAGTCGCTTCGGTTTGCAAGAATTGCGGGGCAATAAATCCTATTACGGCGACCGAGTGTTCTAATTGTCATAAGATATTGTTAAAAATTTGCAAAAATTGCGGTGCCGCAAATTTACCGGAAGTGAAAGTCTGCAGAAAATGCGGTGCGGAGTTTGTTGAAGTAAATAATGTAAAAAAAGATGTAAGGCTTGAATATAATGCTGAAATGAATTCACAGCAAAAAGTGAAGTCAAGATTGCTGGAAGCAATAAAAGATGGGGAAACATCCGTAATAACAATAAACGGTGACAGCGGGTGCGGAAAAAATCTCGTGTTGCGTTATGCAATGAATGAATTGAAGAATGCGAAATTAATATGGCTGACCGGGTGCTGTACACAGGTTTCTCAATTATCTCCCTTCGGATATTTTCAAGATGTTTTATTGTCATTTTTTAATATAAATAATTTTTGTCCGGATACATTGCAGCTAAAAAAAAATTCAATACGTTTTTTTAAACAGGATTTTCCGACTCTTTCAAATACGGAGATATTGGATTTATTAAATTTTTTATATCCTGAAAATTTGGATAAATACGAGAATATTTATTTAAATAAAGTGAAAATGTATCAGGTAATAAAGAAGGTTTTGTTAACAATTGTGGAAAAGATTAAGGCTGTTTTCATAATTGATAATTTTGAAAATATAGACGGAATGTCTTTTGATTTTTTGCAGGAACTGTTAAACGATGATTATATATTAACGCGATGTAAATTTATAATAGTTTCAAAAATAATAAAGCCCGGACTTGGCTGTATATCTTCATCAAAATTAACCCCGGAAAATTATATAGATTTAACAATAGCGCCGTTTACAAAAATGCAGGTTGAGGCGCAGATTTGTCAATATAATGATTTGAATGTCGGAGAAGATTTTGTGGATTATGCATACAAAATTTCTTCAGGGAATCCGGCAGTCACGGAACAACTTGTGTTTTTATATAAAGATATAAAGAGAAATAAGCTGAAATCGGTAAATTATACTTCTTTAGAAGATATTATTGATGCCAGATTGAATATATTAAAGCAAGAGGATTATTCCGCATACCGACTTTTATTAGCAATGTCGGTACTCGGTTCCAAATTCTATCCTGCAATGCTTGAACATTTTGATAATATGACTTCTCAAGAATTTGAACGACTAATAGAAAAACTTGTTCAGAGCGGATATATAAATCAGCTTAACAATTTAACTTTTGAATTTAAGAGCGGTGATATATGGAAAACCATCGTTGCAATTGTAAAAAATGATGATTGTTTTGAAGAGATTCTAAACTTGTTATATGATACTTTAAGTATGTATAAACAATCTTCAATCGCCTTGTTGGGGTTTGTTGTGCAGAAATTAAAAAATGAGGAGCAGGCTTTTGAAGTATGGACTCTTTTAATGAAGCAGGCTTCTTATATCGGAGATATTGCTTTATATATAATTTCTCAGAAACAAGCATTGAAGCTTATAGAAAATAAGCACAGTCCTTATTATCAAAAAATAAAGAAGAACATATATACAAGGGTGGGTAAATTGCTGGAGCCTATAGATTATAAGGCTGCATTTGACTACTTACAAAAAGCTATAATGATGCTTGATGACGAGGATGAGTATGAACATATAGAATTGTTAGGGTATCTGGCTTCTGCTTCAATGAAAAGCGGTAATTATTGGGGAGCTGTAGAATGTGCTGACAGTGTTTTAAATAAAATACCGGAAGATATGGAGTTGGAAAGAACTCTTATTAAGTCCAGACAGGTAAAACCGCTTGTAAAATTGGGCAATTACGGGCAGGTTATAAATCTTATTGATACTGAAATTATGCCTGTTTTTGAAAAATATCTGGCAAAAGGAAAGAATGTTCCTGTAATTTCTATCCGCGGGTTGTATGATATTTGGTTGGAAATATATTTTGAGTTTGCAGAGGCTTTGACATTCCAAGGTGATAGCAGAATGTTTGATATTGTGAGATTAATCTTTGATATAATTGAGAAAAATCAAATATCCGATAATTTAATTCTGTGTAAAGCGCATTTGGCTCTTGCTCTGGCAAATACTATAAAAGGCGATTTAAAAACTTCCGAAAAAATTTTGGATGATATTCTGAAAGAATATTCACTTGACAGCATGGATTCGTTTACGATTTCACGTTGGAATTTTATAGATATATTAAATAAATTTATGAGCAGGGATTATGACTGTCTTTACACTGATTTATTTAATGTTGTATCTTATGCTAATAATGTAAATGACAATTTTACTAAAAATATATTAAAAACGCTTTTGGCAAAAATGCTAAAGGATAAAAATGAAACTAAAAAAGCTCTCGAGATTTTAGAAGAACAGGTCGCTTATTTTGCGAAAGAGAAAGTTGCAACAGGGGTTTTGTTATCCTGGTATTTGATTGCGGATATAAAGCTGGTAACAAGCGGAACGCAGTTTGCACTTGATATTGCAACTAAGGCTTTGGATATTGCTCAGGGGCCGAATATAAATAATTATTATTTTATTTCTCTTTTTAACAGGCTGATTGGTGAAATTTATATGTCAAAACAGGATTTTGAGTCAGCTAAGGTATATATAGAGAAATCTATATTTATAGCAAAGCAGTTTAGTTTAGAAAATATATTGGTAAATGACTATATTTTATATGCCAAGTTTTTCCAGGAGCTGGCGCTGCCTAAATCAACATTAAGAATAAATTATATAAAACAATCTCTTAAAATGTTTCAACAGGCAAAGAATTTGAGTATAGTACAACAACATCCGCATTTACAAAAAAGAATAAAAGAAGAGTTATCGATACTTACATCATTTTGTAAGTTAAACGGAATTATTTTAAAAAAAGCTAATTAATGTAGTCATCCGGATTTCCTGAATAATCGGGAATGACGCCTGCCGTGTTTTCATTTTGAGCCGGCATATCTTCGTACTCTTTTAAAGATTCGCGGTAAGCTAAAGCTCTTTTATTTAGTTCTTCCATAGCCATCGGTCCGGTTAAAACTTCAAGTACTTCACCATTGGTATCATAAATTTTCAGTCTTGGAATTTCCACTCCGGAGGGAGTTTTAAATCCCATAAGCGATATTTTACCATATTCTCCGAAACCGTCTTTTATTTCATAGTAGATTTCTTTTAAATTCTCATTATCAAGACAAGAAAGTGCAACATTATTACATGTTTCTCTTTGTATCCAGTCTTGAACTGTTTGAGTTTCTTCCATTAATTCAAGCAGTTGTTCCTTGGAAGCCCGTATTCTTCTGAATAAAGGATCTCCGCCTCTTCCTATAGCGGTAGGGCCTTTTTCTTGCGGGGCATGAATTCTATAATTAGCTTCATCAATTATTTTCCCTTGAGGCTGATTAGGGGTTTCGCTCTTGATGTTTGCAGGATTTACATTTTTTTCAACATGGAAATTTTCTGACATAGTTTTACTCCTTGTTAATTATATTTACGGCATATTTTTTATAAACTTTAGTTTTTTCCCGGAAAACTTTACAAATATTTACAAAGCGGGTATCATTTAATTATGTTACCTAAAAAGTTCAGATTAAAAAAAAGAAGTGCTTTTATTGCAACATACAGAACCGGTAATTCTTATCATAAAGGCGGTATTACGCTTTTTTGTGGCAGGGAAAAAAAGGATGATATTCCGACAAAAGTCGGTTTTGTGGTAAGTAAAAAAATCCATAAAAGGGCTGTAAAAAGAAATCGCATAAAGCGTCTGATGCGTGAAAGTTACAGGCTTTTGTTAAAAGAAACGAACTTTTCGCCTAAATATTTATCATTGGTATTTAGTGCTTCTCCTAAGTTACTGGGTAAAAATTTTAAAGAGATTGATGAGATAATGAAAAAGCTGGCGGCTTTAGTATGATAGACGGAATCATAACTCCTAAAATACGTGATATTGATTATTTAACTCCTGCTGCTCCGTATCCTGTTATTCCGTCGGGGCTGACCGTACATCAAGGAACTTTGTATCGTTATGCTATACCTACTGATGAACAGCCGATTTTGACAATAGAAAATTATATACCCGATTATAACGGTAATTTTATTAAACCGGGACATTATGAGTTGGCATTGTCTGACGACAGAGAATTCTTGTATTTGATTGAATCACATGAGCTGGTTGCCGTGATTCCTGTTTTCAAGCTTGCAGAAAATGAAAAAGAATTAAAAAAGTATTATAAAAGCAAGGACGAGCTATCTTCTGAAGAGAAAGCAGAGTTAAGAAAAAAGAAAAGAAAAGAAAAATTTAAAAAAATCATTGATGCAAAATATGCCAAGACCGGAGCTACTCCTCCCAAAGAATACGAACATATGGAAGCGACTATAGAGTATATAAAAGATGGCGGTTATTATTTAATAATGTATGAAAAAGGTTTTATAAGGGCTTGGGGAGCAATAAGGGTAAAACAATAGTTAGATTAAGCCATTCTGTCTGCTGATGAATTCCCTACGTGCGTAGTTTTGAGTTCTAATTCTCCCTTGTAGTTTCACTTTTGAGGCAGACCGGTAGAAATAATATAATTCGGTAATCTCACGAAATGTCTGCCGACCAAATCTCTACGTGCGTAGCTCCGCATTCCAAGACCATCTGGTAGCTTCACTTTTGAGGCAGACCGGTAGAAATAATACAATTCGGTAATCTCACGAAATGTCTGCCGACCAAATCATTTACCCCCCCATAAAAAAAACTCCCTTGGAATGGGAGTAAAACTTAAAGTAAGATGTAAGATTATATAAGAGAGTGTTTATGTGGAAAATCTGTATTAAGCGATGAAGTTTCTGCCGAATCTGTTAGCACCGTAGAAGAAAGATTCCTGCATAACCTGCTGTAGGCTTCTTTTTCTGATGGCTCTGTTTTTGCCGACTTGAGTGTTAGCAATATCTTCAACAGATTTCTGATAGCAATTTGTTACAAGAGATGTGATGTATTTAGAAACAGCGGTTTCTTTTTGAGCTTCTTCGGGAGCAACAGTTTCAACAGCTTCGAAGTCATTGAAGAAATTATTGATTGATTCGATTTCTTTGTTTGAAATAGTTTCTGTTGTGAATAACATCTTTTTTGC
>CALUPN010000004.1 GCA_944322625.1 Candidatus Gastranaerophilales bacterium | reverse complement strand
CTGTAACCACCCATAGGGTTGAACATCTGATTTTGCATGCCCAATCCCATACTGTTAAATATACTATTTTTAGCTTGACTTGCCCAGAGTTGTGCTTGTTTTTCAGCGTTAGTTATTTTACTTGAGTACATCTTTTGTACTTTTTCAATATTCTTAGCTATCCGCTCCTTACGGCTAGACAGCTGAGTCTGACGTAAAGTTAATTTATTAACTTTACGTTGAAGCCTCATTTTTTCATGTAGTAATAACAAGAATGCCATTTTGTGCTGTCTCCGTAATTTTTTTATACTCTTATATATAATAAGTATATTTTTTGCTGAGAATTTCACATGTTTAACAAAATCGTTACAAATCTTTACATAAATTTTAGTTACAAAAATTTACATTAATATTATAATATTCCTGTGAGGTATAAAAAATTAACACAGGACCAAATTTTAATCTCGCTCGACAGATTAACGAGATTTAAGAATACAAAGGAAAAATATTTACGAGTTTTTTTTGATATTATATTAACCTGTTTGCTGGAGCCAAAATTTAAAAAATCTGAACTGGAGAGTTTACCTGCTAATGATATAAAATTTTTCGCGGAAGAGATTTTTAATAATTCTGTTGAAGAAGCTTGCACCGATCTTAAGATAAACAAAAAACTTATTGAATATGAGAATTCTGTGTTTATAAACGATGAAGAAACTCAAATTCTCCTCGATAATAATATTAATTATAAAGGTGCGTTGAAATTTATTGACAGCAACAGTGTAATTAATCTTAAATGGCTAAAGAGTCTTGAAGATGAGACAGATTTAAGAACTTCACGCAAGACGCATTGTCTTAAATTTCCGATAGAAAAGGTTATTCTTGCGGAAGGGCTAACGGAAGAGATTTTACTTCCCGCGTTTGCAAGATATTTAGGGTATGATTTTTATAAAGAAGGTGTACAGGTTATTCCGGCAGGCGGCAAAAATCAGGTAGTAAAGATTTATTACAAGTTATCTCAAGAGCTGAAGCTCCCGATATTCTTACTTTTAGATAAGGACGCCGAAGAAAATATCCGTCAGATAAGTCCGAGATTGCGGGATATTGACAGAATTCATCTGGTATCGTGCGGAGAATTTGAGGATCTGCTGCCGCAATCATTGATAATAAAAGCCTTTAACAGTTGCTTCCGGAATTTTAATGCAATCTCTGCTGCTGATTTTGATGAAACAGTTTCACACGTCAAAAATTTGGAAGAAATTTTTAAGATAAAGGGGCTGCATGAATTTAAAAAAGCAGAGTTTGCAAAGCTTATAAGAGATAATATTTGCGACAAATCGGATATATCAGAGGAAGTTTCCGCAATAATAAAAGAGATATCCGAGAGTAATAAAACTCTTGACAGTAAACTTTGTTCTTGATATTATTAGTCACGTGGGTGAACCACTAGCCGATAAGAATGTTGGTTGATAAACTGAATAAAATATGCGCTTGTAGCTCAGCAGGTAGAGCACTCCCCTTTTAAGGGATAGGTCGCGCGTTCGAATCGCGCCAAGCGCATATTTTTAATTGTTTATAACTCTAAAAAGCCAACAAATAATTACTGCATAGTCAGAAAATACAGGTATTAGATTTTTCCCATTTTAATTATTAAATAATTAAACAAACTTGATTGCATAATTCATGCATTGGGTAAGATTGCTTAGATTGCTTTGTATACTAACTGATAACTTAAGCAGCCATTGAAAACTTTAATATATTTGCAACTAGAGGTATTACTCTCTCTCTCTCTCTTGAGCCGTAAGGGTTTGAGCATAGTTACAGCCTTGTTTCTTTACCATATAGTTATTATAACTGTTTATAACTATAAATTCTGGATTCTCAATTCTTATTGAAATATTTTTAAAATATTTCCTCTCTTTTAATTCCTCATATTTATTTAAATCTCGATATTTAATGATTTCTGCAGGATTTCCACCGACAACAGCACATTTGGGAACACTTTTAGTTACAATACTTCCAGCACCAATAACAGCACCCTCCTCAATTTTAACACCAGGGAATATTATAGAATACATACCTATCCATACATTATCTTGAATGCATATTGGTTTTGCAATTGTTTTATTATCAAATGGTAATAAACTTGTATCATTATAATTATGAAAATTTGAGAATAACACAATATGATCAGCCATAATAACATTATTGCCTATAGAGATCCCTGGATAATTAGCTAAAATTCTATTATTTCCTCCGATCCAGCAATTCTTTCCAATTGTAACATATTGCGAATTATTAATAAATGTAGAAGGATCTATATATACATCTGCATAACCATAAGAATTAATTAACTTTTTTACTTGATTTCTTTTATTCCAGAACAAATCTATTCCTCCACTCCGTTAAAACATCACAATAACATAACTTGCTATATGACAAGCACATGCTCGTTCTAAATCCATCATATAAATTTTTTTCTTAATACTCTCATTATTCATAACCATTAAGTTTTCTAAAGCATAATCACAGTGTTGTGCTGCAACTTTTATATTTTGAGCTAATAACAATTTATCTTTATAAACTTTATATGTTGAATAAGTTTCTAACTCTTCTTTATTTACTAAAATATTATTTTTAAGAGTTTCCCAAGCAAAACTATCCACATTGTGAATGTTTATACACATTTCTTCGGCGTTATTGTACACATCTTGTGCAGCTTTTATCGCATTAAAATAAGCGTTATTATTATCATAACTATTGATAGTTAAATTATCATAAAAATAATATACAGCATATGCATTACCCTTTTTGCCAAGCCCTTTTATTATTGGTTTATTAAAACAATAATATCTATTATAGGATTTTTGTAATGCATTTAGCATACTGTCTGAGACAGAATTTAAAATTTTCCATTTAGTCAATTTATTATCACTATACGCCACAATATACTTCCTATTATTTTTATCAATACAAATACATTGTTTTATGTATTCGTTTGGTTTATCATGAAGTAATGACACAGGTTTTAAGTTTAATCTTTTAATATCATTATTAATAAATAATTTAAGTTTTTGAGATGGCTTCCTTATTTTAATTAACGAAATCCCTAATAGCCTAATTCTAGTAATAATATAACCATCGTTTATATATTTTTTTTCAATGTTCAATATACTTTTTAAAAATTTATTGACGTATCTTGTCATCAGCCATTTTATACTGTATTTATGATATATAGAACCAATTGTATAATAGTAATAATAAAGTAAGACTTTTAACAATGCTATTTGCGAATTTGGTTTTGCACCTCCAGCTAGCTGCCAAATTACAGGCTCAAAATAAGCTTCTTTAATTATTTTAGGAGGAAAAATATTTTTATAACTTTGTAAAAAGCATTTCAAATCTTTGTGGTCTTGCCATCCTGGATTTATTGAATATTTTGGTGGTAATTCTACATAGTTATTCCCATCACATACCAAATTTAATAAGTCCATGTCTGGCCAATGTAGTTCATCTCCACGCATATGCGCAATTTTGATTATATTATCTTTAATTTTCTGTTTCATATAATTTTCAACATCCACTAATAATAGTCCGCTATATGCATATTTATGACCTTTTTTTAAATTCAATTTAGGAATAAATAACCGCTCTTCTTTATCATAACCACTAGGGACTAGACCAAAAGCATAATTTGCTAGATTTGTTTCGTATAGATTACGTAAAGATTTTTTACAAATTATATCAGCATCTAAATACAAAAATTTATTTTCACCAATTCTTTTCATATAATCAGCAATTAAAAAACGGTAATTAACAAGTTTTGAATTATACACTTTCCAAATAGGAAAATCCTTACATTCTATTTCTGAAATAATTTCTATAAAATCAATTTTAAAAATATATTTTTTCTTTAACTTTAATATTTCACTTTTTGAAATTTCAGATAAGTACTCATTAAAGACATAGAAATGTATTGACGAATCTTTATTATTTTTCAATATAGATTTTATAGCCACGTACAAATAAATTGCATAATTTTCATTTACTACAAACGTTATATTCATAAAACTTTCTCCAATATCTTGTTAGCTTGTTTTTCAAAAGAATATTCTTGTATATATTCAGTAAAATCATTTACGTTATTTTCTTTTAACTTTTTTTCAATTATGTCGGCCAAATGTATTACTGAACAATCTGCAGTGACTGTTGTTATTAAAGGTTTTATATAACTATCAACTAAAAATTCTGACGCAATTATATTCTTGTTTAGCGCCAATAATTCTGCGATACATCCAGATGCCTCTCCCTGTGTTACACCTCTTAGTTGTACGCCTAAATCTACAGATTTCATTAATGATAATAGTTCATTGTAATTAGGGTTTTCTACAACTATTAAATTTTCATTCTTACAATTAATACTATTCAAATAAGCATTTATATCATACCCTGCTAATAACAAATGAATACACATCCCCCGTTTATTAAGGAGTTCAACAGCATCTATTATCTTATCTGTTTGTTTATATAAATGTGCAATTCCAAAAGAACCTATTAGATACCCTTTTTCAATTATTTTTTTAGGTCTTACACTATCTATATTAATTTGTGCGATTGGACAATGTATAATATCAATTTTCACTAATTGTGTTTCTTCTAAATCTTTTAATAGCAATTCTTTTGATACCTCTCTGTTCACAATAAAATGCCTAACCCCTGTCAAAGCAATTATTATTCTAATACAAAAAATATTATACAAATACATTTTATCTAAACAATTATTTTTGAACATAAATTCAATTGCTTCAGATTTGTCTGCGTAATATTTTAATAACAATTGTTTCAGATTCATATGATACTTTTCACAATAAGCTTGAATGAGCCCAAATAATTGAGTTTCGCATAAAGTAATGTGCATATTTTTATCACCGTAGTATTTAATCCCATATTCTAGATATGGTAAATGATAATAAGAGTTACCCATATTTAAAATTTTTTGTCCTTCTAAACCCCTTTTGACAAACTTAATTGGTATAACACAATTTTTATAACCTTTAGGCAAATATTTCAGTAAAACTTTATAACCATATATATTTTCTATGGCAGACACAAATTTAACTTTACATAAATAAGGCATATATAAATTTAATGCATATATAGCAGTTCCTGTTTTTTGAGGCGGTAAGGGGGAAAAGACATATAATTTCGTTGTAAAATTATTTTTTGAAAATAAATTTACTACACAAAATATGACTTTTAATGATAAAAAATTAATTCTTCTTTTTATATCTTTATAAATCTCTTTTACATTCATTCATAATCCTTATATTAAATTAATACCCGTATTTTTTTATCAATTCTTTTTCCATCATTAAAATTTTATCTTTCTTTCTTCTGCCGACTTTTTCGGAGGGATTACCTTTATAAATTGCCCAACCTTCTTCTGGAGTTTTGTAAAATACTGTTGCGACAGTCGAGGCTAAGCCCTCCGGTAAAGTTATACCTGGTAATACAATACTGTTAGTGCCCAGCACAACATGTTTTTCTATATTAACAAAGCTTCGGTTTACCTTACGATATTCTAAAGGAATACAAGGACCTATCATAGCATTACCTAGAAAATCATCTGAACCTGTGATTATTCTGCATCCGGCTGCCAAACCTGAATAATCTCCGATTGTAAAGTCCCCGCCGCCTGCTACAGTAGTTTGAGTGGCTATATGCACACGTTTACCAATCTTTACTATACCTGACGCAATAATATGAACATAGTCGTCAATTTGACAGCCATCATACAAATATATATTATGTGGATTTATAAGAACAGAATTTTTATAAACTTTTACATCTTTACCAATATATGCAAATCCTAAATTATGTAGTTCTTCTTGTGTATACACTTTCCCTCCTAATTTCTAAATGACAGATTAATTTTTTCACAAATAAATTTCACATCCTCTTCTTCCAACTCCGGATATGAAGGCAGGTTTATACCGCGTAGGGCGATATCTTCCGCAACCTCGTGTTTTTCATACTTTTGGGCATACATTGGCATTGTATGTATCGGGTAGAATGTCGGACATGTTTCTATACCTTCAGCTTTTAAATAATCCCTTAGAGATTGTCTGACATCTTCTGATTCCGTCAATATCGAATTCATCCAGTAAGTATGCTTAACGTCACCTACAGCCTTATGGAAATCAACCGGCAAACCTTTCAAATATTTTTGGTACCATTCGGCTATTTGAATCTTTTTAGCAATAAATTTATCAACCTGCTCGAATTGAGCCAGCCCGATTGCGGCTTGAATATTTGTCATCCTGTAATTAAAACCAATCATATCGTGCCAGTATTCTCTGTATTTTGCAAGCCCCTGTCCCTTAATTTTGAGGATTTTCTCATGCAAATAACTGTTGTTGGTTAATACCATACCGCCTTCGCCGCAGGTGATTGTCTTGTTTCCGAAAAATGAAAAGCAAGCAATATCGCCAAACGAACCTACTTTGCGTTTTTTGTATTCAGAGCCTATAGCCTCCGCACAATCTTCTATCACAAATAGATTATGCTCTTGAGCTATTTTCATAATTCTTTCCATATCACAAGGATGCCCGTATAAATGCACTACCATAATTGCACGTGTTTGGGATGTAATTTTTTTCTCTATATCTTCCGGATTCATTTGCCAACTGTCTTTCAAACTGTCAACAAATACAACTCTTGCGCCGGCTTCTGTTATCGGATTAGCAGATGCAATATAGGTAAATGTCGGACAAATCACTTCATCTCCCTCTGAAATCCCGAGAGCTTTCATTGCTACTTGTATTGCAACCGTACCATTGCAAACTCCGACTGCGTACTTTGTCCCGATATATTCCGCAAAACTTTGTTCAAACTCATTAACAAACTTTCCTTTTGACGATATCCAAGTTGTATCAAGACACTCATCAACATATTTTTTCTCATTGCCGGTTAAACTCGGTCGATAAACTGAATATTTCATATCTGCCCTTCTTTCATCGTTTCAACCATCTTGTTAACACATTTTTCCCAAGAAAATTCTTTTGCACGGCATAAGCCTTTTGCAGAATTTTCTTTCCGCAAATTTTCATTAAAATAATATTGTTCATAAGCCGCAATATGCTGTTCATCGCCGTCATAATCAATCATGATTCCCGCATTGCCGACAACTTCAGGCAAGGAAGAATTGTTTGATGTAATCACGGGACAACCGCAGGACATCGCTTCTAACGGAGGAAGCCCGAAACCTTCATATTGAGATGTGTATACAAACCATTCCGCTCCGCTGTAAAGAGGCGCCAAATCCTCATCTGCAACATAACCTATTTTAATTATTTTATCCCGATATTCGCCTAAATTACTTATCTCACCTTCCAGCTTTTTGATAAAATCTTCCCAATGCCCGCCGCCGAGCACAAAAACCAAATCTTCAATATTATTTTTCTTAATAAATTGAATAAATGTTTTTACTGCTCTTATTAAATTCTTTCTTGGCTCAAGCGTACACAAACTGAATATATATTTTTTACCCTCGTGAATATTGTATTTTTGTCGAACTGCAGCTACTCTTTCCTCCGACTGCGGTTTAAAATCCTCCCCGCAAGCAAGCAATGTTGTTGTAATCTTATTTTCATCAATCTGAGGACAATATTTCAAAAAATCCTGTCTTGTGTATTCTGAAATTGCAAAATAATTATCACGCTCGTTTAATGAATTAAACATCTTGTTAAACCAGCAATCTTCACTTTGAAAATCTTTATTATAATCAGGAAACAGTATTGGTGTTACATCATATAAGATTGTATATTTTTTAACACTTCTTATATCTATCGGTATTTTATTCATTGGTGAAAAGAATATATCATACTTACTTATATTATTTACAATACTCTTTTCGCATAAAAAATCCGACAATCTTGCTATCGGCTTTATAGCTAAGAACAAAAATATTTTCAGCAGAAAGCGTCTTACGGGTTTATGCTCACCCCTATAAGCCGTTCTTGTATTTATGATTTTTCTCTCCAGGAGAGCTATTTTTCTAAACTTTGTATTTGTTATTAAATTTGTATTCGAAAGAGAATATTTCTCGAAATATTCTTGCGCTAATAACAAATGCTCTCTGTCTACATACAATCCAATTTCAATATCATCTCTTTTAAGCAGTTCCCTCAACACATTATGTGCCGTAAAAAATATTCCGCTTCTGCAAGAATTATGCATGATTGAATTTGTTAATATACTTGCATCATATAATATTTTTAGTTTATTTTTCATATCTGTCTTATACCAAGGCTAAATTTACACTATATCTTTTGATATCAGCTTCTGTCATCATTTTGCAAAGTCCTTCATACGTTACCTTAGGGCTCCAGCCTAAAACTTCACGGGCCTTTGTAGAATCACCGATTAGTAATTCGACTTCCGCCGGCCTAAAGTATTTTGGATTTACCCGTACTATGGTTTTACCGCTCTTTTTATCAATACCGATTTCATTTACGCCTTCTCCTTGCCATTCAATATCAAAACCGGCGTATTTACCTGCCAAAGTTGCAAAGTCTCTGATAGGATGTGTTTCACCGCTTGATAAAACATAGGTATCAGCTTTTTCCTGCTGTAGCATTAACCACATACCCTCCACATAGTCGCCGGCAAATCCCCAATCTCGTTTTGAGTTAAGGTTGCCAAGCTCCAGCGGCTTATCTGTTAAACCTAAATGTAAGCGTGCAAAGTGATCTGTAATTTTTCTTGTTACGAATTCTTTTCCGCGCATAGGAGATTCGTGATTAAACAAAATGCCGGAGCAGGCAAAAATACCGAAGGACTCTCTGTAATTCGTTGTAAGCCAATGTGCATATACTTTTGCGCAAGCATACGGGCTTCTGGGATATAACGGTGTACTCTCTTTTTGCGGGATTTCCTGAACTTTTCCGAACATTTCCGAAGTCGACGCCTGATAAAATTTTGTCTTTGGGGAAAACTCTCTTATCGCTTCTAAAATATAAGCAACCCCCATTCCGTCAGCCTGTGCTGTATATATAGGCTCTTCCCAGGAAACAGCCACAAAACTCTGTGCAGCTAGATTATAAAATTCATCCGGCTGATACTTTTTCAAAAGTCTGCAAATATTTGAAAATTCAAGCAATTCAAAATCAACAAGTTCTATTTGTTCATAAATTCCATGTTCTTTCAGCTTTGAAAAAGTATCTGTAGATCCTCTTCTATATAAACCGATTACGCGATAATCTTTTTCTAATAAAAATTTTGCCAGATAACCGCCGTCTTGTCCCGTAATACCCGTAATCATTGCTAATTGCCGTTAGTGAAGAAGTGTCTGTTGTAAGGCTGATTGCCGGCATGGGGTGCCTTATCATTTTATATCTGACCATAAGTTCTGCTGCAAGGTGCTGCGAATCAGCAGCAGAGCCGCCATTACCGCAAAAAATAATTTTGTTTCCGTTTTTTAATGCCTCAATCCATAAGTTTGCAATCTTCTCCAAAATGTCGGATTTTTCTTCTAACGCTAAGAAGTTGCTGCGGATTTGTTTTAAAGCTGATTTGATTTCATTTTGCATGCAAAATTCCTTTTATTTATATTAAAACATATAAATGAACAAATTTGTATTTTAAGTTTTTAAATCTTAATTTTAATGCGAATAAACCCAAATAATGTAATTTTTATTCGTGTTATTCCGTTTGTATATTCACGGTTAATAGAAATTAATGTGTTTAGCTTTTTATTTTTAATTTTAGAAAAGCTTTTAATTTGTTCAAGAAGTTTTAAGTCATACCTTGTATGATTTGCGTTAGAGGAACAATATATTTTGCTTAGTCTATTTGCTTCAAAATTAGACATGTTTGTACAAAATATTCGTACAAATTTATTTACGGAATTACAGCAAAACTCAATATTTAAATTCTGTAATCTTTGTTTGATATCTGCGACAAAACTTATTTCACCAGATGAAATATCTGGGTATAACTTATTTCGCAATAACTCTTTGGAGTCTACTGGTGCAATATATACAGGTTGATTTTCTTTTATATCAATAATTGGCGGTTCAGGTGATGTAAATAAAAATTCTATCAAACCTGTTATATCATCTATATTATCAAATTTATTTTTCCATGTGTGATAAATAATATTTTTTGTTTTTGCATATTTTTCATTTGACACAGTTGTATAAATACCATCCACTTCCGTATTTAATGTGTAATGAACTAATTGTTGAGCAGAGAATGTTGCAGCTCCGGTATCAACAACTACAATTTTTTTATTTTTTTCAATTCCTAATGCTTCTAAGTACTTTAAATATTCTAATTTTTTAGTTATAGCTTTTTCTCTAAGGTAGGGCAATGTATTTTCTATTATTATTTTTTTTTCTTGTATTGAAGTAAATGTCTTTTCACTCTTAAATCTATCGGGCAATATATCATATAATAATTCTGCATTATGGTCGTCACCATAATCAAGCAGGATTTTTGCACGTAATATTCTTTGTGCATATACATAAAAAGTTTTAATATCTTTAGTTTTTAGAATATCTACAGCTTTTTTTATCGAGTAACCATCTCTAGCAATAAACAAAATATTGTCTACCTCAATATTTTTACATTTGTTTAGTATATATTGAGCAAACCCGTATGCAATAGGCCCGCCTATAATATAGCCCCAGTCCTTCCAAAAATGCTTTGAGTTTTTGAGAAACTTTTTACTAGCTATAAATTTTTCCGCGATTAGTGCTAATATTGTGCTAATCGCCAAATCATTTTCGTTCTCTAAATATAATTTTTTAAAACGTTTATCATATCTAAATAATTGTTCAGAAATTTTTGGGATATGTATTGCTTCTATACCAAATTGCTTTGCCATTTTTATATCGGAATGTTGTGAATCACCAATATGTAAAACTTTAGATGGTGTAATATTGTAATCACAAAGGAAATATTTAAATAAATTGCCGGTATTTTTTGTATATCCTATTTGACCTGAAAGATATACATTTTCGAAATTTTTATATCCATTTTTTAATAATATTTTTTCTATAAATCTTTGGGGCAAATACATGTCACTAATAAATACAATCTTTTTGCCATTTTTTACAGCAATATCATAAATGTTCTTAATATTAGGATTAGGCTTCAATAATGTCTCTTCAAATAGTAATTCTTTTTCCTTCAAATACTGATATTTATAAGGAATTAGATTCCATATGTCATTAAAATTAATGTCTTCTTTTTTAGAATTTTGTCTTGCATTGATTTCTGCATCAATTCTAACTTTAGAAAAGCCTTTTTCATTATAGTATGTTTCCATATGTAAGAATAAATGATATGGATTTATGTAAGGTCTTATAAGTAACGTATCAAAAATATCAAATGATATCAGCTCATGGTGTTCTATTTTGTTTTGTATGGAATGCATATTATTTTCTACCTGCCAAAAAGTTAAATATTTTAATAAGTTGTAGCTGCTTCAATCTAATTAATTCTTCATATATAAATTTCTCTTTTTGTAAGAGGTATATATCATTATCTGTAATTTGATTGTTTATTAAGTCAATGGGAGGAGGAGATGTTTTATTAAACGATGAATAATAGTCTTTAAATTTATAATCTCCTCCACCAATCTTATTATTTGATAATATAATTTGTCTGTTTGGAACAGAAAAACTATCCGAAAAAATTAGTCCATGTAAACTGGAAGAAAGAATACATTTACATTTACAAATATCATTACAAACTTTTTCTGGACTTTTTTGTATATCAATTATTTGATATGAACATTTTTGTAATTTTATATTATTTAGATTTATACTATTTTTATCTACGTAGTGTGGTATTATTCCCACATCATATATAAATTCTTTTTTTAGGGGATAAATATATGATGCTAATAATCCTGGATCTGCTAATACAGGAGCATTTAATACAGCATTTTTTTGCCTTTTTATTTTATCAAAAGATTTTGTGCCTCTTATTGCTTTTATTTTAAGAATGCTACATAAAGAAAAGTTTTTGTTCGTAATATCATGCATAAAACCGCATCCTGCAACACTAACACTTCTACATGTATAGTTCTTATTTGTTTTATTTTGTATAAAATTATCTAGCAAAGACCCACAACATATAAGATTAGATTTTTTTATATTACATTCTTTATATTTAATTAAAAATTTTTTCATTAAATCTTCATTAAATTTATCGCCAGCATTTAAACAGTTTGATTCATAGCCAAGTTTATAAACAGAAAATCTATTTAATATATGAGATATAAAAACTTTTACTAGTTCTAGAAATTGTATTAATTTATAAGTTATAAAATTTTTAGAGGTTATGAATATACAAAATTTTTTGTTGAAATATACTAAATTTTCTTTTGAATAAAGCTGATGTTCCGCAATAAAATTGTGAATCATATTAAATAGTTGTATTTTTTGTTTTATAGTTAATTTCATTCTGCAAAATCTTAAACCAAAAGGTTCATTTTCAATAAAAGCTAATAAATGTAATTTATGCGAATTCCATAAATCATATTCATTATAAAAATCTGTTAGGAGTTTAAGCCAAACAGGAATATCTAAAAGGATTTTTTTTGCAGTAATATTATATTCGCTAGAATTTGGATTCTGACGATAGAAATACTTTGTATTTGGGCAGAATGCTATTTTATTAGTAAGTGCTAATAGTTCATGTGTGAATATTCCATCCTCACAAGGCTGCATTTTTTCAATAAAACGTATTTTGGGGAACTTTTCTAAGAAGTCTTTCTTTATAACAACAGCGCAAGTTGGTAATGCTCCAATTACTTCTGGCATTTTATTACAGAAATAAGCACCGCAAACAACTATATTACAGTCTTGTTCAGAAATTACTGAATATATTTTTTCAATAAATTGCGGTTCTAAAGTATCATCAGAATCTAAACAATAAACGTAATCACCAGTTGAATGTGCAATACCAAGATTTCTAGCAATAGAAACGCCTTCATTTTCTTTGCTAAGAAATTTAATACGTTTATCTCTTTTGGCATATGTTTCGCATATTTCTATAGCATTTCTTGGCGAACCATCATTGATTAGAATTACTTCTATGTTACTATATGTTTGACTAAGTACACTTTCTATAGATTCTTCTAAATAAGATTCAGTATTGTATATTGGTATTACGATTGAAAATTTCATTAAAATTTACCTTTTATTACTATTTTTTAAATAAATATATTTGAATTAAAGTTTTTATCAAATTTTTCCGTTGCTTTTGATAAAAATTTTGTATAGCAATCTTCGCTTATTTCTGCTAACTTTTGAAGCGTTGCCGGCGTGTTGTAAACTTCGTAGATTTTGTCAATTAAATCATCTATATCCTTGCAATGGTGATATTTAGAATCGGAGTCCATTCCTTTTATTCCGCATTCAGTTGATATTACAGGTACACCATATGCCATAGCCTCCACCATTTTTATATTAATTCCAGTTCCGTACATAATTGGAATTATGACTAAATCTACGTTATTGTAAAAATTTTCTATATTATCAATAGGTCCTGTAACATTAATGTATTTCTTTTTAAATAAATGAGCATACCGACCTTTTATCTTATCGGTTCTATTTATAAGCTTGTAATAGAAATTAGAAATGCGCCTAAGAGGTTTATGAGGGGCAAAAATCATAGTGCTAACTTGACCTGTAATTTGTACTTCTATTTTTATCGGTTTAGATTTTATCCTCTCATTGAATAATTTAATAAAATTACATATCATCTTGTAATTAATTTGGTTATTTGAGGCTAGAATCCCTATTTTGTTCAGTTCCGAATATTTCTTTTTTAGAAATCTTGCCGGCTCAAAATGAGTTACTGTAACAGCCTTATTAGAATTTGTAATCTTATTAAAAAATTCTGTTTCTTCTTCGCGAATTCCCCATATAATATCAGCTCTGTTCAAATATCTTGCTTCATCTTCTTCCGTACATGAAAATGCTTCATTTTTAATGTTATTTTCTTCAAGACTTATATGCCTATCTGTCATTTTGTCGTGAGTGTCGATTATTTTAGTAATATTATCCGGCAAAAATTCTAATAACTTTGAGTGCCAGATATAAGTACAGATAATTGTATCAATATCATATTTTAGACATAGCTCTTTTATTTTTTCTTCAAGCCCTTCTTCATAATAATTATCGAATATATCATACCCTTTTTCGTCCTTTTTCTTTTCTTGCTCAAGACTTTTAATAATATCTAAATGAGTGACCGACTTTTGCATTGCGCTAAAATCAATATCCAGACCTATTCCGGATTGCAAATAAACAAAATAAACATTATGCCCCAAACTCATCAAGCGTTTTACACATTGCTCTATTCTTCTCATATTCCCATGTCTTACAGGCTCAAACGGCACTGGTGAAAAGTATAATATATTCATCTACACTTGTCCTTTTTTACTACTTGCTTAAAAACTTTTTTTATCCCGATTACCCCATCAATCAACCACAACGGCATTTTGTGCTTGTGTGTCTGGAAAAATCTTGCATAACTGCTATTCCAGCTTGCGCCCCAGAGGTGGATTGTATGTGTGTCAGGTTCTATACAGTCATAACTGAATTCCTGATTAAATCTGTAAGGAATAAAGTATCTTTCAGGATACAAAGTTATATCCTTAAGCCTTATAATTTCCTGCTCCTGCTTTGCCGGAAATTTTTCAACTCCATAGAGTTTTTTGAGATAAATCATAAAAATTTCCGGTATCATAGAAAGCGGAGTTTTCATTATTTCATTCTCATAAAAATCCAAAACTTCTTTTATAAAAGTGTTTCCAGCCTTTGCTCCCAGAATTGCAGGCTCCACCCAATCATAATCTGTGTCTTGAGTATTCCCCTGAATACCGACAAATGCCGGCTCATTAAGGAATTTATCAAGGCTCTTGAGCACAAAAACATCTGTATCAAGATAAATTCCGCCGTGTTCATACAAAACCTTAAGCCTTATATAATCTGCAGTAAAAGCGTACATCTTTCTTTCATAAACAGCTTTAAAATAGGCATTTTTCTTTAATTCTTCCTGAAAATTGAAATACTCAACAGAATTTTCATTGATTTCTATAATCTCAAAGTCGGGCATCTCACGTTTCCAGGAAAGCAGGCATAGATTAACATCACGCCTTTTCTTTTCGCCTGCGCCCCACACATAGAAAATTCTTTTAGGAATTCCGCTCATTGCTCTGCCTCCTTGCCGGGTCAGACCGCATATTTAGTCCGGAAACCAAATTCCGAAATTTCTTCCTAATTACTTTCCTATTATTTGCCCTTTTTGAATTTACCCCTTTTGAATAAAACCTTTCCGAGTTATTTATCAAATCCATAAATTCCGACTTCTTTATTGACTTGAAAAACACATCATTAATTTTACCTTTTTGATAAAATTCCCTAAAATCGCTTGAAAATCTTGAAAGAAATTCTTTTTGTAAAGATTTATCCAGCCTTTTTAAATTCCACAAATAAGCACGGTACTGATTAATTAACTTTTGGGTATTGAAAATTTCTTTCTTTTCAGGATGATTGTCCAGAAATTTCCCGATTTCTTCGTACTCATCACACACACAATACATTTTCTTAGGGTTATTAACCGATGAATTCGGATTATCCTGTCTGTAATAGAGTAACGCTTCATCAAGAAGGTACATTTTATCTACCGTTGCAAGAACTTTGAATGTAAAGCTCATATCCTGATAAGAAGCCCCTGCCGTTTCTAAAAGACGGATATTATTCTCATCTAAAAAGCTTTTTCTGTAAATTCCGGCCCAGATGCTTGCGTGCGCTGTAAAAATCTTCAAGCTATCTTTTGGGCAAAAAGGTTGTTTTTTAGCGCATCTGCTTACAAGACCGCTCTTTTTCTTTTTGTTCTTCTCTGACCAGTAGTTAAAGAAATTGCATTTTACTACATCAAGGTTTTCTTTCTCTGCAATAGCATAAAGTTTTTCATAGATGGTTTTATCTAAAATATCGTCAGGTTCAAATACCGCAATGAATTCCCCTTTTGCCTCGTCTAAACCGCGGTTTATTGTTTTTCCGTAACCTTCGTTGGGTTTATCAATGATTTTTATTCTTTCATCTTTTGCAGCATATTCTTTTATAATTTCTAACGAGTTATCAGTTGAACCATCATTAATACAAATTATTTCAATTTCAGACAAAGTTTGACTTATTACGCTATCAAGTGCTTCTTCTAGATATGGTTCTGCGTTATATATGGGCATTATTAATGAAATCTTCTGCATCTCTTTAAAAACTTCTCTTAATTACGACCTGAAAACTCCTTAAAAAAGTCACAACCTTATATTATCATAAGCAACACAAATTACAACATGTTGTATTGATAAAATTATTTATATTTACAAAAATAAACAAATTATAATATAATCTATTTATCAGAAGCTTTTACAGGAAGTGAGGGAAAAATGCTGCATTATTTTTTAGGGTCATATATAGTAACCGTATTCGGGTTAATTTGCGCTTATCTCTGGGGTGAGCATGTACATAACGGCACTGGGTTAACCTGTATATTTATTGCGCTTGTGCTGGCGGTTCTTGAGATAAGTTTGTCTTTTGATAACGCGGTAGTAAATGCAATGAAACTTGAAGGAATGTCTGAAAAGTGGCGTCACCGCTTTATTACCTGGGGTATATTAATCGCGGTTTTCGGTATGCGATTTCTGTTTCCGCTTCTTGTAGTTGCTATTTTTGCTAAATTAAATATTGTGGCGGTTCTTAATATGGCGTTGAATGATGTTCATTCTTATGCGCATTATCTTGAATTAACCCATGCGCCTATTGTTGCTTTTGGCGGCTCATTTTTGCTTATGTTGTTTATGGATTATTTTACGGAAGAAAAGAAATCCGTACATTGGATTAAAGGTTTAGAGCATGCTTTGCAGAAATTATCCAAAATAAGGGGAATTTGTACAATTACGACTCTTGCGGCACTTGGTTTATTGATGTTTGAAATTGCGCCTGATGCAAGAGAAACTGTTTTCTCTTCAGGTGCAGCAGGGATTATTACATATCTTGTAATAGACGGGCTCGCAGAATGGCTTGAAAAGAGACAGGAAGAAAGAGCAAAACTTTGTGCGGATACTGTTAAATGTTCAGGACTTGTCGGGTTTCTTTATTTGGAATTAATTGATGCGTCATTCTCGCTGGATGGTGTTTTGGGGGCATTTGCGTTGAGTAAAGATATCCTGATTATTACAATCGGCTTGTTTATCGGGGCTATGTTTGTGCGTTCGCTTACCATAATGCTTGTTGAAAAGAAAACTTTGGATCAGTATTTATATCTTGAACATGGTGCGCACTGGGCAATCGGAGTTCTTGCGGCTTTAATGTATGTTTCAACATTCCATCAGGTGCCGGAAGTGGTTACAGGTCTTTTAGGCTTGGCATTTATTGTTGCGGCGTTCATTTCTTCGCTTATTCATAACAGAAGGATTAAGAATGGAAATTAAGAACAAAAATTTGTATTACGTCGGCGGAGTCGTTCGTGACGAACTTTTAGGCTTGGAAAGTCCTGATATCGATTATTGTTATGAAGGGGATGCTATAAAATTTGCGCAGAGAAAGTTTGGCAAAAATCCTGATGCAATTATAAAAACTAATCAGGCTTTCGGCACGGTTAATATTAATATAAACGGAGATAAAATAGATATAGCTTCAACCAGGGAAGAAAAATATCCCGGAAAAGGGCATTTGCCTCAAGTATATAATATTGGCTGTCCGCTTATTGACGATTTAAAAAGGCGGGATTTTACGATTAATGCAATGGCAAAAAACACTACTTGCAAAAATAAAATTATTGATTATTTCGGGGGAAGAGGGGATCTAGAAAACGGCCTTTTACGGGTTTTGCATAAAGAAAGTTTTATTGATGATCCGACAAGGATTGTAAGGGGCTTGAAGTTTGCAGTAAGGTTCGGATTTGAGTTAGAAGAAGAGACAAAAAGGCTTCAGGATGAATATTTGGAGAATATAAATTATGATATGAGTTATCATAGATTAAAAAAAGAACTTGTTGAAACTTTTAGTTTAAATAAGCAAAAAGCATATGATTTATTTGTTTCCCAAGGTATTTATAAACTTTTAGGGCCTAATCAAAAAGTACCTGAGATTAATACTTCTATAGAAAATCTTGTATCAAAATATCCGTCTAAACATTCGTGGCTTGTGTATTTGGGTTTATTTGATTTATCTAATCTTGAACTTACGAAGCAAGAACGCAGGATTATTGAATGGACAGAAAGATTAAAAACTGAAAAAGCTAATAACAATACGCCGTTTGAGAGTCTTTTGATACACAGGTTAAGACTTCAGGGCGTTTATGATATTACATTAGATTGATAGGGAGATTAATTGCTTAGAAAAATTTTTAAGTCAAAATTTCATTTGAGATTTGTCTTTAATCCGCTAATCAGGTATCTTGCAGATAAGATGGGGATGTATCAGGGAGTAAATGTTTTAAAGCGGGAAGTCCCGGTTATTGTGTCTCTAACCTCTTATGAAAAGCGTTTTTCTGATTTGGTTATTTCTTTGTATTCTCTTCTTAACCAGAAAATTAAACCGGATAGAATAATTTTGTGGCTGAGTGATGAGTTTGAAGGGGTGAATGATTTACCATATGAGATAACAAGGTTTATCAAAAACGGGCTTGAAATTCGGTTTGTAAAAGATATTAAATCTTATACCAAGGCAATTTATACATTTAAGGAATTCCCTGATGCAATAATAGTTACGGCAGACGATGACGTATATTATCCGTCAAGGTGGCTTGAAAAACTTTATCATTCATATATTGCACATCCTGAAGATATTCAGGTTCACCGTGCGCACCGTGTATTGATGTGTAATGGCGTAATTGCGCCTTACGAAAAGTGGAATAAACATATAAAAGAAGAGAGTGCGAGATATGATAATTTTCTGACCGGAGTCGGCGGGGTTCTATATCCGCCAAAGTGTTTTACATCAGAGGTCTTGAGAGAGGATATCTTTTTAAAAGAAGCTCCGTTCGCTGATGATATTTGGCTCTGGGTAATGGCGATTTTGCATAACAGAAAAATAAGAGTAATAAAAGGGCACATAAAAACCATAACTTGTACAAATATTTTGAGACAATTGTCGGGCAAAGGCCGGACTTTGTATGCAAAAAACAGTAAAGGAGAAAATGACAGACAGCTTGGTAATTTGATGAAATATTACAAGCGTAATATATTATCTGCATTATGTTTGTATTATAATAACAGCAAGGAGCAGACAGGGGATGAAAGCTAAAATTTTTGTAGCTTATCATAAAAAAGCAGAGTTAATTCAGAATGAAATTTTAACCCCTATTCATGTCGGGCGTGATTTTAGGACATCTAAGTGGCTTGAAGATAACATGATAGGGGATAATACGGGAGATAATATTTCTTCAAGAAATAACCGCTACAGTGAGTTAACGGCGCAATATTATGCCTGGAAGAATTACGATAAAATCGGCAGTCCTGATTATATCGGTTTTTGTCATTATAGAAGGTTATTTAATTTTAATACAAGAGAAGAATTTCCTTTAAATACTATAGGTGAAATTGAATATAATTCACGGATTATAGATAATACTTTTTATGAAAAATTTAGCCTTTCAAAAGAAAATATAGAAAATGTTATTGCATCTTCTGATATTATAGTACCGGCGCCAACAAATGTTAAAAACCTTAATAATAAAAATGTCTATGATCATTATGCTCATTGCCATAATATAAAGGATTATGATATTGCTCTTAAGATACTTTTGCGTAAGTACCCTGAATTTAAAGAGGCTGCTAAAACTTATAATAAATCTGATTTTGCATATTTTACGAATAGCTTTATTATGAAAAAAGAACTGTTTATGGAGTATGCCGAATGGATGTTTTCCATATTATTTGAAGCTGAAAAATATATGCCTGAAAAAAACCGGAATAAGCATGATAGATTAATGGGCTATATCTCTGAACGTTTGCTTGGTATTTATATAACATATTTAAAACAAAAAAAGTACAAGATAAAAGAATTATCTTCTGTTTTTATTGATACCGCAATTCCTGTTGTATTTGCTTGTAATAACAATTTCACACAGCATTTATGTTCAACGATGTCTTCTATAATAGAAAATTCTGCACCTGATGAAGAATTCAAGTTTTATATTTTGAATACTAAAAAGAATTTGAATTATTTGAATAAGAGAATAATTTCAAAATATAATAAAAATAAAGCCCGCGTTATATATATAACTCTGGATAACAGGGCAGATATGTTTAATAATATGCCTCTTACAAAGTCCTGTAAGCATATTTCCATAGAAACATATTACCGTTTTTTATTGGCTGATTTATTTCCTTTTTATGAAAAAATCATATATTTAGATTGTGATACGACGGTTCTGACTTCATTAACAAAACTCTATGATACGGATATTAACGGTTATTATTGCGGTGTTGTAAGTGATGTTTTAGCTAAAGACTCTATGATTAGGCTGAATTTAGATAAATATTTCAATGCGGGAGTAATGCTTGTAAATTTGGATAAGTGGCGCAAGGACAGTATACAGCAGAAATTATTTGAATATGTAGAAAAGAATTCAGATAAAATCTTGTGGGTAGACCAGGATGTATTGAATGTTGTTTTGCAGGATGGAATTAAGTATATTGACAAAAGATGGAATGCGCAGGTCGGAGAATATGAACATTGCTATTCAAGCGGGTTTAATGATATTGGTAAAGAAGCTTATATATTACATTACATAGGCTGCAGCAAACCCTGGCAGCCTGGGAGTAAAAATCCTTTTAGGGAAGTGTATTTTAAATATCTTAATATGACCGGATGGGAATGCAGGATAGCTAAGTATAATCTCTATTTGCTGCGATATTATACAAAAACATTTTTGGGAGTAATAAAAAATATTAGAAAATCTGTTATCTGGTATGATAAGAGAAATAAGCAATTAGTATTTTTTAATAAGTTTTTTTATAAAATAGGATAGTTTAATGAAATTAAGTATTATTACTTTAACTTATAACAATTTAGTCTACACAAAAAAATTTATAGAGAGTCTTTATAAATATACTAAAGATTTTGAGCTTATTATTGTAGATAACGGTTCGACGGATGGAACTGTAGAATACTTAAAAACTCTTGATGGATTAAAGCTTATTTTAAACAAAGAAAACCAGGGATTTTCTAAGGGAAATAATCAGGGGATTGAAATTGCTCAAGGTGAATATATCGGATTTTTAAATAATGATATTCTGCTTTATCCTAATTGGTTTGAAAAAAGAAAAAAAGTGTTTGAAACAGAGACCAATGTAGCATTTGTAAGTCCAAGACATGTAAATCCGCATTTTGACAATACAGATGAAAATAAATATTTGAGTTTTTATAAGAATATATATCATAAGGATTACGAAAAAAGTTTTGATGAATGTGTATTTTCTTGCGTCATTACAAGACGCGATGTATTGGAAGAAGTAGGTCTTTTTGATGAATATTATTCCCCGGCATTTTTTGAAGATAATGATATAAAATATCGTGCAATACTAGCAGGGTATGGGGTTTACGTTGCCAATACAGTTTGTTTTTACCATTTTGGCTCTATAACATCTTCCGGAAAGGACTATAATTTAATTAGAAATAGGAATTACTATTTTGCAAAATATTCTTTTGCTGAGTATTTATCAAATTCAGGGCGTGATAGAGATATATATAAAAGAATATGCGAGGATATGCGTAAATTTCCATTGAATATAATCTATTCCTGTTTTGTTACAATCCGAAAGATTAGAAACAGAGTATTAAAAATTTTAAAGGGGCAAAAATAATGAAGCTTCTATTTGATGCAACGGAACTTTCATATTATTTAGATAAATCCGGGCATAGAGCAGGGGTTTTTTTTGTAGCATTAAATCTTTTTAGAGAATTAAGAAAAAATAATGAACTTGTTTTGGTTTGTAACTTTAAGCGATATTATTTCTTAAAAAAAATTATTGATGATGTTGATGAATTTAAAGGACTAAAGCTTTTAGAAGAGCATTCGATTATAAATAAATTCTGGGCTTGGCTTAATTATGCAGTGAGGAATTCAAATCGTAAAATTATATACGGAGTGTTAAGCATTTCAAGGTATTATGAAAATTTGTTTTATATAAAAAATAAGAAAAATAAAGAAACTCTTAGAGAGTTTCGCATTTATTTTGCTCCATTTACCCCGCCTTCTAAAGAAATAGATGATTCGGATTTAATCAGGGTAAGAATGATACATGATGCAATTCCGATAATTGAGGACAAAAACTGTCTAAAAAATCCAAGACTTTGGAGCTGGAAAGTTTATAATTCAATAAATGACAAAGATTTTTATATAACAAATTCCGAAAGAACCAGACAAGATGTTTTAAAATATTTTCCGCAGGTAAAGCCGGAAAATATCAAGACTACATATTTGGGGGTAAATGAGAGTTTTAAACAGACAGAGAAAACATCGGAGTTTAAATATGTTTTTTCACTCTGTACTTTGGGGAAACGTAAAAATGTGATTTTTGCAATAAAAAACTTTTTTGAGTTTATAAAAAGATATAAGATTAATGATTTGTATCTCGTATTAGCCGGCGGCGTGTGGAAAAAGTTTGAGCGAGAATTATACCAAACAATTGGAGAGTTTGATAAATCTAAGATTATTTTGAAGGGTTATGTTAAGGATGAAGAGCTGCCGGAACTTTATTCAAATGCATTAATGTTCATTTACCCCTCTTTGTATGAAGGGTTCGGGCTTCCTGTTCTGGAAGCTATGAAATGCGGCTGTCCGGTAATTACTTCAAATACATCATCCCTTCCGGAAGTTATAGGAGATGCCGGAATTCAGATTAATCCGGAAAATGATGAAGAGTTAATAGGAGCCTATCATAAAATGTATTTTGATACCTTTTACAGAGAGTTATGCGCAGAGCGCGGGCTTATTAGGGCAAAAAAGTTTAGCTGGCAAAATTGTGCATCAGAACTTCTGGAGTTTCTTAAAGAAAAGGACGTTTAGAAATTTAAATATGCTTTTTTCTGCTAAAATTACAAAGTATTTTATTTTATAGTTACAGTTTCCTAAAATTTTGTATCTAATCTTTCTATATAAATTAGGTGGTTTTATATTGCATCTTATGCGTGTTAGATGTCTTATTATTAAGTCGGTGTTATATTGTGTTAGTTTTGAAATTTGATCGGAAATTTTTATAATTTCAGTGTCTGAAATGTATTCACTTTTTAAAATAGCTGTTTTAAAAAATGGGAAATGTTGTTCCTTTATTCTTTCTATAGCACAGTTTTGCGGTTTTTTACTTTTGGGTTCAATGTTTTTATATAAAACTGCAGATGTAAAACCCGCATTTATAAGAACTTTACTTAAACCTGCTTCATATTCTCTTATTACCTCGTATTTATTTGATAATTGTTTTATCTTGTAGATAAAGTTATTAAACACGGTGCTTGTATAAACATTTTTATTAAAAAGCATAAAATAGCTTTGAATATGTGTGTCGCATTTTTTGAGTGTATAAGTACCGTTCTTCTTGACAGGAATATAGTCCCAGCATGATATTCCCCGGAAATCTCCTTGTTTTTCTTCCCCTTTGGTATTAAGGATTTCTGCCAGATGAAAAAAAGGCCCGTAACATGAGTCGTTTGCAAAGATTAGCTCATCAAAATCCAGATTTAGTTTTTTTGCCAACAAAAAACCTCTTTTATATGAACCAAAATCATATTCATTATGTTTTTGTGCAATAACATAGTCTATAATTCCATTGAGTTTTGCAATTTCATTTGATTCAAGGTTGCAATCAGAAACAAATATTATTGTGGAACAAACTTCTTTTAATGCATTTAAGTAATAAATAACATAATCATCAATTATATTATCTCTATCCCAGTGAGCAAATACGCAAAGTCGTTTCATAGTTTTATTTTAGCATAAACTTCGAACACTTATGATTTTTTCATTTTATTTCTTTGCGGAATGGCAGCTATATAGCTTAATAGTTATATATTCTATAAAATCCTCTTTGCATATGATATTAAAAAAATTATTCTCATTTATAATTAATAAAGAAAGAGAGTTTAAATGATTTTAAGAGTTCTGTTATTACTTTTATCGTTCATAATTCTGGTAAATCTTTGTATTATAACTCTTTGTTATATATCAGGCGAAAACCTTTATCAGAAATACGGGAAGCAAATCCTTATTTTATTTGGGATTTTCGTGTTTTTAGTGGCGGCTCTTTATGTCGCATTAGCATTAATCGGTTTGAGATAAGAAAGGAAAATGATGGACAAAAAGTTTTTTGGAATGCCTGTATTGGTTCTGTGCCTTCTGGTATGTTTTATTGTTATGTGCAATCCCTTTGTTATGGTAGGCCCGGGTGAGCGTGGAATTAAAATAAGGCTTGGAGAAGTTGAGCCTGAAAGTTACGGTGAAGGGCTGCATCTTATATTTCCTTTTATCCAAAAATTCAAAACAATGAATGTTAAGACTCAAAAAAATACATTAACCACCTCCGTTTATACAAAAGATATTCAACAGGCCAGAATAACTTATGTAATCAATTATAATGTTCAGCCGGACAAGGTTAATAAACTGTTTCAAGAGGTTGGAATGGATTATGTGAGCACAATTTTAACCCCTGTTGTAGAAGGTACAATTAAGGATATTATCGGCAAATGGAATGCTCAAGATTTGATTGCGAACAGGGAAAAAGCTACAGGAGATATTCTGTTTAAGCTTCAAGGCCAATTAAAAGATAACTATATTAATGTAACGGATTTTCAAATGACCGAAATTAATTATTCAGAGGTTTTTGAAAGAGCTATTGAGAGCAAGGTAACAGCGGAGCAGGAAGCGCTGAAAGCTAAAAATAAAACCGTACAGGTAGAAGAAGAGGCTAAACAAAAAGTTATTGCAGCTGAGGCGGAAGCTAAATCAATGGCAATCCGTGCCCGCGCTTTAAGCCAGAATAAATCGTTAGTTCAGTATGAAGCGGTTCAAAAATGGGACGGTAAAATGCCACAATATATGCTTGGGGGCACAATGCCGTTTATTAATGTTACTCCCGGCAGGTAGGTTTTAATGAAAGAATAAGCTGAAATATTTTTATTTCAGCTTATTTAAGGAGTTATAAGTTATCCGGATTTGTATAATCAATTCCGCCTACTGCTTTGTAGAGCGAAATCGTTGCTACAATATTATCTATTTTTGAGGTAATATTGCGCTGTTTTGTAATTAGAAGATTAACGTTTGATTGAAGCTCGTCGAGTTTAGAAGAGTCGCCTATTGTGAACTGTTTTTCTGCAAGAATATGTTTTTCCCTCTCCAGCGAGAAATCCTCATCAGCTTTTTTTAAGTTGGCTTTTGCGGTTTTAGTCGCAACAAGGGCATCGTTAACTTCCTGAATAGAAGTCAGCACTGTTTTTTCATATTTTTCTACGGCTTTTTTGTATTCATATTTATTAATTCTGTATCTTGCAAGCTTTGCTCCGCCTGTAAATATATCCCAGCTTGGTGCAATTCCTATGTTTGACAGGAATGTTTCCGGTGCAAACATTCTGTTCCAGCGGTATGCATTAAATCCTAAATTTCCGTAGAGAAAGAACTTTGGGAGGAAATCCCGTCTTGCGGTTTTTACATCAAGTCCTGCTTTCTGGGCATAATTTTCAGAACTGATTAAATCCGGACGGTATTTAATAATTGTAGTTGATAAAGCTTCCGGTGCTTCAGGATAAGAAATCGTATCATAAGAAGCATGTTCAATTTCTTTATCGGTATTAAGCCCTAAAAGAACAATAAGTTCATTGTTTAAGACTTTCTTATTTTCTATCATATTATTCAAATCCTGTTCAAATTTAACAAGAACCTGTTTTTGATTTAATAATTCATTAATAGGCGCAAGCCCCGCATTATACTTTTTTTCTGTCATATTCACAATTTGGGTTTGCAGAGAAATTATTTCTTTCAGTGTTTTTTCAAGTTCATCTGCTTTTATAAGATTATAATAATCAGCCGTAAACACTGATGTTATATAAATATAAGCTGCCCGTTCCTGTTGTTCGGTTATTTCTTTCTGCTTCTTTGCACTTTTTCTGTTTAAATAATTCTGCCCCCAGATATCGATTTCGTATGATGCACTCAACGGGAGCATGAATTCATTTTGTGAATATTCAGGAATAATGACATTCCCGAATTCTGTCTGTGCTCCGCTTAGAACTCTCGATAAACTTCCGTTAAATCCTGCCTGCGGAAGCTGGTTGGAGCCGATTAGGCGGACATTTTCCTCCGACTGTTTTGTTTTTAATGCCGCAATTTTTAAGTCATGGTTATTGTTGTAAAGTGTTTGGAGATGGTTTAACAATATTTCATCATGATAATTTTTCCACCAATCCAAATTCACATATGTAAGTTTATCCACGCTTTCCCTCGCATAAACAGGGAGTGAAATTAAAAATATTAAAATTGTAAAAAATTTTTTGATTGTCATATTTACACTTATCCTTCTTGTGTTATTATGATAACACAAAGGAATAATATGCAACAAGAAATTTTACTAAAACAAAAAATAGGGTTACGTATGTCGCGTGCGGGTCTGCTATCAAAGCTTTTTGCAAATCAGGTTTTTGCAAAACAGGGGTATGATTTAAGACCTGAGCAGTTTACGGTTTTATACGCTCTAAAAGAAAATAACGGAATGTATTTAAGACAGTTAGCGGATATGACTTATAAAGACAGACCTAATATGACAAGAATTGTAACTATTCTTGAAACAAACGGTTATGTAACTTCCGAACTCGGAGCGGAAGGCAGACAGGTGAAGAAATTATATATAACGGATAAAGGACGAAAAGTCTGCGAGGAGCTTTTACCGACTATTCTTCAAATCTGGAGTGATACGGTTGAAGGAATAGACGCCGGTGAAATCGACTCTTTCTTAAACACTTTAAACAAAATGGAAGAAAATATAAGAAAAAAGACAATTATTCAAGTATAGGTGATAATTATGGCAAAAAGGCATGAAGATAAACATGATAAAGAATTTATAAAAGAAGCAAAGAAAAGATTAAAAAAGAGACGCCCCGAATATAAAAAGAAAAGGGTTATAGTTCCGACAATAACAGCAATCATTCTTGTAATTTTGGGAATTGTTGCTGCTATACATTCTACTTATTTTCAGTCAACGGATGACGCTTTTGTGGAAGGGCGTTTAGTGTCAGTTGCGCCGAGGGTTGCAGCGCCGGTTATTAATCTTCTTGTTGATGATAACCAGCCGGTTAAGGCAGGGACTTTGCTTGTGGAATTAGACCCTAAGGATTTTGAAGTAGCCCTGGCTCAAGCAGAAGCAAGGCTAGCGGAAGCTAAGGCTGGATTGAATATGTCAGAAAAGAAGGTTGATGAAAGTACTTCTAAGGTTAATAAATCTTTTGAAGATATAAGCTCTGCTTCATCAAGATTGGATTTCGCAAAGAAAGATTTTGAAAGATATAAGGAGTTGTATAAAGACGGAATTGTTTCTAAGCAGGATTTTGAGAAGAGTAAAACAGCTCTTGAAGTTGCAGAAGCTGATTATAACGCAGCGCAGGAGAATTCAATGGCATCGCAGCATGCTCTTGATTCCGGGAAAGCCAAGGCTAAAGCAGATGAAGCTGCAATAAAGAAGCTTGAAGCGGAAGTTGAGCAGGCAAAATTAAACCTTGCATATACTAAAATTTATGCGCCGCAGGACGGAAAAGTCGCTGCAAGGAGCGTTGAAAAAGGCAATTACGTAAATGTCGGACAGCCTTTAATGAATATAGTGCCGGAGCAGGTCTGGGTTGTTGCTAATTTTAAAGAAATCCAGCTTACTAATATGAAGCCGGGACAGCCTGTTAAAGTAAAGGTTGATACTTATCCCGGGAAAAGATTTAAGGCGCATGTGGACAGCATTCAGCGTGCAACAGGCGCAAAATCGAGTCTTTTCCCGCCTGAAAATGCGGTTGGAAGTTATGTAAAAATTGTTCAGAGAGTTCCTGTGAAAATAGTTTTTGATGAAGATATTTCAGATTATAATATCGTTCCCGGCATGTCAGTAGTTCCGAAAGTTAAGATTAAATAGTATGTCAGACGAAGCCTTAATAGAAAATAGCAAAAAAATAAATCCTTACATAATAGCAATGGTGGTGCTGCTGCCTTCATTTCTGGCACTTGCAGCATCATCCGGAACTAATGTCAGCCAGCCGCATATAGCAGGTTTTTACGGGGCAACACAATATGAAACCAATACGGTTATTACCTGCTATATAATTTCAGGCGGTTTAATGCTTCCTGTTACGGGATATTTAGTCAGGTTAATCGGGAAAAAGCTTCTTTTTATGTACAGTATTATTGTATTTACTCTCGGCTGTTTCCTGTGTATTATCTCGCCGAACCTTATATCTCTAATCTTTGCAAGACTAATTCAAGGTATCGGAAGCGGAAGTATTCTGCCTTTATGTCAGGCAATTCTGCTTGAGGTTTTTCCTCCCGAACAAAGAGGGGTTGCAATGGGTTTGTTTGGTGTTGCGGCAATGTTTTCTCCGCTTGCAGGGCCGTTTATGGGCGGGTATTTAACTGATAACTTTTCGTGGCAATGGATTTTTATTATCAATATTCCGTTATGTCTGTTATCACTTATTCTTGTTAAGTTCTTAGTCGAAGATGATATTCCGCCGAAACTTAAATACAACAAAAAATTTGATATTATCGGATATACTTCAATTGTAATTGCAATGGCATGTATGCAGATAGTTCTTGATAAAGGACAGCAGCATAACTGGTTTGATGAAACCTGGATTTGCTGGCTTACGGGGATTTGTATATTCTCATTTGTTTTCTTCTATGTTTGGGAGCTTGAATATAAATATCCGGTAATTGATATAAGGGTATTTAAAGACCGAAACTTTTTATTCGGCACTATAGCCAGTTCTTTTATAAATATGATGATATATTCAACCCTGCTTCTTGTTCCTATGTTTATTCAGAGTCTTATAGGCTACAGCCCGTCTATGTCAGGTTTGACAATGTTTCCAAGAGCAGTTATATGCCTAATCGGTCTGCTGGTAGTCGGAGAAATCTCTAAATACGTAGAAAGCCGAATTCTTGCAACAATTGGGTTTGTAATTATGGCAATATCCGTTCTGATGTTAACGCAGATGAACCCGACTTCATCAATGGAGAGCATAATTTTACCAAATATTCTCTTATGTATTGGAGTCCCGACAGCTTTTGTTCCGATAACAGCTCTTTCATTTCAGACGCTTCCTGCATCAAAGAACGCTGATGCAGCTTCTTTACACGCATTATTTAAAAATATTGTAACCGCTGTTTCAACCTCTGCCGCTTCAACTTTTATTGCAAGAGTTTCACAGATTTATCAAAACTATTTTGTAGCAAACTTAGCTCCGCATAATCATATGTATGCCGTAAAATTTCATGCTCTGCAAGCCAAATTTATGCACTATTATCCCGCAGTTGTTGCTTCAAGAAAGGCTGACGGAATGCTTTATAAGCAGCTTCTAAATCAGGCAAGATTAGGCGCCTTTTTTGATGTCTTTACTGTTCTTGCGTTACTAATGATTTTTATTATACCGTTTATTTACCTTTTAAAGAACAAGGCTAAGAAATGTTAAGTTTTGTAAAATTTATCCCCAAAACTGAAATTTGTCCTCACAAAAATACTTTATAAATATATAAGTTATATAAACGATGATATAAAAGAAAGGACATAATTATGGAAACACAAGGTGTACAAGGAAATGTCCCAGTTTGGGCGGATTTGGCTCGCCAAGATAAGCCGCAGGAGACAGAACAAGAAAAATTGCAGAAAACAAATATTTGGGACTACGCTGCACAGCAAGCAGGTGCTTACATGGGCTAGATGGAAAGAGATTTATTTTAAGGAGATTTTGAAATTTCAAAATCTCCTTTTTTGATATAATTGTTTTATGAAAGAATTTGAGAAAATGATTGCGGGAGAAGATTATTTCCCGATGAGTGAATATTTAATCGGTCTAAGAGACAGAACCAGAGCTTTGATTACTGAATTTAATCAAGAAAAGGATGAGAAGAAAAGAGAAGAAATCTTGAAATCTGTAGTTGGTAAAATGGGCGGGGGATGTTATATTACGCCAAATGTATTTTTTGATTACGGCTGTAATACAGAATTAGGGGATAATGTCTATTTTAACGCAAATTGTGTTATTCTGGACTGTGCGAAAGTCTCTGTCGGTAGTAATACTTTTATAGGCCCAAATGTTCAGTTTTATACTCCTATTCATCCGCTGGATTATAAAACCAGAAATACTTTTGTAGAATCTGCAAAACCAATTTCTGTCGGCAAAAACTGTTGGCTGGGCGGAAGTGTAATTTTACTTCCGGGAGTAAATATAGGTGACGGATGCGTAATAGGTGCCGGGGCTGTTGTAACAAAGGATATCCCTGAAAATTCACTTGCTGTTGGAAATCCTGCAAAAGTCATAAAAATAATAGAACAATAATAAAATAACCGGCTTTTCACCGGTTATTTTTTGTTTATTTAATGTCTGCCTTATCTTTTATTTTTTGTTTATAAACATGTCCTTTTCTGTCTTTTTCTATGTTTGGAGTATCAATCTCAAATACATAAGCGTCATTTGGCGCTAAATTTAGTTTTAATTCATTAGCGCTTACCTGAAATTCGCTTTTTTCACCATACTCGGGTACCATATTTACAAGTTTTTGGTTTTCTTTTAACCCGGGAATTTCTATAATCCCGGAAGAATTTCTGTTTGGATTTTTATTAGCAACTACCAATATAGTTTTACCGTTATTATGTCTTGCATACGTTATAATCTGGTCATTGTCATCGTCATGCTTATCAAGTTCAATAAAGCTGCTGTTAGGATCGGCCAGAACATCCGAATTTTCAGCCCTCATTTTCAGAGCACCTTTCATAACTCTTTCAATGTCAGGGAAATTTCCGCCCGGTTTTCTTGAAAGATTAAACAGCGGCAGTCTGTTCTTATGTTCATTCATATCATATTTTTTAGTATATTGTTTTGTTTCTAAATCATATTTTTCTGTCCAGGTTTCGGTATTTTCTGTATTTCTGTATTTATAGTCGTAATCATCACCGGTTTGAAAACCGTCAATAAAATACGGATTGCACATAGGAATTGTTGCCTGTAAAATAGTCGTCATTTTGCAGAAGTTTTCACCGCCGTGAACCATTGAAGCACTGTCATCGTGTGTCAGGAATGAGCCGATAACACTTTTTCTTGCCGGAAGCTTATGAGATAAATCAAGATTAAACTTTACATAATCCATAAACTCCTTAACGGTCCAATCATGAAATATATGATATTGTCCGTAATATTCGTCAAAGCCGACTTTTAATAGCTGTTCAGGTCTGTCATACGGCATGTTAATCATAGGAGATGCGCATTCATAAGTATAGCTTTCTGCAAGCCAGCCAAATTCGGGGTCTCTCTTGTGAGAGTGCTTAATTAAAATATCCCAGAATTCAGGCGGTTTCGCACGTGCAACATCCGCTCTTATACCGTCAATGCCCAAATCTATACAAGCATCGACATATTGTTTGTGCATCTCAAGTAATTTCGGGTTTAATGTTCTTAAAGACTCATCTGCCCATGGTTCAAACATTCTGATATCTTCCCATCCTTGAGGAGTCTTGTCTTCACCGTTTCTTCCATATGCCATCAAATCAGGTTCTGCTTCAAACATATCTACTGACGCGCAGCTCGGCAAATCAAGCATCACTTTGATACCTCTTTTATGGCATTCGTCAATAAATGCTTTAAACTGTTCACTCGGAGTTCGCGGATCATTTTTATCTACAAGAAGCGGATCAATTGCGAGTTCTCCTTCATCTGTTACATATTTTTTGGGTGCGTAAATCGAACCTGCAGTTCCTTGAGCGTTTTTCTTTCCGGGCGGGTGGATAGGAAGTACGTGAATTGTGTTAATGCCGTCATCCTTTAGTTCATCAAGCCTGGATATTGCACTTAAGAATGTACCATTTTTTTCCCCATCTTTCAGAGTAATTTTATCATCACCGTTCAAATCTTGAGCAGTAAAGGATCTCATAACGATTGCCATCATTACGGATTCGTTATTCTGAATCATGGATTTTAAATTGTTTTTATAAGGCGGATTTACATTAGAAGCTTGCTCCACTTTTTGGACTTTTTTTACATCATTTATTCCGGCAGAATTAATCAATGCAAGATTTTGCAGATATTTATCAGTAACTCCGTTGTCATTTACGGGTTTACCCGCTTGCTTGTCGTCCTTTTGCGGCTGCTGAACATAATTTGATGCTCTAAAATTTGTTGATGTAATATTAGACAATCTTATCATCTTTCACCTGCTTCTTTAAATTGTGGGGATTCTTTATCTTACCGAAACAAAGCTGAGCGAGTAATGTAACTCCTAGAGTTGTTCCTAAAATTGAAGACGCTATCCTTGCCCATCTGTGGTTATTATATCTTCTGTTTGCGGCCTTTTGCATTAAATCAATCGGATCTTGTGCGACAAGGTCAAACATCGCTTTTCTTGTTTTAGATTCCGGCGCATATTGATTTAGAGCCCCTAAATCTAATGTATGGTTTGGTTTTGTAAAATCAATCGTATTATTACCCATAATGTTTCTGAATCTTGTAATATACCATTGGAATCTTGATTTTACGTTTCCGTTCTTAAGACCGTCAACACTATCTAATGCTGTAGCTGTTGATTTTTCTATTTTGCCTTTGCATTTAATATCATTACGGACTTCAGGAGTATTACCGTCACTATTCCATATATTATTCATTAAATCTTTATAGAATTCCGCATTTATTTCAGTATCAAGTTTTAATGTATGTTCAGGATTGGTGGCTCCTAACAACACACTCTTGCCTGTTTTTAATAATTTTTTGTCATATTCACCCGCAGGAATTTGGCGTTTATAGATATCCATTGTGTGCAGCATTCTGTAGAGAGAATTTTTTGCCCCTTGATATCTCTCAACAATATTTGTAACGGTATTCAGTTTCGATGAACCAACGTTTTTAGCGTTTTCCCTTGAATACTCTATACCACTGAAAGAACCTGTTTTATCCTTTCTCAAACCGTCAAGCAAATCAAATAAATCATCTTTTGATTCAAGAGATGTTGATAAAGTCTTTACATCTTCTTTTACAAGCATATCAATCGTATTTTTAAATCGGCCTGTTTCACCCAGACGTTTCGCTGTCTTGTTATAATTATTTTCAATTGCCGTAATTAAATCTTTTAATGCAGACTCTTTAGCAACTTTTCCGTTAAGTTTAATTTCCATTTCCGCAAGAGATTTACCAAGTTTATTGATTGTCTCTTGATACTTAACCTCATCTTTTGTAAGCTCAGTTAATTTCTTATCAAGAAATTCTTTTGCATATTCTTTTGATTCTCTAATCGGCTTTAAATCTTTGTATTTAATACCGAGAGCATCAAGCAATGTTCTTTCAAAATTAGCGTAAGAACGCGCAAGAACTGTCTCAGGGGCGTATCCGATTTTGAACACTTTGCTCTTGTCAAGAGCTTTTGCGTTTGTCTTAAATTCGCCCATAACTTTTGCAAGATTTGTAATATCGTTAATATCATTTTCCGTAACAAGCCTTGATGGTGCTGTTTGAATTTTCTTTGAGATTTTCTCAATCACATTATTTCTTACTGATTTCAAATATGCCTGCATATCTGTAGGCTCTTTTGCAATCTTGCTGTCAAATAATTCTTTAATTTTGCCTTTTATGCTTTGTAATTCTTCCGGCGTTACTCGCTCATTATTTTTAAAGATGTTTTCCAATTCTGAAGCAGACGGAACAAAAACTCTTTCCAGGCTCTGTTTGTTTTGCATCGGCAAACCCGCTTTAATCATATTAATAATTTCATCTGCTGAATTTTTATTAAGGACAAAAGCTTTCTTTTCATTAATTAAAATATTTGCTAAATCAGTCTTAATTCCATCTTTTGCATATGAGTCCAAATCTTTTGTTATTAAATCGACAAGATTATCAAACTCAGCTTTAGGGAGCTCTTTTCCTTTATAATTATTCAATAACTTGGTTACTTGTTTGCTGAGTTTGTTATCACTGACATCTGCAAGACTTTCTGACATTTTATTGGTTTTTTCAAGAAGATGAGAAATTTTATTATTGTGTTCATAGTTTCTGGCGACTTCCAAAGCCGGTGCAATAAGTTTTTCTAAACCGCAGCAAATAAGCGCCGTCATTACTGGAGTTGCAAAACCCGCTGTTAACATCCACAATGTATTATTTTGGGTCGCAATCTTTCTCATCTGCTCTTTCGTAAGCTCATTACGGTTTTTCAAATCTCTTGGAATTCCCATTCTATCCGCAATAACATCAAGATTTTCACCAGGATATTCACCTCTATACATATCAAACGGTATATAATTGCTATCCTGGAATACAGATTTTTTACGTCCTTGATCATCTATATATTCTTTACCTATAGAAAATCCATGTACAAGTCTTGACGGAACATTAATAAACGCTTTCGGGAATAATGACATAGAAGCTAAGAATGTACCTAACCCTACATATTCCATAATCCTGAACATCGGGTTTGTCGTTCTTGAGGCCAAATATGTAGCAATTCCGATACCGCCTAATTTCAATCCTACATCATTTAAACGTCCTGTCTGGTGGTCATTAGCTCTGCCCATAAAACCATCTTTTACAGCCTTCATATCGTAAGCTATATCTTTGAAGAAAAATTTGGGAACAGATAAAACCGTATCATGAACCAGATGCCCTTTTGCAGGAAGTGGTTTTAAATTGTTATCAGTATTAACAGCACCTTTTGCATCCTTGTATGGGATGTGTTGAGACTTAGTATTATCTGTATTTGTTTGAACCGGAGTTATTGCCATACTAAATCACCGTACTTTCTTTGTTTTTATCTATTACTTTATTTGTTGATTCTTTTCCCATCTTACGGGCTCTATATATAACGTTAGCAGTGCTTCCGACAGTTAAAGCTCCGGTAAGAAGAAGCCAAGCTTTACCGGCATGTTTCATAAATCCTGTAGTTCCTTCTTTGCCTGTCCACATTGTTTTCCAAGATTTAGCGAAAGATTTTCCGAAAGTTTTTGATATATCGACAAAATTTGTACCCATATTCTTCATACGGCTGCCCATCTTGTTTAAGAAACCTTCGCCGGGTTTTGCAACGTGACGTTTTCTGTTCTTTATTGCTTCAAAGAAATCATTCCACGAATCTTGAACGGCAAGTCCTACGCCAACTCCTGCCCAGGCATACGAAGAAAGACTTTTCGCAGTTTTGGTCATTGAAACTATACTTTGAATAATGGGTGTTGTTTCTGTTGTTGAATCATTAAGGTTTTCGCCCATACCAAGCTTTTTAGCAACTTTATCATAATATGGAGCCCCTATATCTTTTTGAATTAAATCTTTTCTGAAGAATTCACGGCTATCATAAACTTTTCTCTGCTGGATTTGTGGCATAATATTTGCTGCTTCGCCGGGCTCTGTAGGAAGCGGATAATAAACATGCTCTACCGGAAGTTCTAAATCAACCCCAGTTCCCCAATAAACAGGACGTGTTACCAAATCGTTTGATAATGTCTTGAACAAACCGTAAAGCACAACCCCCAGCGCCATTTTTTTACCGTTCATGCCTGCAAGAACCTTTGATTTGGGGTCTAATTTCCCAATCATATTAAACATGAGCATAAACATTGCGCTGCCCGCCAGATAAGGAATTATGCCCATTGAAAGAAATTCATAAAAATCAGAATTGACATCACCTTTTAAACCTTTAATCGGATATTCCAAAAAGGCATTTGATGTTTTATGGAATTTCTGTGAAATTCTAGTCTGCAAAGTGTTAGGTAATATCCTGGATTCCGGTCTCGCCGGCTTTTCTTCATCAGGTTGTGCCCCGAACTTTACATTGCTAAATGCTGGATTTATTGCTTTAATCATACGAACCCCATCTGGTCTTCTATATATTAAAAGTCCCTAAAAAATATTTTTTTGCTAGTATTTTAGCATGTACTTAACATATTGTTACAAATGTTTTAAATAATATAAAACACACATAACTAAATTACCAAAAACATTTTTTTTTTACAACTACTAAAAAAGGACTTTAAAAGTCCTTTTTTTTAAGTTCGCTCACCCAATTCTTTATCCATAAGGAATAAGGATGTTTTATCGTCTCCGAATATTTCCAATCTTTTTATGATGTTTTTTACGTTTTGCTCCTCTTCTATCTGTTCGTTTATAAACCAATCTATGAAAGATAAAGTAGTTCTGTCACATTCGTCTTCTGCGGCTTTTGCTATTTTCATCACCGATGATGTTATACATTTTTCGTGCTCATAAATTGTATTAAATATAGATAATATGCCATTGTATTCAAATTCCGGAGTTTTAATCTGCTTAAGAGTTACAAAACTGTTTCTTTCTATCAGATAATCAAAAAGCTTAAGACCGTGTTCAACCTCTTCTTTTGCCTGAATTCGTGTCCATTTGGCAAATCCGAATAAACCGAGTTCTTTTAGATGTGCAGACATTGAAAGATACAAGTAACCTGAATAAAACTCTTTGTTAATTTGTTCGTTAATTATATTATTAATATTGTCGCTAATCATTATTATCTTCCCCCCACAAACCGTGTATATTACAATGTTCAATCGCTTCTATATCATCTTTCAGGTACGATATATCAAACTCAGGAACATCATTCGGTTTGAAGTATTTTAAATGTAATTCATTCTTATCTTTGGTATACACTTCAATAAACTGAATATAGTGTTCTGACTGCATCGGATGACTTATTACCTGAACGAATTTTTTGTTTTCTCTAAAATCTGTTTTCGGAGCGTGTTTTTCGCCGATTTCTGATGTATCATGCTGTATCTCAAGAAGTTTCATAGGTTCGCCGCAGCATACAAGTTCGCCGGCGCCGGGCAAAATTACCTGAACAAGATTGCCGCAGACAGAACACTTGTAAAGTTGTAATTTTTCTGTTGACATAAAATAGTCCTTTCTTTTACTCTTATTTATTTTATCGGCTTAAATTCGTTTATCATTGCTCCATCAGGCAATTTGTGCTACTATCTTTTATATGGATAATTTTTTCTCGGATCAGGCAAAGAATAAAAGTGATAATTCTTTGAATTCTCAATACGATAATTTAAAAAATAATTATGAAGAAATTTTTATTGAAGCAGCTGAAAGTATAAGGCGTGAAGTCAACGCTTTTAAGCCTGAGAACCCATGTGATAAGTGTCAGGTAAAGGACTGCAAAATAGAGAAAAAAGATATGTTTGCTCCATATCCCTCCAATTGTCCTTACAGAGATTGGCAGCTAAAAATTTTAACATTTTTAGCCGGTGATTATAAACAGAAATTAAAAGTCATATATAAAAATATGATGGAAAAGAGAAATGCTTATACTTGTGCAAAATGTGCAGCCTGCTGCAAACTTGCAGCCAGCCAGTATTCATATGAACAGCTTAAACAACGGGCAATGAGGGGTGATAAGTTCTCTAAAGATTTTATTTCGGTTTTTGTTCCATATAAGACAGAGGAAGATGCAAAAGCTGCAAATCCAGAGTACTTTGAACTTTTAAACAAGCTTGTTGAAGATGAAAAAATATATTACTATTATTGCCCGAAGCTTGAAGGAAATTTATGCTCAGATTATGAAAACCGCCCTTCGGTCTGCAAAGATTTTCCGCATAATCCTTTAAAGCTATTACCTTCAGCCTGTTCATACAATGAATGGAAACGTGAAATTGCACATGAAGCAATGCTTCTAAAAGCTAAAACCGATATAATTGAGTTTTACAGGAGTAAGCTGCAATGATAATACTTTCAGGAATGAAGCTTGAGGAATTGGAAGGCTTAATGAATGAGCTGAAAGCTACAAAGTTTAGAGCAAAGCAGATTCACAGCTGGATTTATTCTAAATCAGTTTCATCAATAGATGAAATGACCAATCTTTCAAAAGATTTTAGGGAAAAACTTAAAGAAATAGCTATTGTTTGCGATACAAAAATAAAAGTTAAACAAGTCAGCAAAGATGGTACAATAAAATATCTTGTAGAATATCCTGATGGAGAATGTGTTGAGACAGTCCTCATGAGGTTTGATAATCGGGCTAATTTAACTGCTTGCGTAAGTTCGCAAGTCGGGTGTGCCGTTAATTGTTCTTTTTGTGCTACGGCAAAAGGCGGCTTCCGGAGAAATCTCACTTATAAAGAAATAATAGAGCAGGTACTTACAATTCAGAGAGACACGGGATTAAAAGTTACAAATATTGTATTTATGGGACAGGGAGAGCCAATGCTCAATCTTGATAATGTTTTAAAAGCACTTGAAATATTCAATAACGATTTCCAAATCGGAGCAAGAAGAATTACGATATCTACAAGCGGTATAGTGCCAGGCATTGAGAAACTCGCAGAACTAAATCTTCAATCTACACTTGCAATATCACTTCACGCCCCCGTACACGAGCTTAGAAAAACAATTATGCCAATAGAAAATAAATATCCGCTTCCTGATTTAAAAAAAGCTTTAAAAAACTATATAGAAAAAACCGGACGCAGGATTACAATTGAATATATTTTAATTCACGGGTTTAATGATACAACTCCCGTTGCAAAAGAGCTTGCATATTTCTTAAAAGATTTGAAGTGCAACGTAAATCTTATTCCATACAATTCGGTAGTAGAAAACGATTACAAAAAACCTTCCGGCAATGATATAATGAAATTTAAATATCTGCTTGAACATTCCGGTAAAAAAGTTACAGTAAGACTGGAACGCGGAGCTGATATTGATGCTGCCTGCGGTCAGTTGAGAGGGAAAATGCAGAATAAAAATTCTCTTGGGTAAATTAAAAAGAGAAGTAAGCTATAATAAAAGACCTGTTTCTTTTGAAACAGGTCTTTTTGTAAGAATATTCAAACTACTTGATTTCAACAGTAGCACCTGCAGCTTCAAGCTGTTTTTTAAGCGCTTCTGCTTCATCTTTCTTAACGCCTTCTTTAACAGCCTTAGGAGCAGCTTCTACTAAGTCTTTAGCTTCTTTTAAGCCAAGACCGGTGATTGCTCTTACTTCTTTAAGAACTGCGATTTTCTTATCAGCAGGAACTGAAGCTAAAACTACGTTTACTGCAGCGTCAGCATCTTCAGCAGGAGCAGCAGCGGCAGCAGCCGGAGCTGCAGCAACAGCAACAGGTGCAGCTGCAGATACGCCGAATTTTTCTTCCATAGCTTTTACTAATTCAGCAGCTTCTAATAATGTTAATTTTTCAATTGATTCTAAAATTGCTTCAATACTCATTGTTTTTCTCCTTTATTCTTAATTTTTTGTTGTAATACGTTTTTCTGATATGCTAAGCGGATTTGGTTTTGGGAAATTATTATACGTATCTTCCTTTCCCTATACCGTTACCCCCCTAAGCGGCTTTTTGATCTCTAACAGCTGCAATAGCTCTGACAAGAGATGACATAACAGCGTTGACAGAATTTGCGATACCGGAAGCCGGTGAATTGATGCAGCCAAGCATTTTTGCGTAGATTTCTTCTTTTGAAGGAAGAGTTGCAAGAGCTTTTGCTTCATCAGCGCTCATAAGTCTGCCATCCATTGCAGCAGCAATGATTTCGCCTTTTTTTGTTTCTTTAATAAATTGAGATAAAGCCTTAGCCGGTGCTACCTGATCTTCAAAACCGAAAGCAATTGCAATCGGGCCTTGAAGCTTTTCAGCCAGAACTTCGTAAGGAGTGCCCTTGATAGCGATTTTTGCAAGGGTATTTTTAGTAACCATATAGTCGCCGCCGTCTTTTTGAAGTGCGCGTCTTAATTTGGTAATTTCTTCTACTGTCATTCCCTTGTATTCGGTAACAATTGCAACTTGTGCTTTATCAATTTTTTCTTTGATAAGTGCAACCTTATCTTCTTTGAAAGCTTTTGTTGACATTCTTTGCTCCTTTGTTTCCAGCGGCTCGGAAGAGCCTTTATATTTAATTTCGACCTTTTACATACTAAAAAAGATTTTGCAATCTTTCCTTGTTTATCGCAAAATCTCACACAATCTATTGCTATTTATATTTTTGTGTTCCTTAGAGACGTACCCTACAGAACCCTTGCACTCTTGTGTAATCTCGGCTAGCCTGTCTTTATCAATTTAAATCCTAACAAATAAGGATACTAACTGTCTGCGATTATATGGTTAGTTTAGCAAAAGAAAATTATATTGTCAACAGGAAAATATTAATTCGTTTTTTTAGCTGTTATTACAGTCCAGGAGCCAAGTCTGTCAAGTTTAAAATCTGTATAATTTTTATCCAGCTCTTTTATAAGACAATTTTTAATATGTGAAAAAGTTATAAACATCTCCGGAATTTTTGAATTTTGATTGTTTAAACGAATAAAATCTTCGCTAAAAAAGCTAACACTGTCCAAAAATATGACTGAAACAGTATTTCCGGGCTTTATGTCTTTTAGTATTGCTTCAGGGTTTTCTTTATACTCAAAGCGATTAATCTTACTTATATAAGCCGTATCAAAAGCGGCTAAATCAATATATCTTTCAAATCTGTTTGGCTCGTAGTATGTAAATATTATGGTATCGGGTTTTCTTGATTTTACAATTTCGGCAGGTATTCTATTTCCTTCGCTTCGATTGATTTTTGTTACATAATACGGAGAAAAAAATGAGCAGAGGTGAATTAATATAAAAATAATTAAAAGAACAAAACCTGACTTCTTCAGTATTCTAAAACCGCCTGCAAGAATAAGAATCAGAGCCGGTAGTATTTCTATTGAGTATTTTGTTATAAATACTACTTTCCCGGAAAGTGCAAGCATTACCATTACTGCAATAGTCAGAGCAGAAACAACTGCAAACCCTCTGAATCTTTTAAGACCTTCAATAAAAGGAATAAAAATGATTATTAAAGGGAATGTCATCCAGAATACATAATTTTTGTTATAAAAGAATACCGGCGGGGCATTCACATTATTCGTGAGTATAGGAGAAAAGAAATCACTAAACAAAAACAAGACGTTTGTATAGGAAAATATCCCCCACCATTGAGATGAAGGAAGCATTCTCAAGATATTCATGCCGAACGGATACAATAATATTCCTGCTATAAGTGCAATAATAACTATTTTCATAGAAATTCTTTTTTTCTTATAGATAATATAAAGTGTATTAAATAAAACGTAAATTCCGCCGAGAACATGAGTTGAGAGAATCAGCAAACAAGAAATAATATAACCGGTAAAATTAATCTTAGAGCTATCTTTTATAAGCTTTATCGTAAACAACAGACAAAGCGCGGTAAAAAGAAACAGAAGCGAATAAAACCTAACTTCTTGTGAGTAATATACTAAAAACGAAAGAACGGCTGTTATTGCTGCAGCATAAATGCCAGTTTTTTTTGAATACTCTTTCCCTGCAAGGTACATTACAGGTATTGCAAGAACTCCGGGCAGAACAGATGTGAGCCTTAAAATTATATCTGAACAGTGCACAAACGGTTTTAAATACAAATAATAAAACGGCATATGGCATTGTTTCAAAACTTCCTCCCAAAAACTGCCCTGAAAAGGAGTATTTGCAACGTACCAGCTTACATACTCGTCATTCCACAAACCTTCGGGTTTATTTATAAAGCTCAATCTCAGTAAAAGACCTATTATTATAATAAATAAAAGCACTCCCACTTGCTCCGTTTTTCTTATTTATATATAATATTTTACATGACAAAGCTTATTATTCAAATACCATGTTTTAATGAAGAAGAGACGTTGTTAACAACTCTTAATGAGCTTCCTAAAAAAGTTAGCGGCATTGAGGAAATAGAAGTCCTCGTTATAAATGACGGCTCTAAAGACAAATCTGTTGAAATTGCGAAACAATGGGGTGCAAAGATTTTGGATATAAAGACTAACAGGGGGCTTGCCAATGCCTTCAGAGCCGGAATTGCAGAGAGTTTGAAACTGGGTGCAGACATCATTGTTAATACCGATGCCGATAATCAGTATTGTGCTGATGACATAGAAAAACTTGTCAGACCCGTTATTGAAGGTAAGGCAGATATTGTAATCGGTGCCAGAGACATAGCTTCAATAAAAGAATTTACACCGGTAAAAAAATTCTTCCAAAAACTCGGCTCTGCTGTCTTGAGACTACTTTCTTCCACTCCGGTAGAAGATGCACCGAGCGGATTTAGAGCTTTTTCTAAACAGGCAGCTATCAGACTTAATATTTTTGATAACTATACATACACTATGGAAACTTTACTTCAGGCCAACGCTAAAGGCCTAAAAGTTCTATCCGTTCCCATAAGAGTTAATTCAATGCTAAGAAAATCAAAACTTGTTAAAAATATTTTTGATTATATCTTTAAATCAATGAAAACTACAATAAGAATGTTTATCGTATATCGCCCATTCAGGTTCTTTATAACGATAGCAGCACTGCTTGGACTCTTCGGGGCAGGTATTATAGTACGTTTTCTCTATTTCTATGTTCAAGGCTCAGGTAACGGTCATATACAGTCTTTAATATTTGCTGCAGTATTTTTGATTTCATCTGTTCAGGTTGCAATCATTGCAATAGTAGGTGATTTGTTATCAATAAACAGAAAGCTGATTGAAGATGTTCAAACTCGTATGAAAATTTTGGAATTAGATAAATAAGAAAAAACCGCTCCGGGAAAAAGCGGCTAAAGAAAAGGGAAAAGGGAAAAAGTGGCAGGGGTAAATACTATTAAATAAGTCTCTTTACTTACCCCGATTTATAATTAAATTAACTGAATATACCAAAAGTTCTTTCTATGTTGTCATCTCTGACTTTACTGATAGAATCGATTTCGGTTGTAATTGATGTTCTCTCTGTTTCAAGCTTGCTTAAGTCTTGGTCAAATTTTGTATCTTTCCTGTTTATAATATCGAGTTCGTGTTCATATTCAGCTTCAGCTTTTTTCAAGTCAGTATCATCTTCAACTTCTTGCAGATAATTGTTGCTTGTGCTTGTAGCAACACTTACATCGTCCCATTCTTTTGTATATGTATTAAATTCTGAAATAATAACCCTTCCTGATTTAACCATATTGTTAAACCATTCGTTGCCTTCTTCGCCGGATGTATATCTGGATTCGACCTCCTGACATCCGCCGCATTCCTGTATCTTGTCATAGAGAGCAACATAATAATTAAATTCGTTTTGAACGGAAGTCCAAGTAGTATCATTATAAACCCTATTGCTTTCAGGATCTGCTAATGTTATGTCTTTATTTTCTTGTTTACTAAGATTCATGTAATTAAAGATTTCTGTACTGTATTTTTCATAAAGTAAGTCTCTGAAGTTATTAAGAGCAATTTTTTTATCTGCAATAGTTTCACTGTTTTCAATTTCATCGTAGGCTTCCACCAATTCTGTATCGTCCTGATGATCATTGAACACCATTTCTTCAACCTCAGACATCGTAACAAAAGAGTTTCCGTTTTGATTGTCTTGCCCGATAAAAATTTCATCTCCGTATTCCGGACTTTCCCAACTGTAACAGCCATTAAATCCTAACATTGCCCATGCAAATACATATTTATCGGAATTATAAGTGTCATAGACTTCTACTGTTTTTGAATCAACGATAAGTTTACCGCTCTTAGAATCAGTAAGAGCATATTGACTGCATCTGTTTTCGTTATAACCGCAAACAGTAGCAAAAGTAGCATCGACAAATCTCTTTGAACCGTCTGCAGAGTTAAATGCAACCTGAATTTTTTTAGCATCTAAGGCTTCCATATAATCTTGGTAGGCGTCATCTCTTTGTGTAGCCAAAGCTATTTTCTGGCTCTCGATATTTTGTGCTTTATACTCAATATCGTGGAGTCGGCTCGTTAGAGTTAATAATCTAGCTTGTGACGCTGCCATTCCCATTGTTGTTATGTCCTTATAGTTTTCCCTTGTTTAATATTATTAACGGCACAATTGAATCAAAACTTTAATGATTTTCAAATATTGTTACATATCTTTACATTTTTAATTTTTGCAAAAAAAAACTTCTCAAATGAGAAGCAAGGAAAATTAGTTAGGAAGGGATTTTAGGGATTAAATCTATAGTTTACATCTTACATATATATAAAGTATATAAACCATCCTTTAATTTCAATATTCTAATATTTTGTTACAAAACTTAATAATTATATTCTTTTTAATAAACGGTTGTATTCGTTAATAAGTAGTTGTTTTGGAGGGTAATTTGCTATTATATCCCAGGGGAGTTCTTCGGTTAAGTCATAGCCATCTATAGTTTTATTAATATCAATTCCCGTTTCTTTTAGAGCTTTTTTGAAAGCGCCGGTATTTTCGCCGTGATTATATACTGCAGTCAGAAATTCGGCTAAATTCTTATCACCTCTTGATAATACTGTCTGCCAAAAATCCCATTTTATGCTTGAGAATTTTGACTTAACTCCTATTTTAGCTAAGCCTTTTTCCAAAAATTTTTGTTTAGCTTCAAGCGATTTGGTATCTTCTCTCTTTGCCCATTGAAGCGGAGTCTGCGGTTTTGGAACAAATGTTGAGAATGAAAATTCCAGCCCGAAGCCTTTATTTTCTTGTTTAAGTTTTTCAGCAAGAGTCAGGAATTCCCGTATATCTCCCTCTGTTTCGGATGGAATTCCTATCATTGAATAGATTTTTAAGCCTTTCAGGCCGTTTTCCCGTGCAATTTTAACCGCATTTATAATTTGTTCTTCATTTAAATTTTTGTTGATAAATCGCCGCAATCGTTCGCTTGCAGCCTCAATCGCAATTGTTGAATGTTTTTGTCCGCCCTTTACGAGTATCTGAACCATCTTAGGAGTAACAGAGTCTGTTCTTAGAGATGAAATCCCCAATTCAATATCCATGCCGGAGTTCATTTTTTGATTAAGATATTCCATAATATCTTCAAATTGCGGGTGAGCGCTTATCTGCGCTCCTAACAGTGCAATTTTATTCGTATATTGGAGCCCTAAATCTATTGCTTCCAGAATTTTTTCGTATTCATAATATCTGAACGGAAGGTTTGTATATGATGCAGTACAAAATGCACACCGGTTCATACAGCCTCTTGCAATCTCTATTACAAAAGTATCTTTAAAATAGCTTTTTTCGCTAAGTATAGGCGTATATATGACCTCGCTAAGCTTTGAAGTATATTTTTTTACAGGCTTATCAGGAATATATACACCTTCGATTTTGCTTAATAGTTCAAGCGCCTGCTCTTTGTCATTATTTTTCAGGATTTGAAGAATTCTCGAAAAAGTATCTTCTCCATCCCCTATAATCATAAAATCAAAGAAAGCTTCATAAGGACCGGGGTTTGTCGTTAAAACCGGTCCACCGGCAAAGATAAGCGGATGTGAACCGTCTCTGTTATTTACCTCGAAAGGTATATTTAACTTTTCCAAAATTTTAAATACACCCAGAAAATCAAAATCAAAAGACATAGAAAACGCAATTGCGCCAATATCTTTTACCCCCGGAATATTATCCACAGATGCTCTGATTGCATTTACTCCTTCATATAAATCCGCTTCCCTAAAAAGCCATAAATAACCCAGAGATGCCAGCGCAAAAGATTCAGGAGCCGGATAGGCCATAATCAGGTTATAATTTCCGCTATTTGGTTTATATAGTTTTTTTTCCATCAGTTAATATTCTTTATGTAAAGTTCTTCAACCAGTACACAAACAGTAGCCGCAATCGCAGGTGCAAATATGACCCCCACAACCCCTAAATATTGTGCAGTTACAAACAGAAAAAAGTATATAATAAGCGGATGTAAATCCAGAAATTTACTAAATATATATGGTCGAACTAAATTATTTTCAGCCCATTGCGCTATTATAAATACTGCAATAATAAGAGCTATAGTAACAGGCCCCATCTTGTATGCCATTAGTATCGTAATTAAAAGTCCGATGCCGGGACCGATAACCGGAATTAAATCCAGCACGGCATTCAAAATTCCGAGAATAAGAGCATAATCGACTTTTAATATTAAAAGTCCTATTGTCATAATAATACCGACACTTGCTATTGTAACGATTTGAGCAAGCACATATCCGCCGATTTTTTTTGAAATAACTTCTATAATCTCATCGGCCTTATCTTTTAACTGACGCGGAAACAAGCTCAAATATGTTTTTCTGACGACCTCTTTATCGGAAAGAAAGTAATAGATGATTATGCAGGCGGCCAGAAAATAAACAATTGCAGAAGCAAATCCCATACTAAAATCAATAGAGCTGTTAACAAACTTTGTTGTGAAATTAGACGTAGAAGAAATAACTTCTCCCATATCAAGCCGGCTTAGTATGGTTTGATTAAGAATTGGTGTGCTTAGTACAAATTCTTTTACGGTAGCTATATGCGCCGGAAGCTGTGTAAGAAATGACTTAATCTGATGTCCGCCCATAACAAACATTGGCACTAAAAATAGTCCTGAAATAATTAGAACAGCACCGAGAACAAGTCCGGAAGCCAACGGTCTGTTCATCTTCTTTGCTGAAAGCTTATCCACGAGAGGATTTAGAGAGCACGCTATTACGTATGAAGCAAAAAAGAGTATTGCAATGTCTTTTATTTTTGTAACAAAAATTATAAATAATATTGCAATTATAAAAAATATTATATTTTTAACTGTAATATATTTTTTTACAAAAACATCAAACATAATATAGCTCCTTATCCTTTATGAGGATTTTATCACAAAAGAGACTATGTTAAAATGTTTGCATGGATAATTTATTAGAAATAAAAAATCTTACGGTAGAATATAGTAATATAAAAAATTCCCACACATCCTTCACAACAGCAGTAGATGATGTGTCTTTAAATATTCACTCAGGAGAAATATATGCGCTGGCCGGTGAATCAGGGTGCGGGAAATCTACGCTTTCAAAAGCTGTTGTAAAACTTGTTAAGCCTAAATCCGGAGAAATATTTTTTGAAGGTAAAAATATTTATAATCAAACAAAAGAAGAGAAACGCAAATACCCGACAAATGTTCAGATGGTTTTTCAAAATCCGTATTCCAGCCTTAATCCAAAAATGAAAATAGGTGATGCTCTTTTTGAACCTTTAGATATAAATACTAATTATTCAAAGAACAGAAAGAAAACTATTATAAAACAGGCTTTAGAGGATGTCGGAATGTCTGAAAGCTGCTTGGAATTATATCCACATGAGTTTTCAGGCGGCCAGAGACAGAGAATAGCTATTGCGCGTTCACTTGTATTAAACCCGAAACTATTAATAGCCGATGAGCCTGTAAGCGCTCTGGACGCTAGCATCCAGGCGCAAATTATAAATTTATTAAAAGAATTAAAAGAGCAGAGAAATTTAACGATTTTATTCATCTCACATGACCTTAATGTTATCAGATACCTGGCGGACAGGGTGGGAATCATGTATTTTGGTAAACTTATTGAAGAGAATATAACAAGTTCAATTTTTAATTTTCCTCAGCAAGAATACACAAAAACGCTTCTCTGCTCGGCTCCTGTTCTTAATTATTAAGCTTTGTAACATTTTTTTGTAAAATCCTAAAGTTTTTTCAAAAAATGCCGATATTATATTTGTAGATAATTAAGGATAGGTTATGCGAAAACTTAAAGGAATTACAATAAACGGAGAGTGGCTGGGTAATAACGTTATTATAAATGGCGTGTTTCGGGCAATTTGTGAAATTTCGCCGAGTGTAATGCAGGAATTTATCAAAGTTATTAATTCTATTGATAAATTAGAAGAAGCTGTTAAAATAAACAAATTCTCTTTTCCGGATAATAATTCCATAGAAATTGAATTTTCTAATAAATCATTAAGCGGTTTGGCAGATTTATATTTTTATTTGGATAACGGATATCCTAAATTAAAAGACAGCAGACTTGTGCTTAATGGTGGCGCAGGAAAAGATGTTTGTGAAACATTGCCTGCTTCCGGCACAGAGAACACAGTGAATGCTATAATTCCGGAAGAGTCAACTTCGCAAGAAATAATTGAAGATAGTTTACCGGAAAAAAATCTCGAAAAAAACATTTCTGAAACTGAAGAAATTCCGAGAGTTGATGAAGTTGAACCTCCTGTTTTGGATGAAATGCCACCGGTTAAAGAAGAAGCTCACGGAGATATGTTTGTTACTAAAGAAAATACTATTGATGCAGTTTCTGAATCGGAGCCGGTCGAAAAACAAACGGTGATTGAGCAGAATCCGCCCGTTAATAACACAATTACAAAAGATGCAATTACGTCAATTGTTGATGAAATAATAACAAAAGCTCCGAATTTAGCCGGGCTGGCTCAACCTGTTCAAATTCAGGTTATGCAGCCAGAGACGACACAAGCTCCGCAAGTAATACCGGTTATTACACCTGTTCCGGCAGAAAAAAATGATAAAATCGAAAAATCTGATGTTGTTATAAAAGAAAAAGATAATGAAGTTGAACACATTTTGCCAAAAGAAAATTCCGCAGAAATACTTAATGTGAGCGATGAAGGGCCCGAATTTGCTTCGCCTGCAGAAGATAATGAAAAAGAAGAATTTCTTTCTGAATTGTCAGATGATGAGATTACGGATGTTGTCGACTCCGAAGAAGAAACAAGAGAAACGAATGACTCAGACGAAATCCTAAATGAAGAATTTATTACTGAAAGCACTGTCAATGAAACTGAAACAGATGAAGTTTCTGAAATTGAAGAAAATATAAATCTTGAGAATTCAGAAGAAAAATCGGAGAATTTTGTCGATACTGAAGTAATTGATTTGCCAAATGAAAACGATGATAAAATTCAAAATAATGAAACCGAGGATATTGAAGCCATTGGGGAATGCTTAGCAGATTTTTACAATATTGATAAACCGTCCGAAGAAGTCATGCTTGATGATAAAACCCGCAGCAACATTGCTATGCAAGCTATGTTAAGTGAAGTTGTCCTGCTTAAGGATGAATTGAATAAACTTAAAGCAGAACAACCAAAGCCTACTTTAAATGAATTCTTCGGAGATAGCGAACCCGAATATGCTGAAATTGAAGATGATGAAGCTGATTTTAAAATTTTAGGTGACGGGGCCAGAATAAATGCCAGTATTCTGGATGAAGATTTATTTATTGCAGGAAGAAAATTATACAGATGGGGCGACACACTCTATTTAGATGAATAAATTGATTTTAAAGGAACTTTCATTGTACCGGCAAGAGTTTTATATCGTTCATCTTTATAAATATATATATCTATAACATACTGTTCTAATTCCTTTTTGGTAAAAATATTTTTACCGAAAATTATCTCATACTCGGCTGTTTCTCCGCCGTTAGAATAGAGCGGGTTTCTTGCCGTTACAAAAGTTTTGGTAACAGTTTCCAATACTTTGTCATTTTGCCGTAAGATGAAATCTGCGGAAAGATGTTTTATATCATTATTAGATATATTTTTTAGCTTGTACTTTGCTCTTAATTTGTATTTAAACCAAAATTTTCTTACGGTAAACGAATCCAATATTATTTCTATATCATTCTTATAAACGACTTTTTGTGCTATAAAAATATCAACTGAATGTATTTTATATCTATAATACTTAGCTTGAGTCGGTTTCCCTTCTATATCTGCAATATTAGCGGCTTTCATTAAAGCTTTGCCGTAAACACCGTAATCTATAAATTGCGGCATTTTCTCCAAAAGAGGTTCAAAATATTCAACTGATTTTACAGGATCCAAATCCGAATATATAATTGCAAGCTTATATTTGATTTCAAAATTGTGAGGTGAATATTTTTCCGCTTTTTTCAAAAATCTTACGGCTTCGGAATTGTAACCGTTTTTTACCATAATATTTGCAGTTTCAATATAGGCATTTGTAATTCGTGTAATAATAGCTTCATCAATTTTTGAATCTTTTGTTGCAAATTTATCATAATAGAATTTTGATTTTTCATAACTTTTTGCCGCGCTTAAAAATTTTCCGATTGAATAATACTTGTCACCAAGAACCATATATGCACGTGTTTTAAATTTTATAAGTTTTTTATTTTGGATATCTTTTACTGATTTAATAAGATTATTTGCTTCTTCAAACTTCTCTTGCGCGGTAAGAACTTCCGCCATTCTTAAATACGGAGTGTAAATGCCTGTCGGAGCTTTTTCCATGGCGAGTTTGTATGCATATTCCGCATTTGCAAAATCATCTGCCGTTGCATATAAATTACCGACTTGCAGACAAATTGTATATTTTTTAGTTTTTAAATTCTTTGTCAAATCTGATTGTGTAACAATTTGTTTTGCAACTTTTTCGTCTATTTTAACCCGCTCATCTGCATTAATGTAGAGATTTTTTATCATTTCACTTCTGGCATGAAATGATAGCAGAATTGTGAATATCAGAGCAACAGAGAACGAAATCCCGACTGTTCTTGCATATTCCATGAGAATTTGCGATTTTGTTTTTTTGTTTAACTTTTTTTTTCGTTCTTTAATCATTTAATTCCTGCAATGTTATTGAAACCGGCTTAGCAATATTCGTTGTTAAATCATTGTATAAATCTTTCATCAGATTTTTATTATTAAAATCAAATATGGCTGTAACTTTTGATTTTTCGGGATTCTCTATCAGTTTTTTGGAAGTAAAATCTTTTATATTATCAACTCTTTCAAAAATCAGGTCATACACTTGTCTTGTATCGTTACTGTCGCAATATACAGTTATCTTGCAGCGGCGAATATGCTTTCCGCCTGACGGCAAGAGTTGTCTTTCGAAAATTCTGATTAGTGTAAGTACCGCAACGGCAAGTACCGTCGCAATAATAGCAATGCCATACATTCCGGCCCCACATGCCATTCCTATGCTTGCTGCAATCCATAATGTAGCGGCTGTTGTTAAACCAAACACCATAGGGCCGTTTCTTAATACTGTCCCCGCGCCGATAAAACCAATACCAGTGACGATTTGTGCGGCAACACGGGAGGTATCTCTTATACCGGTCGCATTATCAATAATTATGTTATCGCCATGGGCGAATGTAGGAAAACCGTATATTGACATTAATGTAAAAATACAAGCTCCCAAACATACAAGAATATGCGTCCTTAACCCTGCATATTTATTGGTAAGTTCTCTTTCAAGGCCCAAAAGGAAACCTAAAGCAAGCGCCATAAATAATCTTATTACAAATTCTGCATTAAAAAATGATTCCATTATTCTCTCTCCTTATGGAATATGATACACTATTTGGTTTCAAAATACAATCTCAAAGAGTAGCCAAAACATTGACTTTCGTGTATAATTTAGCTATGAGCACGGAATGCAAGACAATTAAAGAAAGCTTAGAGCAAAGAGAATTAGAAATATTAAGTCCATATGCCACAAAATGTCTTAATTCAAAAGGCCGTAAAAGACCAAGAAACGAACATTTTGAGATAAGGACGGAATTTCAAAGAGACAGAGATAAAATTCTGCATTCAAAATCTTTCAGGAGGCTCAAACATAAGACTCAAGTATTCTTATCACCATATAACGACCATTTTCGAACCCGTCTTACCCATACGCTTGAAGTTGCGCAAATAGGACGTACCATGGCAAGAGCTTTAAGGCTTAATGAAGATTTGGTTGAAGCTATAGCATTAGGTCATGATTTAGGCCATACAGCTTTCGGCCATTGCGGAGAGGGTACCTTGGACGAACTTCTTCCAAACGGGTTTCATCACAATCTCCAGAGCGTGAGAGTTGTTGAAGTTCTTGAAGATATGAACTTATGCAGAGAAACCGTTGACGGAATACTAACTCATACTTGGGGCTACAAGCCTAAAACTCCGGAAGCACAAATTGTTCAATATGCGGATAAGATTGCTTATATAAACCACGATATTGAAGACTCTATAAGGGCTGGCATAATATCCGAAAACGATTTACCTGATGATTGTATAAAATATTTTTCTTCTAACCAATCTGCAAGATTAGGGAAAATGATTACAGATGTTATTGAAAGCTCTATGGATAAGCCTAAGGTTACAATGTCGGAAGAGGGCTGGTTTTATGTTACAAAACTCAGAACCTGGATGTTTGATAATGTTTATCTTGACCCGATTGCAAAAGCGGAAGAAAAGAAGGCGAAAAATATTATAAAATCATTGTTTGAGTATTATACGGAAATGCTTGCATCATACTATGATAAAGAAGAAATTCCGCAGATTGTAACTGATTATATTTCGGGTATGACAGACCAGTATGCAATAAGACGTTATAAAGATTTGTTTATTCCGATGCCTCTGGCTGAAAAAACCAGCGATGATGCGCTTTTAAAGAAAGCACGTGAAAGAAAATGAAATATTTAGGCTACAGCATCCATTCCGGCGCGGAAAATATGCGCCTTGATTTAGAAATGCTTGAAAGAGCTATAAATGAAAACGTAGAAGAGCCTTTATTCCGTCTCTACGGCTGGGCGCCAAAATGTATTTCTTTAGGAAGAACCCAAAAAGATGATTTTTTGAGCGGGGAAATTGATAGCGTAAGAAGGTTAACAGGCGGACGGGCATTGTTACATGATAATGAAGTTACATACTGCTACGTCGGAAAAGCAAACGAGCATGAAAGTGTAATTGACTCTTATAAAAAAATTTCAGGAATATTGATAGATTTCTTTGATACGCTTGGAATAAAACTTGAATACGGCGAAAATAAAAGAGTTTCTACACATTACGATTATTGTATGCTGCTCTCAACCGGCGCAGACGTTTGTTATCAGGGGGAAAAAATAATAGGCTCGGCACAATGCCGAAAAAACGGATATATTTTACAGCACGGCTCTATTCTTTTCGGCTATGATAAAACTCTGCTCGAAAATCTGTTCCATGAAGAAGTCAAAGGGATTACGACAGTAAACGAAATCCTTCCGGATATGACAAAAGAGAATTTTGTTAATCTTTTTGAAAAATTTATTTCGCTTTAACCCAATTTTCTAAAACCCTGAGCGGGGCTCTTGTTATTGCAAGTGCCCAGGCCGGAATATTTTTGGTTATAACGCCGACCGCTCCGACATTTGCTCCTTCTTCAATTGTAACAGGTGCAACGAGTACGGAATTCGAGCCAATTTTTACATTATTTTTAATCACTGTTTTGCTTTTTACTTTGGTTAAAGGATTGTAGTTTGCCGTAATCGTACCGGCTCCGATATTTACGTTTGAACCAATTTCGCTATCGCCAAGGTATGTTAAATGACAGGCATTTGTGTGCGATTTAATTGTTGTCTTTTTAACTTCAACAAAGTTCCCGATTTTAACGTAATCTTCTAATATAACATCCCCTCTTAAGTGAGCAAAGGGGCCGATTTTGCAGTGAGAACCGATTTTATTTTTTCCGTTTATATAGCAGGAGGGGTAAATTACTGTATCTGCTCCGATTTCTGTTTCCGGGCTTATCCAGGTAGTATCAGGATCAATAATTGTTACACCGTTATCAAGGTGCTGTTTTACGACTCTGCGGTTTAATAGTCTGCACGCTTCGGATAAATTTGCCTTGGAGTTTATGCCGAATATTTCTTCATTATTTTTCAGAGTATAAGCATTTACTCTGAGTTTCTTTTCATTTCCCCATTTTATAATATCAGTTAAATAATATTCACCCTGTGCATTGTTTGTCTTGAGCTCCGAAAATGCTGATTTAATCTTTCCCCAATTAACACAGTATATTCCTGCATTAATTTCTTTAACCGATTTTTGTTCAATATCAGCGTCTTTTTCTTCAACGATAGAATTAAGCGTTCCGTCCGGGTTTCTTATTATGCGCCCGTAATTAGCCGGATTATCAAAAATTGCACTCATTACCGTAATATCGGAATTATTGGATTTATGGCATTCAATAAACTCCTTTAGCGTTTCGGATGTAATAAGAGGAGTATCGCCGCATAAAATGATAACTTCTCCCTCAAAATCTTTGAGATAAGGAAGCGCCATGCTCACTGCGTGTCCCGTTCCTAGCTGCGGAGTCTGAAGGACACATTTTGAATTCTCATAATTAGATTTTACATAATTTTCGACTTCATCAGCCTGATGCCCGACAATAATATAGTTTTCGTCGGCTAAATTTGTGCCGTTAACCGCATCTATAACATAACCCAAAAGCGCTTTATCAAAAATTGTGTGCAAAACCTTAGGCGTATCGGATTTCATTCTTGTACCTTTTCCGGCACCAAGTATTATTGATTTAATCATGATTTTCTCCTCTTTGAGTAAATGTTAACATAAAGAAAATCTTATTAAAAACTCATTGAACAGATAAAGGTTCTTGAAAGAGAGGCTCCGGTTTAGTAGAGGGGGCAAAAGTAAGGTAGGGTGGGCAAAGCTACATCAAAGAAAAAGTTTATGCTTTTTATGGCTATTGCGTGCCCACCAATTTAAATATGTTATAATCCTTATATGTCAAACTATAAACGCTTTTACAACGAGAATTATAAATATGTATTTTTTACAAT
>CALUPN010000003.1 GCA_944322625.1 Candidatus Gastranaerophilales bacterium | reverse complement strand
CCGAACACGGTCGTAAAGCCCTGCAGAGGCGAAAATACTTGGCGGGCCACCGCCTGGGAAGATAGCACGCTGCCAACTTCTATTTTAGAGAAGCCCTTAAACCTTATGGATGTTTGGTTTAGGGCTTTTTTAATTCTATAAGGATTGGAATAATGTTAAATAGGATTAGTTTGTTTCACCCAAAATCTGGGAAATTTTTTAAAAATGTTGCTGCTGGAGCTACGTTTATAATGGCTTCAGCTAATGTCTTAACAAGTTGTACTAATCCTGCTGAGAGGTATCCAGAGTTAATTGCTGATTCTGTTCAAATAAATAATCAGATTAAATATTTAAAGCAAAATCTTGATAATCATTCGACTTTTGATTATCAAAAATACGGTCTGGATGTCGGTACTAAAGGTGTAGATATACTTTTAAAAAATTATAAACAAAGAGATTTAGCTAGAGCTGAGCAAAAAATGGAGCGTACTAAAGTTACGTTAGCTACTGCTCGCAGCTGTATAGCAAATGATGAGCAAATGATTGGGGATGAGCGTGCAAGCTCATTTTTGAAAGTGATTTTAGGAGGTATTTTGCTTGTCAGTATTGTTCCTAGTATCGTAGATAGAATTTATAAACAGGGAAAAGGGAGTAGAAATAACAAATAACGGGTGAATTTTCACCCGTTATTTGTTTTAGAATTTGCAGTTTCCGTATTCGCAGCTGTCAGTTTGCTGTATAGGTTCGCAATGATGAACCATTAGGGCTGTAACTATGGCACTTATTCCTACAAGTGAGTAAATAATTCTTGATACAAGTGTCATATCACCAAAAATTGATGCTACAAGGTCAAAACCAAATATACCTACAAGCCCCCAGTTTAGTGCACCGATTAAGACAAGAGCGTATGCTGTGTATCTAAGATATTTCATTATATATCTCCTTTCTTTTACCATTTTTATTATTACCTAACTTTCATTTTATAAATTATACAGTCCGGCTAGTACTTTTGGTTTAAATTTAGGCGCTAACAAAAACGGAGGCTTAATCAGGATTAAGCCTCCGTTTTTTGTTGTTTATTTTTTACATTAATCTTTCTAAGCTTGCTGTCATATCTTCCGTGCATTTTGCAAGCGCTTCCGCCGATATCTCAACAGTATCTTGTATTAAAGCTCCTGCAATATAACTTGTCTGTTGTGACATACTCATACACTTTGCCGCGTATTGTGCCTGAACTTCAGGGGTCATTGCACTTCCGTAACCTACAGAACTAATATCCATAATAGCATCCTCTTCTTAATTTGTGATATCTGTATATTAACACTTTTTATACAAAAATGCAATACGTGATATATCATTTAATTTTAAAAGTTACGTTTGCAACGGCGGTGACTTTTTTATCAATAGATGTTGTATCGTTGATACCCATATCGGATACGCTGGTTGAATCTACCGGTGTAATTTGGTAAACTCCCATTTTTACTGATTGAATTTTTCCGACTGCATTTCCGCTGGGTTTAAGCATTGAAGAGGCCCTGTTTTTAGCATCCAGAGAAGCTTTTTCCAATAATGAAACTTTCAGTTCCGGAAGCTTCGAATAATCATATGACGCCGGATATACGTTAATGTCAACTCCCTGATTAATAAGACTTGTAATGTCGTTTGAAATTTCTTTAATAGTTTCGACATTGTCAGAGCTAATTTGTATCGGTTGATTTAAGTTATAAGAATCTTGAATATCCGTATATGCTCCGGTTTTAGCATCACGCTTGTACGAATAATAACCGTTTATTGTTTTCCGTTCTATAGTTTTAATTTGTTTGGAAGTTAGATATTTTTCTACCGTTTTTATTTGTGTTTGGAGTGCATTATATGCGAGTTGTTTTGTAGGGCGTTTAATTGCTATATCAAAACTTAATGTTCCGGAATCTGATTTGACAATTTCATATGCGGAACCCGTAACCGAAATTTCATTTTTTGATACCGTTGATGATATCATTTGTGTTGAAATCACTATTGCTATTGAAATTAAAAGTCCCAGCGAAATAACTTGTAATTTTTCAATTCTTTCCAACATTAGTACTCCTTTCTTTTAGTTTATATAAATCGAATAAATAATCTGCGCTTCTTACATAGCTTTCAATTCGTTTATAAATAATATCCAGATATTCTTTTAAATCAATTTGTTTCTTTTCATTTTTTTTGTTGTTTATTTTGATAAGCATATTTTGATACCATCGATTTAATATATTAGGAATATCATTTTCTGTATAATATTTGTGCGGCTCAAGTTCACGTATTCTTAAAAGTTCATAAAAAGGTTCTTTAAAACCTTCTTGTTCACGACCTTCTTTATTTTCAATTACAATTACTCCGCGTTTATCAGAGAGATTTTCCTCAGGTTTAACAATAACATTATACATGGGGTTTCTGTCTGCTTGTTTTTTTAGCTGCATTAATCGTTTATAAAAATTTCTTAAGTCTGAATTATAGTTAGGGAATTTTTCTGTCGGAAAGTATTTTGATTGTTTGAGAGCATCAAAACTTCCCTGTTTAATAATTAAATTGCGAAAACTAAGCTGTTGGGGCATTGTTCCTGTTGATTGTACTTTCATAATTAAAATCCTTACACATTTCCTGTTGAACTGTTTCTGTCGTCTTCCAACTGTTTAAGCTGTTTTGCATCAACCTTTTCATCGGTTGAGTAGTTATTGATAGTTGTAATTTCTATGTCGACATTAACATCTGCATCTACCATTTCGATATCTGATTTACCGAACTCTTTTATTTTACCATCTTCAAATTTTACTGCAACAGAATTGTTAAGAAATTGTATAAAACAAACTTTACCCAGCCCCGCGGGAGTCATAACCGTTGAACCTACGGGAGGCATTCCTTTAGCGGCTTCTATATAATTTGAATATTCATAAGTAAGGCAGCACAGTAAGCGGCCGCAAGTTCCGGATATTTTAGACGGGGCAATAGGCATACCTTGATCTTTTGCAAGTTTAACGTTTATGGATTCAAATTTTCTTAAGTAACTGGAGCAGCAGAAAGGTTTTCCGCACATTCCGCAGCCGTCCATTATTGAAGATTCGTCGCGAACTCCGATGTGGCGTAAGTCTATGCGCATGCGTTTAAATACCTGGGTTAAATCTTTTAATAATTCCCTAAAATCAACTCTTTCAGGAGCAGTATAATAAAAAGAAATTTTTCGTTTGTCAAAAGTTATTCTGCATTGTACAAGATTCATATTAAGATTATGTTTTTTTACAAGCTCTTTACATTTGAAAAAAGACGTTACTTCTTCTTTTTTTAATTCTTCATATATCATCATGTCTTCTTGAGTCATTATACGGACAAATTCAAAAGATTCCGGGGTTTTTCCGGAGTTTTCATATAATTCTGAAATGCATTTATTTAGCAAAAAAGCTTTTAAAACTTCTTCCCCTTTTTCTGTGCGTGCAATTATAAGCTGTCCGTCGTCGAGATTAACATTGTCAGGACATTTAAGCGGAACAAAACTGTTTTTAAGATATTTAACTCCATATTTAATCATAGCTTTCTTCCTTTTTTAATTTTCTGTTCATAAGTTTAGACAGAACAGCTTCCGGAGTGATGTCCGTATAAACAGCCTCATAAATCGCATTTGATACCGGAACTTCAACACCGAGTTTTTCAGCTAAATCACAAACAGCTTTTGAAGTTTTTACTCCTTCTGCGACAGAACCGAGTTCTTTTAAGATATCATTAATTTTTTTACCGCGTCCGAGCATTGCTCCTACCGTATAGTTCCTAGACATCGGACTCGAACAAGTAGCGATTAAGTCGCCCATTCCTGATAAACCGTATAGAGTGGAAGGGTTGGCACCGAGTTTAACAGATAATCTTACGATTTCTGCCATTCCTCTGGTTAAAAGAGTTCCCATACAATTATCGCCTAAATCCATGGCATGCGCGAAACCTGATGCTATAGCTATAACATTTTTAAGGCTTCCGCCGAGTTCAACGCCGATAACGTCAGTATTGGTATAAAGTCTGAAGCGTCCGGCTACATTGCAGGCTTTTTGTACAAACTCTGCAGTTTTAATATCTTCACAAGCGACAGATGCTGCGGTCGGTTTACCGAGTAAAACTTCTTTTGCTAAAGTCGGCCCGGAAAGAATTACTACTTTTTGTTCGGGAAGTACATCTTTTATTACTTCTGACATTCGCATAAGAGTATTTAACTCCAACCCTTTAGAGGCATTAACAAGCGGCTGTTCCGGTTTGATGCCTGCCGCTTTAAGCTGTTCGCATACGCTTCTGACACCGGAGGTCGCAACGACTGATAAGATGATATCTGCACCCTCTATTGCTGATTTGATATCCGAAGTAAATTTTACTTTTTTATCAAGTTGTACTTCCAAAGGTTTTGAACAGTGTTTATTTATGATTAATTCTTCGTTTAAATCACTTTCTCTGCCCCAGATAGTGATATCTTCAAAATTATCATTTAATAACCAGGCGAGTGTTAAGCCCCAGCAGCCGGGTCCAAGTACGGTTAATTTCATTTATTTAAATTCCTTATAACTCTTTTCAAATACATTATACAATAATAATTTGTAAATATTTGTAAAAAAGAAGCAATTTATTAACATAAAAATTCTTTATATAAATAAGGGAATTAGGAGAATTATGGGTATAACGGTAGAAATAGCTAAAGAAGTTAATAACAGAACTGTAACACAATATAAAAAAAACAATGCTGACGATAACGTTAATTTGTTTAATTATACTCTAAAGCCACAGAATGATGGTTTGCTTGCAGGAAGTTTTTGGAGCGAAAACACAAAAGCAGTGCTTTTAAATGCCATACAACATATGGGGATAGGAGAGTATAGTCCGTCTATCTTAAAAAATGATAATTCTGCTATAGCAAAATCAGAACTTCATTTAATTGATATGATTAAATATTATGAAGGAGACAGAAATTATTATTATGAAGCAATAACTGTTCCTTATCAAGATCGTTACGGTACTTATACTTGTGGTTTCGGAGAACTTACAAACAAGCCGCTTTCACAAGAAAAAGCGTATGAACTTCTTTGTAACAAGCTTGAAAAATATTCAGATGAAGTAAGAAGATTTTTGAATAAAAAAATCGGAAAAAATACTTATGAAAATCTTCCGAATTCCGTAAAGGAAGGATTAATTGATTTATGCTATAACAAAGGCTTAGGTTCAATCAGCAAGAACAATGAATTATTAAACGCTATAAAGATAAAAGATTATTCCAAGGTTGTAGCAAATCTTGCTTATGTACATTCAGGGAAAACAGGTGCTTCTAAGGAAGAAGATACAGGTTTATACAGAAGAAGTTTAAGCAGGCTTATATTGGCTGCCCGAGATTTGAGCGGGAAAGAGAAAGCTGAGGCTTTAAAAGAAATCAGTAGTTTTTACAACAAAGCAAAAAAATGTTATGAAAAAAATTATACATCAGCAATAGAATTAGATAAAATATATGAGCAATTCTGTACAGGAAAGATTTCAACTCCTTCTGTAAGTGCTGAATCATATAAAATAAAGATTGACGAACGTTTTAAAGGAAAAGGTGCTTTTAGTATAGCTAAGACTTTGTATAAATCGCTTAATACAGATGAAATTACTTTTGAAGAATTTTATAAAGATTTTCAATCTGTTAACAAAGATTTGGATAATATAAAAATAGGACAAGAAATAAAAGTTCCGTATTATCCGACAGTAGGGAATATAATAAATTTATCCGTTGAACAGACAAATATTAACCGGGATAAAAATAATGAAACGGAAAAAGCAAAAGAAAAAGGCGGATTTTGGAACGGAGTTAAGAATTTCTTTAAGAATGTAGGAAAAGCCATAGGGAATTTCTTCAAATCTGTCGGCAGATTCTTTGTAAATCTTTTTAAAGGTGATAAAGATGAAGTTAAAGAACAAAAAGACGAAGCGGAAAAAACACCTTTTCAAAGAATGTTAAAAAAATCAAATATAACACAGGATGGTGATTTTCAGATTGTAAGTATGGATTATGAAATACAAAAGGGTGATAATCTTTGGAAGTTATCTCGCGAATTTGGAATTTCCGAAGAAATTTTATGTAATAACAATAATATTGAAGATAAAAATAAAATAAATATAGGTCAAAAAATAAAAATTCAAAAACTGGGTTATAAAATCGAAAAAGGTGATAATTTATTTAGAATCAGCCAAAAATTCGGACTTTCACAGGAAATATTAAAAGATTTAAACAATATTGTTGATATTAATATGATTAAAGCCGGAGATATGTTGGAACTTCCCGGGTTTCTATACACCGTAAAACAGGGTGATACACTGAGTGGAATTGCCGAGCGTGTCGGAGTTTCCATGGAGATTCTGAAAAGAATTAATAATCTTCAGTCCGATACAATTAAACCTAATCAAAAGATAAAAGTTGTGTACAATGACTCTGACTATGCTGTTTCAAAAGAGAATAAGAAAGTAATTATTGACAAAGAAACTAATGAAAAACTTGAAATAATTGATATGTCAAAAACTGCAAATTTAGAAAACCGTCCATTGTTAAAAAATAAAATTAAAAGAGACGGGCAGGTTAAGGTAACAAGAAAAGTTTTTGAACCAACCGGCGAAGGGGCTCTTTCCGGTAAAACAATAATAGTAAATGCCGGCCATGGTTATTCGCAAGCCGGGACAGATGTCGGAACTCCGGGAAAAGGAAATCTTGAAGATGAATGGCTGATAAACTATGATAATGCAATGCGTCTAAAAAACAGATTATGTGCTAAAGGTGCGCGAGTTATATTTCTGCAGGGACATGTAAATATCATCATCAAAGAATTACAAAAGAAAGAGAACAGGGGAGATTTGTTTGTATCGGTTCATGTAAATTCTTGTGCAGGCAAAACTAATGACAGAACACAATTATACACGTATAATCAACCGAGCAGGGTAAATAATAACAGTAAAAAACTGTCTCGTATTATGGAATCAAATTTTGATAATTGGATTCCCAAAAATGAAAGGATTTCGGACAAAGATAAATTTGTTGTCGATAACAAACAGGATTATGCGCAATCGGTAGAAGCAAATTATGCTGTCGTCAGAACGGCCGAAAATGAACAAAAAATTCCGGCAGTCTTATGGGAAGTTGCATTCATGGCTTCACCGAAAGGCAGAGAGAGAATGAGCAATCCGTCTCTTATGAACAGTTATTCCGATATTATGACCAAATCTGTTGAAGAATATTTTAAAGCTTAGAAAAACTGTTTAAAGCTCTTCTTAAGACTCCGCAATTTTTCCTGAGAGCTTCTTCTGCCTGTTCTCTGTTAAGATTGCATTTAAGCATCATTATTGCTGTCTTTACACTCCAGCTGCATTCTAACAAGGTCTGCAACGCTTTGGAATTGTTAACTTCCGCAATTTCTGCAACAATTCTTATTGCTCTGTCTTTCAGCTTTTCATTGGTGGGCATTAAATCAATCATGAAGTTTTCGTATGTTTTGCCTATTTTAATCATAGCTCCTGTTGACAGCATATTCAGAACCATTTTTTGTACCGACCCCGCCTTCATTCTGCTGGAGCCTGCAATAACTTCCGGACCTACTTCAACACAAATTCCGAGTCCTGCTTCTTCAAGAATCATTGCATCATGGTTACAGGTGAGCGCAATTGTTCTGCAGTTAACTTTGTCAGCTTGATTTAGAACTCCTAATAAATATTTAGGATTTCCGCTTGCTGATATCGCGACACAGACATCCTGAGCGGTAAGGCATTGAGCATCTTTAACACCTTCTTCATAATTGTCCTCTGCGCCTTCTGCTGCGTTTCTGATTGCTTTGTCGCCGCCGGCAATAAAACCTGTAACCATATCTGCAGGCACGCCGAATGTCGGAGGACATTCGGAAGCGTCAAGAATGCCTATTCTGCCGGAGGTTCCCGCACCATAATAATATAATTTACCGCCGACAAGGAATTGTTTGGCAATCATATCTATTGCTTTTGCAATATTGGGAAGTTCATCTTCAATTGCCAGTGCTACAAGCTTATCTTCTTCATTGATTTTTCTGACAATATCAATTGTTGAGAGAAGATCAATGTTCTTTGTATTCTCGTTTCTGTACTCTGTAATAATTTCGCTCATAACACACACTCCTTTATATACTAAGACCATTAAAACACTTGTTATTTTATATTTTATTTATTAAATCAGCCATTTCAATTGCAGATTTTGCAGCATCGGCACCTTTATTTCCTGCTTTTGTTCCGGCTCTTTCTATTGCTTGTTCAATATTGTCGGTTGTTAAAACTCCGAATATTACGGGAATTTCTGTTTCAAGGCTTACTGCGGCAATTCCTTTGGAAACTTCCGCGCATACATAATCGTAATGAGAAGTTGAACCTTTTATAACAGCTCCCAATGCAATAACGGCGTTATATTTTCCTGTTTTTGCACATTTCTTTGCTATGACCGGAATTTCAAAAGCTCCGGGACACCATATAACATCGATATTTTCCTCTTTTACTCCATGACGTTTTAATTCGTCTAAAGCGCCGGATAATAATTTTGAACTTATAAATTCATTAAACCGTGATACTATTATACAGAATTTTTCGTTTGTGACAGTCAGTAAACCTTCTATAATGGTCATTTATTTTCTCCTTAATATCTGATACATCCATTATACAACATTTTTTTGCAAAAGAATACAGCGCCGTAATAGTTGTTTACAATAGTTATGTTGCTGCGTAGTGATTTGCAGGAGAATTTTGTTTTTACTATAATTATCATGCAAATAAGAAAGGAAAGAGACTATGAAAAAATCAATCAAAGATTTAGGTGACATCAAAGGTAAAACAGCTCTCGTAAGAGTTGATATTAATGTTCCTTTAGATGAAAACAAAAATGTTACAGATGATACCCGTATTCAGGCTATCGTTCCTACAGTTAAATATTTAAAAGACAAAGGTGCAAAAATCGTTCTTATGGCACACTTAGGCAGACCTAAGGGCGAAAAAAATCCGGAATTTTCACTGGCTCCGGTTGCAAAATATATGTCAAAAGTTTTTGGCGAAGAAATCGTATTTATTCCGTCAGTAGAAGAAGCTAAACCTTATGTAGAAAAGCTTCAAGACGGTCAGATTGCACTTCTGGAAAACATCCGTTATTACAAAGCAGAAGAAGCAAAAGATGATGATATGACATTTGCTCAAGAGTTAGCAAAATTGGGCGATTTCTATGTGAATGACGCATTCGGCGCAGCTCACAGAAACCACACTTCAACTGCAAAATTAGCTAAAATTCTTAAACCTGCAGTATCAGGTTTGTTGATGGAAAAAGAAATCAGATGTCTGTCTCAAGCTCTTGATAATCCTGAAAGGCCGTTTACTGCTGTTGTCGGCGGAGCTAAAGTTTCTTCTAAAATCGGTGTTTTAGAAAATCTTTTAGATAAGGTTGATAATATGATTATAGGCGGCGGTATGGCTTATACATTTGTAAAAGCTAACGGCGGCAAGATTGGTAATTCAATCTGCGAAGATGACCAGCTTGATGTTGCAAAAGCAATCGAAAAGAAAGCTCAGGAAAAAGGCGTTAAGCTTGTAATGGCAACTGATGTTTTAGCAACTGACGATTTTTCCGGCAACGGTAAGAATGAATTCGTTAAAATTAACGAAATTCCGGACGGATTTGAAGGTGTTGATGCAGGCCCTGATTCAAGAAAAGCTTTTGCAGACGTTATTAAATCTTCAAAAACAATTCTTATGAACGGTCCGGTTGGCGCATTTGAAAATCCGAAGTTTGCAGAAGGTACTAAGGCAGTATTAGAAGCAATAGTAGAAGCAACAAAAAACGGTGCAACTTCTGTAATCGGCGGCGGCGATTCTGTTTCTGCAGCTAAAAAATTCTGCAAGGCAGAAGATTTCACTCATGTTTCAACAGGCGGCGGAGCTTCCTTAGAATTTATCGAAGGAAAAGTTCTTCCCGGTGTTGCTGCATTAGATGACAAGTAATTTGCTGATAAGCAATAAAAAGGCAGAGAGTTAACCTTTCTGCCTTTTTTATGTCTAATTTCAAAAGAAATGTTTTCTATCATAAAACGGCAAACTTTAAAATGAGTAATTAATAGCTTTGTTAGTTTGATAAAATATCAATAATATCTTTTCTGTTTTGTTGTGTGATATTGGCAAAGAAAGTTATTACATCACCATTAACTCCGCAGGCAAAACACTTGAAAGTGCCCTGTTTAGGATTGACAGACATAGAAGGTTTCAAATCCTTATGGAAAGGGCAGCATCCCCAGTAATGACTATCTTTTAGTTTTAGCGTAGTATATCGGGATATTGTTTCAACTATATCAAATTGTTGTTTTAATTTTTCTTCTATATCTGACATTTTATTAGTTCCTTATTCTTGAATATAGCCATTATTAATAAATTTATTTTTATCTATTTCAAATAATTTAGCATTTTCTATACCGCCAAGTCTTGTCCACGCTCTATTATCAGGGTGGCGGATTTGATTTTTATTAAATTTGTAATCTTTGTCTATTTTTGTCGCATCATTAACTCCCAAAATATATATTGTTGATGATGATTTAATCTTTGCAAACAATTTTTCATTTAGTTTAATTTTTTTATTACCCCATGCTAATACAACATTTTTACATTTGGCAATGTCATAATTTATATCAGACGGATTGCCTTCACCATTTTTTATTAAATCTTTTATTTTTGCAAAATCAGGATGTCTCAGTGAATACACATTTAATACTTCAATTCCATCATATTCATTACATTTTTTAGCTATTTTTATACAATTGTTTACAGAAGGGTCATTAGAATACTGATTTGCTGTACTTGGATTAAGCATAATAAATGTCAGTAAATTTGGTGATTTTTTAGCATCATTCCATACCGTTTTATAATAAAGTCTATATTTATAAGCATTTCCGTCTACTTCTAATTTCTTTTTATATGTGGAGTCTATTTTATCATCCCAAATATCTTGAAAAGTTACAGTTGTAATTGTTGTTTTTTCTTGCATAATAACTCCTATTTCAATTGTAAGTATAATTATTTTTACATTTAATTGCGTCAAATTAGGACAAATCCGATTAGCATCCAAATAATTATACAAAGTTTTTACATAAAAGTATATATAGCGAAACGATATGTCCTGAAATGACGCAGCATTTAGCTAATATAATAATACAAATTGAAAGGAAACTATTATGAAACAAGATTTATTATTTATTGGAATTGGTGGAGCAGGTTGCAATATTTTATACCGGATACATAAAGATATTGCTAAACTTTTTATTGATACAGATTTTGATGTTGTAGAAAAATATGCAGGGTTAAGAATTGGAGGTCTTTGCTGCGGAAAATATTCGGCGGGCGGAGATATTATACTGGGTGAAAATGCTGTAAAAGAAAGTAAAGAAGAAATATTAAATGCCATTCAGAAATTTGACAGTATAATAATTATAGCCCCCTCTGGCGGTGGAACATCTTCCGGTTCAACCCTGCAGCTAGTTAAGTTATTAATTGATAATAATAAAAAAGTTCAATTAATAACAAATATGCCCTTTGATATAGAAGGAGAGCGCAAGGCAAATATAGCAGCATCTGCTTTGAAAGCTATTCAAGAACTTTGCAAAGTTAAAATTTTTGATAATATAGATTACAAACAGTTGAGAAATGTAACTTATAATGATGTGTTGAATTTACAAAATGCAGTTTACATTGAGAAAATAGAAAAATTAATAGACTAAATATTTAATTTGTTAGCATACGCATTGATTTGTGTGTACTAATATCAAGGATTTTAATTATAAAAATATTTATAGACATCCGCGTCTTAAAACATTTAAAGCATATTCAAAATGGGTATTAACTACTATTTTTAATAAACTTGATGAGTATTATGAAAACGGAATGAAAAGAATCACTTGAAAAAGGGCAAAAATTGTATCCGCTTTTAATAAAGAATTTTGAGGAATGGTTGGTTAAATATTCTAACTATAGTTTTGCAGCTCGACAAGGACTAAAATTAAAAAATGCTTTTGTATAAGATGTAGCAAACAAAAAATCTTACCAAAATGCAATAATAAATTTTATCTCCGGTATGAGTAACAATTTTGCAATAAGTTTATTCAATGAAATAATAAGCTTTTAAAATTTCCTAAAGATTAATCTTTTACACAAAAGAAAAAGTTGCCATTAAGAATAGTGGCAACATTAAATAAACACGAGGATATTAAGAGAGAGTATAAAAAGAAAATCTGTTTTTAAAATTTCCGCAAGCTTAAAATGCCTTTGTACTTTTTTATTTGGTTTGTGACCTCCGTTTAAAACTTTTGTCTTACTTAATCCTTACATATATATAAAGTCATTTTGTTTCAAAAAATTGCCTCTTTGTAACAAAGTTTTAAAATCGTATATAAAAATTATTTATTATTGCGACTAAAAAATTCTTTAATACTATTCCAAAAACCCGCCCTCTTTTGCAATAATTTTACAGTTGCCGGAATTTTTTGGGTAGGTTCTGGAATTTTGGCCCATGCAGGAACAACTTCATCACTAATAGCTCCTGTTGTAAGGCCCTTATTTTCAACGGCTTTGCGCAGATATTTGATATCAAATTTCTCATCGGTTACGTTTGTGCTGTCATTTATTTTAATGCCAAAATCGTCAACGGCTTTTTTTGCAATATCTTCAACATCTCTTTGAGAATATTTTCTTTTTTGCAAATCTTTTACAAAATCTTCAATTTCTTTTTTATTATTTTCAAAGAACTTATGTTTTTCTATGGCTTTTAATTTTTTAAGCTGGAATTTTAGAGCAGCTTGTAATTCCGTAGTGTTCGGAAGGTCAATTTCAATCATATTTTTAAACCTGCTTAAAGATGCTTTATCAAGGTTGCCGGTAGATGGGTTAACATTTGTAGTACCTATAATTTTTAAGTTTTCGCAGTCTTTGATTAAATCCAGACCATTTAAGAAAGCTGTTCTGTTTTCAGCAAGATGTAAATTGTTTGCACCGCATTTTTCTCTGGGAACAAGAAGAGCATCTATTTCATCAAACGAGACAACATACTTTTTCTCAGGATTTTTTGTAGCTGTTTCATGAAGCTGTTTAAATACATTTTGAATTTCTACTGATGTTTGGCCTATATAAGGCGACGAAACATCTGCAAATTGAACCTTTGTATATTCCGCTCCAAGTTCTTTTGCTAAAAGTTGTCCGCTGAATGTTTTACCTGTACCTGAAGGTCCGTACATTAATATACATTGTTCCGGGTTTTTCATTCCGGTATATTCTAAGACCTCTTTTTTTACATTTCCTCTTTTCTTCATTTTTTCAATAAAATCTCTGACTTTCGGATTAACACAATCATCCGTAAGATTCGGGAAATCTTGTTTTTTTGCAATATCATCCCAGACAAGCTTAACATTTTTCGAAATTTCCTGCCCGTTTAATCCGCCCCTCTTAAGACCAATAATAGAGGTTACAGCCATGGTTACAAAGGCAGCCGCAAGTGCTACCTGCGCAATTACACCTGTTTTCTGCCAATTTTCTTTGGACTTTTCTTTCTTGAGAGCTTTTTGCTGTTCCATTGCCTGCATAATGAACATATCATCAACAGCACTATCCGGCATGGGCGGGGTATAACGATTATTATAACTCATTACATAAGGCACTGTCTGTGCGTCTGCTTTAAATCTTATGGGGATGGTGTTATTTGTTGTCATATTTTACTAACCTTTTATTTCCGTTAATTTTATTTTATATTGCACCGTTTGTTTTTGCTATAAATCTCCAGAATGCGTCCATTAATTTGTTTTGAGCATCATTACTGCCGGGTTTATTTGTTCCTGATTCAATTCCGGCAGCCCATGTCTCTTTATTTTTAGCTGCATTCATTAAATAATCTGCTGTTATTTTGGTACTGTTTTTAGCCGGATTGTCTATATTTTTAACAAGAAAATCAGAAAGCGCGGTATCTACGATATTAGCAACATCTCTTTGAGCACCGTTTTTCTGTTGAATTAATGCAGCTATTTTATCCAACTCGGCATCATTGCCGATTAAGTCTTTTGCAGCTTCGGATTTACCTAAATGAAATTTTAATGCTGATTTGATTTCATTTTGAATAGGTTTCTCTATTTCAAAAATATTACCCAGTCTGCTTAAAGTTGCAGCATCAAGATTTGCAGTATTTGGATTAATATTCGTTGTTCCTACGATTGTTAAATTCGGTATATCTTTAATCGAGTCTAACCCGTTAAGGAATGAAGTTCTGTTTTGTCCCAGATGCTGGTTATTAGGACCTAATTTATTAACATTATTAATCAGAGAGTCAATCTCGTTAAATGTAACAACATACTTTTTGTCAGGATGTTTTTTAGCAATTTTTGCAATTTCTTTAAATTTTTTAGAGATATTAACTGCGGTTTTACCTACGTATTCCGAAGATAAATCCGAGAATTGAATCTCTCCGTATTCTGCGCCCATTTCTTTTGCAAGAAGTTTTGCCGAAAAAGTTTTACCCGTTCCTGTAGGACCGTGAAATAAAACCATTCTCGGGGCTTTTGCACCTGTATATTTAACAAAGTCTTTTGGTGCTTCTAAAATTTTTATAGTTTTTTCAATAAAGTTTTTAACTTTTGGGTTTACACAATCATCTTTCAGAGAGGGCATCTTTTCGGTAATTTTTGAAAATTCTGTTTTTGCTGCACCTTTACCTAAAAACATCCATAAAGACAATCCGACGGAAGCCAATAAAGCTCCAAGTACCGCTATTTGAATTCCCGTATTTAAATTTTGCTGTTTCTTAGCATCTTTTTTAGCTTTTTCGCGTTCTTTTATAAATGTATCAATTTCATTTTGTTCAGGTATAGCAGCTGCCGCCCTGAAATTAACCTGAGATGTGTTTGTCTGTGTGCTAATCGGTTGATTACCATTGTTTGAAACTAAATTAATTGTAGTCATACGTACTCCTGACACTTGTCCTTCTATCATGTATAAAACCAAAAATAGAGCAAAATTGCTTTAATGTAAAGATTTGTAAATTTTTTTCTAAAAATCCTAAAGTTTTAGCTAAAAATGCCGATATACATGTAAAAGGGACTAAATAAAGGAAACAGAAAATGGGATTAGCCTGCTCACAAATTAGACTTTTAACATTAACCGCCCGCAAAGCAGATTGCGAGTATGGTATCTCTATTAATTCCATGGAAAAAATGGCATTAACAAGGGAGCAGAGTGCGCTTTCCAGAGAGTATCAAAGCAGGCTTCAATCCAAGCAGATTTCTTATTATGCAAACGGGCAATATAATAAGATTAATTATAATTATTTGATGGGATATGGCAGAAATTATGCAGCAATACTCAGCGGCTCGCAACCGTTGAAGAGTGAAAACTCAATGATTTTAACTGATTTCAAAGGCCAGGTTGTAATGAGTCAGGCATATGCTGATGCCATAACAAGTGTTTTAGGCTCATCTGCAATGAATTCTAAAGGACAGGGCGGAACTTTTTCTACTGATAATATACCTGCAATATTGGCTGCACTTATTCCGGGTACTACGGAAGAACAATTCCAAACAGTTATGAATAATGAAAAGGTTGAATCGAGTTTTGATGCAGACAGTGTACAAACAACTACGGGTGAGGCAACAGGAGATAAAACTGTCGTTAATACGTCTGATGAAACAACCGATAAAATTCAACAAATTATAGATTTTTATTATCCGATATTCCAGGCTGCGGCTGCAAACGGCTGGACGACAGAATATAATAAAGATATGGCCGCTAATGATGATTACGTAAGTGACGCAATCGTGAGCGGAACTTTCCAGCTTGAAACGGTTAATGAAGATGGTAATTATGATCCTGATACTTCTCTTACATACTTTGTAACGAACGGAATGGTTCAGGAAAGAACCGATTCTTCCGTCAGAGAAGAAATAACTGCCTGGTATGAAGCTGAAAAAGCCAGAATCAGTGAAAAAGAGAATTGGCTGGATATTGAAAATCAAGATTTATCAACAGAACTGGAAGCTATTAATCAAGAGCTGCAGTCTCTTCAATCGTTAATAGATGATTCAATAAGTACAAATTTCGATTGGGGCGGCGGCTAGTTTTAATACAAATATTAATTCCTTTATTTCCTTTTATGCAAAAAGACTTGCCTTTCTGTCAGCAAGTCCTTTTTTTTATGGCATGTAATTTTTTTTATTGTTTTACCGTACTTTTAATATGCAGTTCCCGCATCTGCTGTAATGAGGCTTCGCCCGGAGCGTCGCTCATCAAATCTTTAGCGCTTGCGTTTTTCGGAAATGCAATAACATCACGGATAGAATCTGTTCTGCATAACAATGCTACGAGTCTGTCTAAACCAATCGCAAGTCCCGCATGCGGTGGGGTGCCGTATTGAAGTGCATTAACCATAAATCCGAACTTCTCTGCGGCTTCTTCTTCTGTTAAACCCAGTGCCTTGAATATTTTCTTTTGGACTTCGCTTGAGTGAATTCTGACTGAACCGCCGCCAAGCTCTGTTCCGTTGTATACAATATCATAAGCGATTGATTTTACATTGCCCAAATCGCCGCTGTCCAATTTGTCTAAATCTTCTAAGTTTGGAGAAGTAAACGGATGGTGCATTGCCATAAACCTGCCTTCTTCATCAGACCACTCAAACATCGGGAAATCTACAACCCAGAGAAGGTTGTGTTTATTTTCATCAATAAGGTTAAGAGATTTTCCGAAATGTAATCTCAATCTGCCCATAATGTCATAAACAAGTTTCGGCTTATCCGCAACAAAGAATATGATATCGCCTGCTTCTGCCCCTGCTCTTTCCTGAATAGCTTTTGCCTGCTCTTCTGTCACAAACTTTAAAACAGGAGACTTAGCTGTGCCGTCTTCGTTATAAATAATATTAGCTAAAGCCTTAGCACCGAATGATACAGCAAGCTTTGTAATATCATCAATATCTTTTCTTGAATACTTAGCTCCGCCCGGAATTCTTATACCTCTTACAATTCCGCCGTTAAGCAGAGTATTTTTAACAATTTCAAAATTTGATTCAAGAATGATATCTCCGATATCAAAAAGTTCTAATCCAAATCTTGTATCCGGCTTATCAGAACCAAATCTGTCCATAGCTTCCTGCCACGGGATTTGCTTGAATGGAGGCTTAATCTCGACTCCTGCTGCCTTAAACGCATCTACAAGCAGTCCTTCTACAACTTTTATAACATCCTGCTGTTCAACAAAAGATAATTCCATATCAATCTGTGTGAATTCAGGCTGTCTGTCTGCTCTCAAGTCCTCATCACGGAAGCATTTTGCGATTTGATAATATTTTTCAATTCCGCCTACCATAAGTAATTGCTTAAAGATTTGCGGAGATTGCGGAAGCGCAAAGAATTTCCCCGGCTGAACACGTGAAGGTACAAGATAATCTCTTGCCCCTTCCGGAGTTGTTTTAATCAATATCGGTGTTTCAACTTCAAGAAAATCCTGATTGTTTAAATAATTTCTAACTGCCTGAACAATGTTGTGGCGGGTTTTCAGGTTATTAAGCATTTTTTCGTTTCTGATATCAAGATATCTGTATTTTAATCTGATATCCTCTGAGACACTGTCATCACCCAGCACAAACGGCAATACCTTAGACTCCGCTAAGATTTCAACAGATTCCGGATACATCTCAACCTGACCGGTAGGATATTTCTCGTTATAAGTCTCTTCCGGCCTTTTTGTGACCTTGCCTTTTACCATAATTACATATTCGCTTCTTACTTTTTCAAAAGCTTTATGTACATCAGGGTTAATCTGCGGGTTAGCTACAAGCTGGAAAAATCCGCTTCTGTCCCTTAATTCTATAAACAAAATTCCGCCTAAGTCTCTGACCGTAGAAACCCAGCCGGATAAAGTAACTTCTTCATTTAAATTGCTAAGATTTAATTCACCGCAATTATTCGATTTCATTCTGGTTTTCAATTTATCATCTCCCTATAAAAATTCTATTTTGCCCTAAAATCGTAACAAAAAAGGGGGTAAATGTAAATAGGGGGAAAGAAATGCAGAGGCAATAATCTTGACAAAACAGGACAAATAGTAAATAATAGATACATAGGGGGAAGCCCTAAGAAAATCAGACTTCCTTAGAGCTTCGCTTCGTACCCTATAACCAAATAAGAATAATTTTGAAAACCGTTATAATGACCGTTATGACGGTTTTATTATATTCCTGGTCATAGTTATCACCTCCTCTCCGGTTGAGTTCTTCGTTCATGCCTGTGCCGGTGGAGGTATGGTACTACCCTATTAATGCGGGCTTCTATCCTGCTTGCGGATGCGGATTTCATTGTTTTCTAGATAAATTTCTACTTTATCCAGCACCGGGTTAATCCCGAGGCCGTCTATTATTGCCTTGGGAATAATTACTCCCCAACTGTTGCCTATATTCCGTAATTTTTTTTCAATCATTTTGTATCCGCCTTAATATTGATTATATCAAAATTTGTTGACATTTTGTTGCTATATATGTTACTATTCGAATGTCAACAAGGAGACTATCATGGATACTGAAACAATAAAAGAATGCAACGAAATAGTTAATATGTTTGAAACGACGCTTTTTGCTCTGAAATGGCAGGCAAAAGACGATACCGGATGGAAATATCAACCGATAATTTCTGAATATGAATACATATTGAATAAGCTGAAAATATTTTGTATTAATAAAATAGGATTTCCAGATGAACAATAAGTTTGGTGCTTTTACTACCGTACTGATGCATAAAAAATATTTTTTTACTCTTAAAATTTCTCAGATTTATGCTATAAATTAATACATAGAGAGGTATTTGAATGTTCTGTTTTGAGACAGTATACGGGTATAAAGTTTTAAAAAGTGATATGCTTAATGAAATTACGGCTTTTTTTACAACAAGAGAAGGTTTTGATTTCAGTCTTTTAAAGCCAAAGCGTATAATTACACCCGTTCAAACTCACAGTGATAATGTTGAATTCGTAGATGATAGAATTGATTATCCTGAGACGGACGGTTTGATATTGAAAAATCACGGTGATTTGGTTTATCTTCGTTTTGCGGATTGTACTCCTTTAATTTTTTATGACAAAAAACAAAACATTGCGGCTGTATCTCATGCCGGATGGAGGGGGACTGTCGGGAAAATCGGAGTAAAAACCGTGCTTAAAATGAATTCCGACCCTAAAGATATAACAGCTCTTATAGGACCAGCCATTTCACAGTGTTGTTATGAAGTTTCGGAAGATGTAAAAGAGCTGCTTCTTAAAACCGTAAAAAATACGGAAAATCTTTATACGGGCAGAAATGTGGATTTAAAAAGAATTAATGCCCGTCAGTTGGAAGAAATCGGAGTTGTTAATATTGATATTTGTCCTTATTGCACAAGTTGTAATAATAATTTATTCTATTCTTACCGTAAAGAAAACGGTACAACTTTAAGACATTATGCAGCAGTATTTATTTGAGCTTCAGCTTCAGCTTGTTTGGCTTTAGCAGCTTTTCTTTTTTTATCAAGCATGTTTGTAACATAGATATTTAAATTCGGGATTCCTAATCCTAAAACGAGACCTGAGAACATATAACCTGCAGCTTGTGCCCAATTAAGAGTTCTGAGGCGTTTTTTTGTTGCTTTTACAACTGCTTTATCGGCAATTTTGTCCAAATCTTTAAGCATATCTTTAAATTTCTTACCGACAACTTTATCACCATCTTTTTTAGTAACATCTATTCCGTTATCGGCAAGTGTTTTTATAAGAATTTCATCTCTTGTTTTAAGAGAACCGTGAAAAGTCCTTTTTAGTGTGCCCGTAAGGCCTTTTGAAGTTTTCGGGGTAAATTTTTCTCTGTAATTCATAACAGTTTTATCTAATCCGTCAGCTACCAGCTTGTTTACAATGTCTCCGAGAACAAGCCAGCTTAAATACCCCAGAGTATCTTTTGTGAGAACTTCTCTGAGTTCGTCCTTATCTCTGGCAGAAAGAATTCTGGATATAACCGTAATACCGTAGACTCCTTTTAGCTGGTTGATAGTAGGCATTTTCCCCGTAAATGACATCTTATTCATAAATTTAGAAGGGGAGGTTAAGAATTTCCACGGACTCATACCCAGAGTTGCTAAAACCATACTGAAAAATGCGGCACTACTTGCGGCTTTAGTGACTTTAAAGCCGCCGCTGTTGTCTTTACTCCGGCCTTCAACTCCGACGAAACCGTCTGTTCCTGTTTTAAGCTTTGAAATGTACATGTTTATCGGTTGAACAGAAAGTCCTATAAGCGAAGCAATTCCAAATCCCATTGCGGATCTGGTTTTCATAAATTTTGAAAGCCCTTTAATAAAAGAGTTTTCTTTTATTGATTTACCGGCCTTAATTTGTTCGACAAATGCATCTTTTACTTTTTCTTTATTAAAAGCATCAGATACTATATATATATCGTTAAGTAATGATTTTAAATTTGTTTTACTTATATTTTTTTTATTTGCAGATTCCAGAATATATTCAGTTTGAGCACCTGTGTTTGCAGTTATTTTATTAATTATAAATTCTCTGGATTCATTTGAATTTTTATTAATCCATTCGTTAAATTTAATCTTTTTGTTTAAAGAATTATCAATAGATTTTGCAACTTCATCAATTGTTTTATCTGAAATTCTTACAAAACCGTCTGAGTTTTTAAATTCGGCATCAGGATTATAGGCTTTTAAGTTTTTTAAGGTTTGCTTAATATAATCAATTTGAGATTTATTATCTTTAATCTGTTGAGCTTTATTTTCGGCAAGTATGTTTAATGTATCAGGCGCAGTAAAGAATTTATTAACGTTTAGCCCGAATTTTTTATTTAATCCAAATGCAATTAAAGCGCCTGCTCCTGCGCCAAACAAGCCCATAAAGGTATCGTTTACCGTACCCATAATCTCACGCCTTAGTGTTTCCATACCGGCAGCCGGGCCGCGCTTTATCATATCACTTGCGGTTCTTGGAGAAACCATAAAGCAGAAGTCAACACCATTTGCTCCGATTGCCTGATTAGTCGCCAAAAAGCGCAGCGTTGTGTCAACGGGGCCTCTAAATTGTGGGTTAAATTGTTGTTGTGTTGATTGTACTTTCATAAAATTTACTTTCATGCAGTTTTCTTATTTGCCCGGAATCCTTGCGTTAATGTTGAATATTGCACATTAAGAGGAGTATGTACCGGAGCTTGATTTTCGGCTTTTGTCTGTGCATTTTCCTGAGCAAGCTTGAGAGCTTGTTCATGTTTTTTCTTTGTACTTTTTCTTGTGAATATCGGAATAATAATCCCTAACAATGCTAATGATACACCAAGGTTGGCGGCTTGGCAAGCAGAACGAAGATTTATTGCCCGCTTTAGTTCTTTTTCCGTTTTTCCGACAACTTCTTCTGAAGATTTTATATTGACATCTTTGACCCAGTGCCAGAATTTTTGAAGTTTGTTAGCATTTTTATCAGGCTTCTTCGGTTCATTTAAAAGAACAACTCCGGTTCTTTTTTGTATAATGGTAGCTGCTGCTTTTGCCGCATAATCTCCAAGGAAATAAAGGCTTGAGAAAGTTGCAATGTCTCTTACGGTTGCTTCTGCTAACTCATTTTTATCTTCCGCAGCTGCCATACGGGAAGCAAAAGTTGCGGTTGAAATAATTCTTGCCTGATCCATAGTCGGAAACATTCCTTTAAACTCAAGCATATTCATACTCGGTTTTTTCATCATTGAAAGAAGAGCTGTACCTACCATAGATGAGATTGAAATTATTTTTTGTTTTAATAGTCCTTTTTGTGCTTCCGGATTTTGCTCTACGGTATTTTTATTTTTACCGAAATCATCATAAATAGGAGCACCTTTAACTCCTGAGATTTTGCATGTAATCCATCGGTTAATATATTGCATTGAAATTGCAAGAGGTAAAATCACGGCTAAACCTGCCAGACTCTTTGTTTTTACAAGTTTTTTACTCTGTTTTGCAAAATCTGCTATATTTAAGTTGTTATCGCTTTTTTGGAATTCCTTATAAAATTTAACCGTATCTTTTAACAGTGTTTCTACGGAAGCTGCATTAACGGAACCTTTAGAATCTGTCAATTTAATATTTTCGGCAACGTGCGTTTTTTCTATTATTGATGAAACTATACCATTAACTGGATTAACAGTTTTTTTCTCATTTCCGAACGTAGTTCTGAACCACTTTGCTGTTCTTTTAACAAAAGAATCATCTTTATTCTGATGTCGAGAAATTTCTGCCAATTGTTTTGCGTATTTATCAATATCTTCTTTTAAAACATCTTTAAATTTTATATGGTTTTTTCCGTCATATCCTTCTATATTTCCGAGAATATTTTTCATTGCTTCCGCGGTTTTATCTTCTGAAGTTGCGTTGGCATAATATTCGGCAGCTTTATTTATCAAAGAGCTGTCTGCCCAGCAGCGTGACATATTAACACCTTTAGGCATAAAAGCGGGATTAATGCATTTTGCAATACCTAATGTTACAAGACTTGGGATTAAGCAGTTAACAACAAGCCCTGAGGATTCCCTTCTGAAAGCTTCAAATCCGGCAAACCAATTGGTCATAGATTCAACAATAGTTCTCGGTAAAATTGCCGACAGCATATCAATAACGGTAACGTTAACCATCGGCATTCTTTCACACATCTGAAAACCTTGCAGCACAACAGCTCCCAAACCCTTAAAACTCGGATTTTTCTCCTCTTGCTTTTTACGGGCTTGCGGGCTATTTATTCTGCTAGTACTGTCTACACCGATTTTGTTTATCATACACATATACTTTTCTATATAAGCCGATTATATCAGCTTGGATATATATTTAAAAGTCCGTAAAAATAAAAATTGCCATCAAAAAGACGTTTGTAAAGAAAATGTAAAGATAAATTTTTGAATATTTTTTTAATGTATGGATATTTAAAAGTAATCATGCAAAAAACTCTTTATAAAGTTTGGCGGTGGTAATACTGCGGACAAAAAAAGGCATGAAAATCAAGGGAAAATTTTTGTAAATTTTTGTAAAGATTTTAAATATATAAAGCGATAGTGTGTATCTTGTTTTGCAAATTATCTGAATTATTCATTTTGTAAATTAAAAATGATATAATATTTTGCGTACAAGGCAGTTGTAAAAGAGAGGTTTTAATGAAAATATTAGTATCAAACGATGACGGGATTTTAGCAAACGGAATAAGAGCATTAATAGAGGCTCTTTCTCCGATGCACGATGTATATGTTGTAGCACCGGATAGAGAAAGAAGTGCTGCCGGGCATTCTTTGACTTTACAAACCCCGTTAAGGGTGGAAGAAGTTGATGCTAAATACGGTGCAAAACGATGCTGGATGACTACAGGAACGCCCGGTGATTGCGTAAAGCTCGCCATAAATGCGATTTTATCCGGAGATGAGCTTCCTGATTTAGTCATATCCGGTATAAATCACGGGCCTAATCTGGGGGCGGATATTCTTTATTCAGGTACGGTAAGCTGTGCTATGGAAGGTGCTATGATGGGGTATCCGAGTATTGCAACCTCTTTAGCAAGTATGAGTACGGAGTATGAATCTTTTAAAGTTGCTGCGGAATTTGTGGCTGATTTATTAAACAAAATTACTCTTTCAAAGTTTCCGTCAAAAACGATATTAAATATAAATATTCCCGGACTTGATAAGGAAGATATCGGCGGCGTTGCGGCAACTGAGCTCGGAAGCCGGATGTTTACGGATGCTTATGAAAAAAGAATTGACCCCAGAGGTAAAGTTTATTACTGGATGGCGGGGGAATTAATAAACGAGCCTGAGGATGCTTCGACTGATATTGCTGCCGTCAGGAACAATAAGATTTCTATAACACCTGTTACTTATGAAATGACAAGAACAAACATTTTACAAGAATTGGGAAACGATTTATGCAGAGAGAATCTCTGTAATTGGTTTTAACCGGATAAGAGTAGAACTTTTGACTTATATATAAAATCTTAATTAACCGTTTAGGACGATTTATATGGATAGCGCAAATGCAATCATATAAATATGAAGTTAAAAAGTTTCTTTAAATTAGTTAACAGAAAAATAAATAAGTATGACAAAGCCGTCTCAAATCCTTTTGGAACGATACCTTTGCCTATAACACTTGTCTGGGTTGAAGAAGATAAGAATAAAGAGTTACGCTAGGTATTTTTTCATATTGCCTTGGTTAATATCTATGCCTTTTTTCTCACAGGCTTCAGCAACTAGTTTTTGTTCTTCGGGAAGCAATTTGTCAAAAAGCGAACCTAACCCAAATGTTGAACCGATTGCAGCGGCTCCTCCGAGTACTGCAATAAGAGGACCGGAGCTGGCAACTGCACCTGCAATCAAGGCCGGTACTGCAAGATAACTTAAACATTTTAACGTGGATTTGCCGAGTTCTTTAAAGCCTGATTTCCAATTTGTTCCTTCAACTTTTTCTCCTTCGGTATTATAATCAAGCTTAAAAGCCCCAGGCACGCTCAAAAAATCAAATACACAAAAACCTGCAGTCATAAGTCCGCCTAATCCCAGACTTTTCTTAAGTGTTGATAATTTGTTTGTGTTGTGCGCCGGATTTGTAACTGCACTTACTGTTGACATAGTCAAAACCCCTATATAATTAACTTAATCTTTTCCCTAATTATATAAAGTATTTTTATTCAAAAAAATTGCTTTTTATTACCAAATGTTAAGATAATCTTGCATTTTTAGGCACAACAGTTACACCGCCATCCGAGACATAAAACCCGCGCGCTAAATCTTCTTCTTTATTAACCCCGATTTTTGTATATGGCGGGATATCGACATTCTTATCAATAATAGCTTTTCTGATTTCAGAGTATCTTCCAACATTAACATTTTCCATTAAAATACTGTCAGAAACTTGCGAGTAGCTGTTAATCTTGACTTTTGGAGATAATATGCATCTTGAAAGCATTCCTCCGGATACAATACATCCTTCCGAGACCATAGAATTTGTAGCCATACCGACTCTGTCACCTTCCTGCCAGATGAATTTTGCGGGAGGGTAGTTGTAATTAAATGTTCTAATCGGCCACTCTTTTGAATAAAGGTTTAATTCCGGCTCATAATCCAATAAATCCATATTTGCCTGCCAGTAAGCGTCAATACAGCCTACATCTCTCCAGTAACCCTTCTCTTTTTCTGTCATTCCGGGGAAGTCATTGTCGCTAAAGTTGTAAATATAAACCCGCTTCCCCTGATTTAAAAGCATAGGGATAACATTTTTCCCGAAATCATGGTTAGAACCCTCAATTTTAGAATCCTCTTCAAGTGCATTTAATAAAATTTCTTTGTTGAAGATATAGTTTCCCATAGAAGCAAGGCACATATCCGGTCTGTTTGGCATTGGCTTAGGCGGCGTCTGCGGTTTTTCAACAAAACCTGTCAGGCGCCAGTTATCATCAACTTCGATTATGCCAAACTCATGTGCATCAACTATGGGAATAGGAATAGCAGAAATGGTTAAATCCGCATAATTAGATTTGTGGAACCTTAGCATTTGTCTCACATCCATCTTATAAATATGGTCGCCTCCAAATACACATACATAGTCAGGATCTTCATCTTTTATATGAAACGCGTTTTGAAATACAGCATCAGCCGTTCCCTGATACCATGTTCCTCCGGTTCGCATCTGGGCAGGAACCAGATCAACATACTGGTTTAAAAACGGAGATAAAGCCCAGCCGCGGGTTATATGTTTGTTCAAAGAGTCTGATTTATACTGGGTTAAAACTTTTATCTTGTAAAAACCGGAATTAATAAAATTGTTTAAAACAAAATCAATAATTCTATACCTTCCGCCAAAGGGTACTGCCGGTTTTGCCCTGTCCTGTGTAAGCGGATGAAGTCTCTTTCCCTCGCCGCCGGCTAAAATCATTACCAATGCGTCATCTATCGACATATAACCTCCTAACTTTTATTAGTGTAGCAGATTTTAATCATTATTGAAATCATTCTTTAGAATGGTATATTTGTCTATGCTATAATTTGGTTATGAGAAAGATTAGAAAGCTTTATTATTTTGATAAAAAGAATATGCAGGAGATGATATCGTTTCTTAATAACAGAGATACGTATATTAATAACATAATGTTTAATCCTTTTATCCCTCTGCATCATCTGCTGCCTCTAAGATTTAAATTTCTTCCGGAAACTTATGTTTTAAAAGATAAAAAAGAAATAAAAGGGCTTATAACGGTTGCACCTTCAAGATGTCCTATGAGGAAAATGGAAATTCAAAGATTGTTTTTTGAAGAAAATTGTTATGAAGATGCAAGTGAATTGGTACAGTTTGTAGTTTCCAAGTATAAGGCAATGGGGGCTTTTTCTTTTGTTGTAAGAGTTGATGATTATATGCCGGAGCTTCTCAGGATGTTTGTTTCAAAATGCGGGTTCAGTCAGATTTCTTATGAGAAACTTTGGAAAATAGGAGATGTGCACTACTCTTTTAACCCGAAAGATTTCAGAGAGTTCAGGAATTCTGATTCTCCTACGGTTTCCGCTTTATATAATGAGTCTTTGCTGCCGCATATCAGGCCGCTTTTGAGTAAAGATGCAAAAGAATTTAAAGAACTTTTTCTAAAAGGGCTATCATATTTTAGTGAATACAAATATGTCGTGGAAGATAAAAAATCAAAAAATATTCTTTGTTACTTATCTGTTACAACTTCTGATAATGAGAATTATATTTTAGATATTGTCCAATCTTCCTGGACAGATGTTAACCTTGAAGCAATAATAGGTTTTGCGCAAAGCAAAATAGCAAAACGTACTAAAGAGTTTAAGCTCTTTGTTAAAACAAAAAAATATACACAGCTCGGGGAAAAATATGAACAAGAATTTATAAGTAATAAATTTGAATGTGTTCAAAACCAAATAGTTTTAACAAATACTTCTGCAAGAATAATAAAAGAACCCGTCCACAGCGGTCGGTTTACTATTCTTAATCAAGTGTTCAGCGGCCAGACAGCCGTACAGAAAACAAAAACAGGATTAATGTAAAGAATTGTAAAAATTTTATCCAAAACCCTAAAGTTTTTGAAAAAAATGCCGATAACATTAATACAAAGAATAGGGCAAAGGATATGGCAGAAACATTTAATCTGAACAATTTTTTACAAACGTATAAAACCCAGACCTATGATCCGACTAAACAGCACGCAGCTGCCGAAGAAAAAATGGAACAAAGGCTTGAGCAACAAGCTGAACAGGCAGTGCAGCAGAGCGGACTTTTGACATTAACTTTGTCTGAAAAAATGGCCGAACTCGGTATCGGAGAAAGAGCTCTTAAACAGTTTGCGGATACTGCAATGGGACTGCTTACAGATGTTGTTAATCCGATTGGCGATTATCTTGAAAAGTACGAAAATATATTTGACCAGAGAGTTTATAACACTGAAATTCAGAGTTATGCAAAACAAATGTTCTTCGCATCCCAGGCTATGAGGCAGGAAGCTGCGGAAAACACTACAGGTCAAAACTTTGTATACGATATGTAATTTTTCCTCCTCCTTTATCTTTTTTCTATAAACTTACAATACCGGATATTATCTATTATCCGGTATTTTTTTGTTTCTATGGTAAATGTAAATCCCGCTTCCTGCAAGCAGTATCCCTCCGCCTGCTATAAAATATTTCCACAAATTGGATTTCTCGGGCGCATCTCCGCCGTTATTGCCGCCGCTATTACAATTTGTGTCTACAACCCTCTTTATATCAGAAGAAAGATTTTTTTCATAATCGGGATTTTGCTTGCAATAAAGTTTTATTGCATCTTCTATTCCGTCTTTTAGCTTAAATTGTTCTGTAACAATTAATTTCTTGTATTTACCTTCAGTAAAAGGAGCTAATTTTTCATATATACCGTGCTCATTCTTATCTTTAACAATTATACCTATGAAAGGCATTTTTTGATATATTTTAGTAAGCTCGGGAGATGCATCCAATTCTTCTATAACAGCTTCCGGATTATTAATTTTTTCTTTAATCCTTGAGCGCAAAGCTTTATCCTCAATAAATTCGATAAGGTATTCTGCCGGATTTAGCATTTCAAAGTCATTTGAGCCATTACCTGATACAATAGCAAGATTATTATTCTTTTTTGCCGATATTACACCTTCTTTTGCGTCATAAAGTTTAGTTAAACCTGTATCAGATGAAATCCTCGGTTCATACGCAAAAAGATTCCGCTCTCGTCTTATTTTATCGTGTTTTTCAATGTATTGAATGCGATGCTTCCTAAATTCTTCTGCTATTTCTTTACGCAGTTGAGCTGTTTCGCGGCAAGGATATGCTATATATGCTTTTAAATTCCCGTCTCTTCTAAGTCCTATTGTATTCTCGGCCTCCGTTTCCGGTATGTTAAATAAAGCTCCGGAACCGTATTCTGCACTTCTGTGCTCAGAATCAGCCTCAATAACGGTTAAATTATGCGAATGGAATATTCTATACAAAAACTCTTTTACCTCCTTGCCATTCCAGCCCGAGAGTTTTTCAATTTGTTTTTCTTTTTCTTTATTTGTTACATCATAACTGAAAGGAAATGCACCACCATTGTAGAAAGTCTTGTCATCACCGGCTCTTAAATATTCGTCGCTTCCGTTTTTAGCAATTAAGCTGTCCGGCAGAGGCATTTTAAAGCCCCGTTTTCTTGCAATCTCTGCCATAGACTTAAATTCCCCGAATGTACGGCCTGTTGTAATTGTAAAGTTCAAATCTTTACCGGTCTTATCCAGAAAATTCATAAAATCTTTGAAATATTCCTGCAAGGATTTCACGAATTTATAATCCGGTTTTTTTACAAAATCACTATGCGAAGATGGCAGAAATGTTCTGTCAAAATCAGAAAAAACTCTTACCTGGCCTGCACTAAAACAAATATTTTTACTCCGAATAGCTTCAATTTTCATATACACACACTATTTTTAATATTAAAAGTCCGCACTAAATAAATTAGTACGGACTTTTTAAACACATTATCTTATAAAGCAGCTTTAGCAGCTTCAACAACTACAGAAAAAGCCTCTTTGTCGTTAACAGCTAAATCTGCAAGCATTTTTCTGTTAACCTGAATGTTAGCTTTTTTGCAGGCGTTAACAAATCTTGAATAGCTCATTCCTTGTTCCCTGACAGCTGCATTAATTCTTACAATCCACAAACGGCGCATGTTGCGTTTTGTAGCGCGTCTGTCTCTGTAAGCATATTTAAGAGCTTTCATTACAGCAATGTTAGCTACTTTAAATATTCTGCTTCTAGCACCTTTAAAACCTTTTGCAAGTTTTAATATTTTCTTGTGTCTGTTGCGACATACATTTCCACGTTTAATTCTCATAATTCAACACTCCTATCTGGCATACTTCTTGTAAGGTAACTCTTTAGAAATCAATTTTTCGTGAGATTCAGAAATTACAACATCTCCGAAAATCTTACGTTTTCTTGACTCCGATTTGTGTTGAAGCAAGTGGCCGATACCTGCATGTCTTCTTGTGATTTTGCCCGTGCCTGTAACTTTGTATCTCTTAGCTGCTGCACGGTGTGTTTTCATTTTTGGCATTTTGTTTCTCCTTTTTTATTTGCATTGAAACCGAGCAAGGCATACCACAGCACTATACTTCGGCATGTTTGAGTTTAGTATAAAGATTTACCCCTGTCAAGCAATAATGATAGATTTATTAAGAGCCGGTAATATTAATAATTGTAACAATTATTAAAGTTTTTTCAATTAGTGCCGTTAATTATGAGAAAAGGAGTATTATATGCCGGATTTAACAAATATACATAATTTAAAGATGGAATACAAACATATTGAGAATTCTCAAACGGACTGGTACCCAAATGGTATTGTAGGATGTGACGAAGAAACTTTTTTGCGTAATAATAAGGGCGCAAATAAAAGTATCTTCGCGTCTTTAGACATTAATCAAGATGGGTATATAACCGAACAAGAATACCAACAGTCTTGTGCTATGGATGTTAATAACGACGGTACTGTAAGCAAGGAAGAGCGTGATAATGCTTGTATGGAACAAATGAAATTTTTTGCAAGACGTGATATTGATAAATGGTTCAAAGTTGATAAAAACCGGGATGGTTTTAGCAGCAATGTAGAATGGCAAAGCTGGTTAACATACACCAAGAATGGTAAAACACTTGAAGGTTCAATGTCTAATGAGGCTCTTTCAAAAAAATATAATATGAAGGAGGAAATACTTGAAGATATGCAAAGCTGGCTGGATAGTGGAATTGAATCTTTAAAATATGACGCGAAACGAATGTACGGGGTGGAACTAAGCCAAAAACAAATTATTGAAATAAAAAAAGAGCAAATGAAACAATTGAACACCTGGCTTTTAAAGGAAGGCGATAATGAAGATTCCAGTTTTTACCAACAATTAAATATTGATGCGTACACAAGACTTATGAGCACTATTGATAATGAAGCTTGCTGCGGCGGTGATATTTGTGAATTCTCTAATTTTTCACCCTCTAACCTCGAAAAAAACGGAAAATATACAGCAGAAGAGATGAAAGCACGGCTTGCGTGGGCAGAAAACTCTTACCTTGTCGATGATAATGGTAAAACAGTATACGATGAAAACGGGCAAAAAATTCCTGCTAAGATGATGACTCCTAAACAGGTAGAAATGTATAAAGAAATTGTAGAATCTGTAACCGGAAAACCGTGGGATAGTAATGGCTGGGAAGTTTCAGAAAAAGAATGGGGTATTATCAGCGAAAAAATCAACGGCACATACGGTGATGATACAAGGCTTGAAGGTAAAACCAGAGCCGATATTCCCCAAAACCGGCAGGCACTTTTGAGATTTTTGGAAGAAAAAGGCTGGCTATACGAACAATTTAAATAATATTTACGTCTTTGCAGTGATTAGTGTCGAGCAAGCTTCACACTAATCTCTATTTAGTTATCATAATAAATGATAAAATAAAAAGCACATTCCCCTCTCCTTACGGGCACAAGTGTCCAAGAAAAATTTTAGAGGTTCGCCCCCAGCCAAATATCAGTTAGAACCCCTCCCCGAAATCAAAGATTTCGACCCTCCCACAGGGGGGGGGCGGGTAGGCTCCACGCCTGGTGTGACGGCTCCCTCGCCCCTTGTGGGAGAGGGAAGAATTTCAAGTTGAGCTTTAGCGAAACTTTGAAATTCGGGTGAGGGGTCTTTTTTATGTCTTTACATTATATTATTTCTGGCAAATTGTGAGATATATTTATATAAGGGTTTCTCTTTTCAATTTTTCTTGGACACTAATGCCTTACAGGAGAGGAGCAGCCGTGTTTGAGACTGTGTCGAAAACTACAAATGCGGTGAGGGGGCAAAAATATGTATCAATTTACTTTATTGCACTATTACTATGTCTGTAATAGCATAATGTAATAAGGGAGTTTTATATGAATAATAATGTTTTGTTTAATATTGGCTACGGGCTTTATGTTTTGACTGCAAATGAGGGAGAAAAAGATAACGGATGTATTATTAATACCGTTATGCAGGTTGCATCTGACCCGCTGCAGATTGCAATTGCCGTAAATAAAAAGAATTACACAAATGAAATGATTCAAAGAACTAAAAAGTTTAATGTTTCAATTCTTTCAGAAAGCGCTAAATTTGAAATTTTTGAGCATTTCGGATTTCATTCCGGACGCAATACTGATAAATTTGCTTCTTTTTATGACACAAAAAGAAGTCCTAACGGCGTTTTGTATATTACGCAAAATACAAATTCTTATATGTCGGCTTATGTTAAACAAGAAATCGATTTAGGCACGCATACCCTCTTTATTGCCCAGCTTGTCGCTGCAGAAATTTTGTCGGAAGAACCGACTGTTACATATTCCTATTACCAGAAAAATATTAAACCCCGTCCGCAGCCAACTGCTAAAAAAGGCTGGATATGTAAAATCTGCGGTTATATTTACGAAGGGGAAACATTGCCGCCGGATTTTATTTGTCCGATATGCAAACATGGCGCAGCAGATTTTGAGAAGCTATAAGTCTTGTAGGTCAGGCATTGCCTGACATTAACTTGTTAAAATGAAGGTTTAAATGCTTTTCTGTTTGAATGTTCTTAATTTTTGTCAGGCAATGTCTGACCTACTGTTTTAGGAAATGATTGGAAAATATATTGATTTGTAACAAATATTCGGTTAGAATTTTCATACATTGAAAAGAGAATACGGGCAGAAGATTTTGACAAACATTTTAACTATCAAGAAAGGAGGTTAAAATGATAGTTAAAATCAGCGAAAAAGAACTAACGCTAGTACTTGCATTAGTTCTTATACTCAAGTCTCTATTTTAGAGACGCGGGTGTGGGCATTACCGCTGCCCATGCCTGTATTCTTATTTTAACCCATTTTTATAATTTTTCAAGTATAATAGAATTATGAAAAAAGAGAAATTGGATAAATTAAAACAAGAGTGTTTGGAATGTAAGAAATGCCCTCTGGGGGAAACAAGGATTAATATTGTGTTTTCGGACGGCAATCCTGCCACTGCAAAGGCTGTTCTGATAGGCGAAGCTCCGGGAGAAAACGAAGATAAGACAGGCACTCCTTTTGTCGGAAGAGCCGGAAAACTTTTGAACGAGTTTCTGGAAAAGGCCGGGATTTCAAGAGAAAACGATTTGTATATAATAAATACGGTTAAATGCCGTCCGCCTAAAAACCGGGTTCCTGCGGATATTGAAAAGAAAGCCTGTGAAAATTATCTTTTAAAACAAATAGATATTATTAATCCTAAAGTTTTAATATTTTGCGGGGCAACTGCTTTAAAATCTTTTTATGACAAGAAAATCCCTATATCTAAGATAAGGGGAGAAGTCTTAGAGCTTGAAATCGGCGGAGAGATGAGAAAATGCATCCCGATTTTTCATCCGTCATATCTTTTAAGATATCATTCTCTTGAAGAAGGAAGTCCCAGATATTTAATGCTTGAGGATTTAAAGAAAATAAAAAAACTTCTTGATGCTTGAAAAAGCAGATTTAATAGTTTATACTGTATTTACGCACATTGAGAAGTTTTTAATAAGGGGATGCACCGGTTTTGACGCCGTGATTGGTAGATTCGGATTGCGAGTGCGGGCGCTGTTCCCGCTTATCAACGAGCAAATAAATTAGACGCTAATAACGTTGTTTCTATGGCTGATTACAGAGCACAAAGACTCGCTGCTTAATTATAGCAGTTCAGCCCGTTCAGTCCGACCAGCTTGCCGTTTGACTGAATGATAGTATGCAAGATGCAGTGTGCAAATGATGGTATGTACATCAAGTTTTACCATTAAAGGTTAGGCTTCCGCAAAAAGTCTCTGGATTAAATGAGGTTATGTAGCTTCCCGTATTAATCCGAGATAATAAGTTACTACACTCGTAGATGTCAGCTTTTATCCACGATGGACGCGGGTTCGACTCCCGCCATCTCCAGTTATTTTCTTTTGCGTAGAAATGTTTTTTATAATCTTATAATTTGCTTTTGTTTTTATTGGCTTATTGATAAAAACAATTTTGATTTCTTAATGTCCGTGTTGTTTTTTTAAGATTTTAACGGCATCTTCTATGTTATTTAAAACTTCATAATCTTCAACTTCCAGCATCTTCATTACTTCTTTCGCTCTTTCCACGTCTTTATCCGTGTAACAGGAAATATGCCATTTTGCATTTTTTATTCTTTGGCCGGAATTCTTTTGGGTTAAATTATTTGTTACTGTTTTTAAAATTTCTTTTGGTTTAATTTTAATATAATTTTCGGTTAGTTGGAGCATCAATGTCTCATATTCATAGTGTTTTTGCATATCCCGTTGAAATTGTTCATACATAAGCTTTTTATGGATAGCAGTTTCTTCTTCCGGCAGTATCGGGTCGGTAATAGAATTATCTTGACCATATTTTTTTATTATATATTGTAATCTTAAAAATAAGTCCGTATTAAAATCAAAATTATTAAATGATTCTTCCGTATTCGTACTGCTTACAGATAATGCCTTTTTAAAAAATTTGAAATATTCCAAGTCAACTTCTCCGAGTGAATGACCTAAAATATAAATATCTTTAATATCATCCGGATTAATATCAGCGCTCTTCAAGTCAAGACACAAATCCGTTATATTATCCATAACATGTTTATCTGTGTTATACAGTAATTTTTCAATTAAATATAATCCTCTAAAACGTCCGCCGATTTGGTACAGAGTTTCTTCCGGCTCTTGCGGATGGGAAGAATGGCCGAAAATTATTGATTCTTTGTCATTTGTTTCTCCATGAATATAGAAAATATCCTCTTCATCTACCCCAAAATATTTTTCAAGAGTTTTAGTGTAATTAAAGTTGACAAAATAGCAATTTTTACTAAAAGTAAATTCTTGTTTATTATTAATTTGTATCTCGGAAATCCAGCTGCAAAAAGCTTCTCTTAAAATATTTTTTGCATTTTTAATACTTTTAGACATATGTTTAAGCTCTTTTTTGTCTTTTCCAAAAAATAGGTTTATTTCTGCAGCATTTATTTTATCCATAGAGTTCTCAAAGTCCGACCAAAAATCACTGTCCAAGTTCCCTGCCTCAAAAGGATTTCCGTAAATTAGTTCCAAATCACTGATTTCGTGCTTTTCCCCATTGTATTCTTCAATGACTTTTTTATTAATTTTTAGTTTTTTGAGAATGTCATCTTTATGGGTATAATAATATTTTTCAAAATCTTTGTAGCCGGTTTTAAGGTTTTGCCATCGGTCAAAACCGTTTCCTATAATTACAAGTGTATCTTTTTTTATCATACTTTTCCTTATTTATTCTATTATAAATTTTTGATTTATCTTTGGTCAATATTTGAATCTGAATATTATCTTTTAATTGTATTTTTATTTGATGTTGTGATATATTCAAAGAAAAAGAGAGGATAAAATATGTATTACCAAGGTCTTATTAACAAATACAGGAAATATTTACCGGTAAGTGATTCGACTCCTGTTGTAACTTTAAATGAAGGAAATACTCCGCTTATAAAAGCAGATAATTTAGCTAAGAAAATTGGTCTGGAAGCTAATATCTATTTGAAATTTGAAGGTTCTAACCCGACCGGAAGCTTTAAAGACCGCGGTATGACAATGGCTGTGACTAAAGCTAAAGAGGAAGGAGCCGGGGCAATTATTTGCGCTTCCACCGGTAATACATCGGCTTCTGCTGCCGCATACGGAGCGAAAGCCGGAATTAAGACTTTTGTACTTATCCCCGACGGTTATATTGCTCTTGGAAAGCTTTCGCAGGCGATGATGTACGGGGCTGAAATTATTGCAATTCAGGGGAATTTTGATGAGGCACTTGAATGCGTAAGGAAAATTTCTGCAACTCACCCGATTACTCTTGTAAATTCGGTTAACCCTTATAGAATTGAAGGGCAGAAAACAGGTGCGTTTGAAATCTGCGACGCTCTCGGTAAAGCGCCTGAATATCATTTTATACCGGTAGGAAACGCAGGTAATATTACAGCATACTGGAAAGGGTATAAAGAGTATAATAAAGAAGGTATTATTAAGAATTTACCCAAAATGATGGGATATGAAGCCGAAGGTGCTGCAGCTATTGTGAGAGGCGAAAGGATTTTTAAACCTGAAACTCTTGCTACGGCTATTCGTATCGGGAACCCCGCAAGCTGGAGGCAGGCAGAAGCTGCAAGAGACGAAAGCAACGGTAAAATCGGATGCGTTAATGACGAAAAAATCGTTGAAGCTTATAAAATGTTAGCTTCTACAGAAGGAATTCTCTGCGAACCGGCAAGTGCGGCATCTTTTGCAGGATTAATTCAGGCGCATTCTCAAGGACTTGTTAAAGAGGGTGCGGATATTGTTTGTATACTTACAGGTAACGGCCTCAAAGATCCGGATAATGCTATAAAGTATTCAAACGCCGATGTTAAAAAGACAACTTCTGATATAAAAGATGTATTAAAGGCAATGGGAATATAATTCAATGCTAAGAGATGATTTTGTTAATGTAAAAAGAATTGTAATAAAACTCGGAACAAATGTATTAAGAAACGAGGACGGCGAAGTTGCGATATCCAGAATTTATTCTTTTATTGAAGATATGGCAAAGCTTGTGAAACAGGGAAAAGAAGTTATTCTTGTGACATCAGGCGCCGTTGGTTTAGGAAAAAAGAAACTTAATCTCGACTCAACTGCAGAAGACGGCGTAAAGCAGGCATGTGCGGCTGTCGGACAGAGCAGATTAATGTCTTTTTATGAAAACGGGTTTGGGATTTATGATATCCCGATTGCACAAATCCTTTTGACAGAAGACGATTTTTCTTTAAGATACAGATATTTGAGTCTTAGAACGACCTTGAATAAAATTCTTGAATTCGGGGTTGTTCCGATTATAAACCAGAATGATACGGTTTCTACAATTAAGATGAACGCAATGCTGTCCGGCATGAAGGTTTGTTTTTCAGATAATGATAAGCTGTCGGCACTTGTCGCAAGTGAATTAGACGCGGATTTATTAATACTTTTATCAGATATAAACGGGCTTTATAATTCTAACCCAAAGGAAAACCCTGATGCTGAACTTATTCCGGTAGTAGAAAATGTAACAGATGAGATTATGTCACTTGGCTCTGACGCCTCGGAAGGCGGCAGGGGCGGTATGAAAACGAAGCTTGAAGCAGCTAAACTGGTTACAAGATTTGGAGGCAGAGTCCTGATTGCTAACGGAAAAATTCCTTATGTTATAAGTAAAATTTTCGACAGAGAAGATATCGGAACAATATTTTTGCCGACAAAAGAAAACCTTCCGGATAAAAAACGCTGGATTGGTTATGCGACAAATATCAGAGGACAGCTTATCGTAAATGAAGGAGCTAAAAAAGCCGTATTGGAGCAATGTTCCAGCTTACTTCCGATTGGTATTATAAATGTAATTAATGATTTCCGACAGGGAGAAGTTGTTTCAATCTGCGATGAGAATAATGTTGAATTCGCCCGTGGCATGGTAAACTACAGCTCCGAAGAATGCCGGAAAATAGTCGGTGCGCATTCTAATAATATTGAAAATATTTTAGGTTACAAAAATTATGATGCCGTTATAACCAGAGATAACATTACCGGGCTTATTTAGATTAAAAGTAAATTTTTGTAAAAATTTTTCTTTTTGCTAGCAAAAAAAATTAATTATACGTTTTAGAACAAATGGATGGTTGATAAGTTCCAAAACATGATATAATTAAATAAATAAAGCGAGGTAGACAACATGAGTGAAATTAATGGTCCAAAATTTAGTGTTAATCAAGTGAATTACAACGGTATTCAGAAACAAGTTTCTGAAACGGTTCCTGAGACTAAAGAAGTTGAGCCTGATAAGATTAGTGATTTTTCGGATCCTAAAGCGGAAGCTCTCGGCCGTTCAATGTTGTTTAAAGGAGCAGATGACGTTAAGCATGATGTGAAGGCATTGTTAGAAAATCCTCAGATTGCGGAAAATTCTGATGAAGCTTTTGAAACGGCTTTTAAGGCTGCGCAGGATGCAGGGGTTGAAAATCCGTATGAAGAAGCTGCTTCATTTGCAACTACATCTATGTAAATTTTAAATGTTAAAAAGGAAAAGGGAGAGTATGGAAAATAATAACAAACCGGTTGTGAATTTAATTTCAAAACCTGCGAATATGCTGAAAACAATTTATACGGCGTGCCGTACATGCTATAGTGCATTAAGTCCGTATGAAATTTATAACAGTACTGATGACGAAGAAAAAATGTTAACTCTTATAGAAAGGGTTATTTCTTCAGGACATTATTCAACAATAGAGCATATTCAGGTAAGTTTTGCAATATCTAACGTCTCTAGAGCTTGCACGCACCAGCTTGTAAGACACAGACATATGTCATTTTCTCAAAAATCGCAAAGATACGTTAAAGAAAAAGGACAATTTGATTATATTATTCCACCAACGATTGCAAAAAATGAAGAATTAAAAGCCAAATTTGTTGAATTCATGGGAGAAATCTCAAAACTTTATTGTGAATTTACAGAAGCAGGAATTCCTGCTGAAGATGCAAGGGCTGTTCTTCCGAATGCGGCAGCAAGTTCTATTGTTGCAAGCTTAAATCTGCGTGAAATGATTCACCTGGCCAATTTGAGACTTTGTACAAGAGCACAATATGAAATCAGAACATTGATAAAAATGATGTGTGACGAACTTATTAAAGAAGAGCCCTGGCTTAAACCGTATCTTGTTCCTAAATGTGAAAGACTCGGGTATTGTGATGAAGACAAATCCTGTGGAAGGATGCCGAAGTTGGAAAGATGAGAAAACTTGCAATAATTCTAACTCTTATATTTTTACTGCTTGTCGGTATTTATTTCTTTATTTTTAAACCAAAGAAATACGATGTTCCCGATTTATATGATGAAATTCTAAAAAGGGGAACGATAAAGGTTGGGATTAATACAGATGCACGCCCCTTCGGTTTTTATGATAAAGATTGGCAAGTACAGGGTTATGATGCGGATTTGGCGAGATACATCGCTCAGTATATTTTAAAAAGTCCGAATGCCGTAGAATTTTATCCCGTAACTCCTGCAAACAGAATGCTCAAAGTTTCAACAGGTGAGGTGGATATGGTTATTGCAACAGTGACGATCACACCGCAACGGGAAGAAATAATTGATTTTTCAGTACCTTATGATTATGCCGGTCAGGCTCTTCTTGTGCGCTCAAACAGTAAAGTTACTTCTATTGCTGATCTTACAGGATTAAATGTCGGGGTTGTTTTCGGAACAACAGCTGAAAAAAATATGCTGACGCTTGCTCCTAATGCAACAATTATAGGATTTAGAAATTATCATGTGGCTTATGAAGCTTTAAAAGCCGGAAAAATTGATGCATTAACGTCGGATGATACGATATTAAGCACATTTACATTCGATGATAAATCCGTTAAACTTCTTCCAAAGCGCTATTCGAAAGAACCGTACGGAATTGCGCTAAAACAGGGAGAAAGCACTCAAAGACTAAGGGAAGCTGTTGATTTTGCAATTACGGATATGAAGGTTAAAAATGTAATTCTTCGTTTGCGAAAAAAATGGAAATTATAAAATTACAATAAATACAGGAATTTACCTTATACCAATTATAAACATTTGTAAAAAAAGTCAGGGTTTTAGTGGAAAAACTTTGAAAAAATGTTAATATATGAATTAAAGGGATAAGTTTAAAAATAATGTAAATTTTTTGTAATATTTAATCAATTTTTTTTATTTATCTGTTTTATAGTTTTATAGTATGAAGGTGAATGCGTGAATAAAGAAAAAAATTTTGCAAAAAAATTATCGATTTTTTCGGAAGCTTTACCAGTGACTTCTCCCATTTCACAGGAGAAGCTTGTCTCAAAGGTTAATTCTTTAACTTTTAATAACCGGACAAATTCGCTTAATAATCCGCAAAACAAAACTTTCAATAATGAAAAAGGATTTACGTTAACTTATAAAGCTGTAGTTGATGAACTTATTAAGCTTGCGGACATCTCTTCTTTAAATGAATATTATATAAAAATTTATTCTATAATAACTCAAAATATTGATTCTCATTTTATTGCAGTAGGTTTGTTAAAAGAAAAATCAAATTGTCTTAATCTCAGATTGTTAGACAAACGCGGAAATGTTTATTCAACAAAAGTATTTTTGAAGGAGACGGAAAATCCTTTAATAATGGCTTTAAATGAAAAACAAGTTATATTTAAAGATGATGTTGAATTCTTGAAGCTGTCTTATTTTAAAGATTATACGGTTGCGATTTTACCGTTGATATCCGTAAATAAATGTATCGGAGTTCTTTTGATAGAAGATGGTTATGCACGACAAAATATTGCATTATATCAATTGATTGCAAATTACTCGGCTCTTTTTTCCCACAATTTCGATTTGCTTGAAAAAAGTGATGCTTACGCAAATACTGATAATTTAACCCTTTTATACAATCACAGAGGATTTCAGGAAATATTAACGAATGAAATATCCAGAGCTGAAACAAACAAGCAAAAATTATCGGTTGTGATGATGGATATTTGCAATATAACCAAGTTAAATCGTGAATTTGGGCATGCAAAAGGTGATGAGGTTATTAAAATTGTAGCTGATAAAGTCAGACAAAATATAAGAGAAGGCGATGTTGCCGGACGCTACGGAGGAGATGAGATTGCAATTATAATGCCTAATACCTCTTGTGAACAGGCAAAATATGTTGCAGAATATTTGACATATACTCTATCCTGCTGTTTTATTGATGATATAGGGCCGGTAAAAGTTTCTGTCGGGATTTCAACTTATCCGGATTGTGCTGATGACAAGGAAAAGCTGTTAATACTGGCAGAGCAGGCAATGTATATTTCGCAGGCAAAGGGGTATAAAGACGGCATGTCTGCAATTATCAGTTCTGCCGACTTTAATTTCTGGGATGATGCGGCGCTGAAATCCTATGCGGAAGTATTAGGCAAGCGTCATGCTCAATTAGGCATAAATTTTGAAGAAGAATTGATTTCGAAATTTAACGCAGAACACGCTTTGCACGGAAACAGAATATCTGAAATAGCAGCATCTTTAGCGAGTGCCATTGATGCAAAAGACCCGTATACAAAAGGTCACTCGACTTCTGTTTCAAAATTCTCGGAAGCTCTTGCAAGAGCAATAAATCTTCCCGAAGAAGAAGTTGAACGCATTAAACTCGGTGCGCTTTTACATGATGTAGGAAAAATAGGCATTCCGGAAACTGTTCTAAAAAAAGAAGGGCCTTTATCTGATGAAGAATGGGTTATAATGAAACAACATCCGACAATTGGCGCGGAAAAGGTTCTTACTCCGAATCCGTCCTTAAGAGACCTTATTCCGATAGTAAAATACCACCATGAAAGAATCGACGGTAAAGGTTATCCTGAAGGTTTAAAAAACGGCGACATACCGCTTGCGGCTAAAATCGTAGCTATAGCAGACACTTACCACGCTCTTATCAGTGACAGACCGTATAGACGCGGTATGGAAATAGAAAAAGCCGTCTCTATTCTCAAAGAAGGCGCCGGTACTCAATGGGATGAAGATTTAATCAGAACATTTATTCAGATAGCTCCGTCGCTTGGGGTATAACTATTTCTTTGCATACTTTAAGAAAGTCTGAACCTTAGTCTGCATCATCTCTTCTACTATTTGCCATTTACCGTTAGGCTGCTTTTGAACAATCATATATGTTTTAAGCTTATATGTTTCACCTGTAGGCTGTCTTAGAGATGAAATTTTATACTTGCCGTTTCCTACTTCGGACACACTTATATTTGAATAATTATTTTTATAGTTTCTGAGTTTTGCCCCTGCTTGGCCCAGCTTCATTTGAGTAATATATGTAGAAGTGTTTGTTTCAATATCCTGCGTTGTTCCGTCCGGTTTTACAACCTGTCTTATGATTTTAGCGCTCGGAGAATACATTTGAGCAATTTCCGGGCTGTAATTATTTGCGGCACTTACATAATGATTAAAGAATTTTTCAGCATCCTCTTTATCTCCGGCAAGAGCGGATAATGTTATACAGGATAGTGCTATTATTGAAGCCAGTGTTTTTTTCATGTTTCTCCTCTTCTATACGTCGGGTAAATCGCCTTTTACTTCAGCAATTGTATCGCAGCCCAGATGGAAAATCTTATGCAGACCGTCTACGGCATCTTTTGCTCTGTCAGCATCTACAATACAGCTGATTTTAATTTCACTTGTTGAAATCATCTTTATATTTATACCTAAATCCGCTAAAGTTTTAAACATCGTAGCAGCTATACCGGGTCTGTCAATCATGCCGGCACCAACAATTGAAACTTTTGCAATTTTATCATCGACAAACACATTGCTAAAATCAAGTTTTTTATTGACTTCTTTTAATATTTCCATTGTTTTATCTAAATCACCTTTATCAATAGTAAAAGCAATGTCATTTGTATTAAGATTTTTTCTTGCATAAGACTGGATAATCATATCAACAGAAATATTTTCATTAGCCAGAGCATTAAAAAGAATTGCAGCCGTTCCCGGATGATCTTTAACATCGCAGACTACTATTCTCAACTGTGATAAATCTGATGCAACACCGGCAACGGGTTTGTGTAATTCCATATCATCAACTCCTACTATTAAGGTTCCTAAATTCTCAAGTTTGAATGTACTTCTGACTCTCAAAGGTACATTGTATTGTTTAGCGGTTTCTACGGCTCTGGGGTGCAGTACATTTGCTCCGACTCTTGCAAGCTCGAGCATTTCTTCGTAAGATATAACTTCAAGTCTGGAAGCATTCGGAACAATTCTAGGGTCAGTTGTATAAACCCCTTCGACATCCGTATAAATATCGCATCTTTTAGCATTCAAGGCTCCTGCAAGAGCAACTGCCGAAGTATCAGAACCGCCTCGCCCGAGAGTGGTTATTTCTAAATCATCAGTTACCCCTTGAAAACCGGCTACAACAACGACTTCACCTTTTGCAAGATGGTTTTTTATTTTATCCGTTTTAATATTTATAATTCTGGCTTTAGAATGAACTTTCTCTGTCATAATTCCGACTTGAATAGCATTCATGCTGACAGCCGGACATCCTGCTGCTTGAAGTGCCATCGCAAGAAGAGCAATAGAGACTCCCTCACCTGTAGAGAGGAGCATGTCCATTTCTCTTGAAGACGGGTTATCCGAAATTTCTTTTGCCATTTTAACAAGATAATCAGTTGTATGCCCCATCGCTGATACGACAACAACAACGTCATTTCCGGCTTCTCTTTCTTTTATAACAGCTTTCGCAACATTTTTTATTTTATCTGTATCGGCAACCGATGTTCCGCCGAATTTTTGAACAATTATATTTTTCATTATCTGTTTTAATTAATACCTGCTATTTTCTTATACATTATATAAACAAATTATCTCTTTGACAATAAGGAATATTAATTTTTGTAAACATTTTATTGCATAACTAGCAAAAAGTTTTTTTAGTTGTTTTACGATTTATACATACCAGTAGAAATATAAATACAAAAAAGGAGTCGTAACGTATGAACATTAATGCAACAGAACTTTTGTTATTAAACAAAAAAATTAAATTTGGCGGGGCAGGGGTAGATGATGTAAAAGAAGGGTCAAATACCAACGTAACATTACCAACTCCGGAAGAAAACAAGCCGCAGACAGGCATGAATGCCTTGATGTTTCAAGGTCTGAATAATGTGGTAAGTAATCCGGACTTATCAAATGCAACAGGAACTAATTTGAGTTTTCTAAGAGAAACTGCACCGGAACAAACTGCAGAAAATACAGAAAAGGAATACGTAGCTCCTTATAAATCTAATATAGCTTTCCAAGGTAAAGCAAATCAATTTAAAACAGTTGTTCTTGGAGCTCTAATGGGGCTAGCTTCCTTAGGAGCTGCAGGTACAATGACATCGTGCACTCCAGAGGAACATATGCAATATAACTCTCAAGAAGTAAAGATTGATATGACTGAATTGGTGTCATTAATTCAGCAAATGTTGGAACAACAGCAAATTACAAATGAACAAATGCAGCAAATGAATACTTACATGCTTCAATTAATCCAGCTTGTACAAAGCGGACAGATGACTGCTAATGAATTCTATAAACAAATGTTTAATTATATGATTATAAACCAGACAAATCAGGAAATCATTATTGAACAACTGGTTCAAAACGGCCAATCACAGGAAGAGGCAAATGCATTAATTCAACAGTTGATAAATGATGTAAATGCCGGTTTGGTATCTGCAGAAGAAGCATGGAATAAAATACAGGAGCTTCTTGGGGATATAAAAGCATCTATCGGTCAATTTAATAAATACTTTGAACAAATGCTTGCAAAACAGGATGAATTAATCAAAACTAACAAACAAGGTTTTGAAGAATTAATTGCTCAAGGTAATATTACTAACGAAACTCTTAAGAATATGGAAGAACAAAATGACAGTTTGATTATCTTAAGTAATAAACAAATCGAAATACAAGAAGGTATAAAAGAGGCTATTGAACAATCAAATATTGATAACAATGCTAACTTCGACGAAGTTGTATCTGTATTGAAAACAACAAGAAATGATTTGATTGCGGCTATGATGAAGCTGGGTTATACACAAGCTCAAATCGAAAAAATGACAGCCGCTCAGATTATAGCTGCAATAGAAAAGAATACCCAAGCAACTCAGCAGGGTAATGCAATGTTATCAAAAATTACTCAATACTTGGCATTGTTACCCGGAATATATGAAAACGGAAAAATTACAAATGCCGAGCTTCAAGCTATATATAAATTGTTCTCAGAAGCTGTTGCCGGTGGTGTAGACGGTACTTACTCAAAAGAAATGCTTGAGAAACTTCAGGAAGTTGTAGATAAACTTGAAGCTATTGAAGGTATATTGGGTACAATAAGCGAACAATTAACAACAATGATTAATGACTTTAAGGCTTTCCGCGATCAATATACTGATGATAAGCAAAAAGAATTTGAAATGTTAGGTCAAATTGTACAGGACAATAAAATACAAACAGCACAATTGAATTTGATGCAGTCAACTCAAAAAGATATGGCTGAAAGTCTTGTAAATATTCAAAACAGTACAAATGCATTACTTGAAATTGCAAAAGATGACACAAAACATAAAGAATTGATTGATGCAATTAAGAATATTCAGGCTGGCGGTTCCGGCAGCATTGATTACCAAAAATTGGAAGATATGTTTAAGCTTATGGGCATGACAATAGCAGATGCTGTTAATATGTCATCTTCACAACTACAAGCTAAGATTGAAGAATTCCAGAAAACATATGTTGAAACAGAACAGAAACAGTTGGAAGAAATGCAGACAATCACCGCTAAATTAGATGATTTATCAATCTTTGCAGGACTTTCTAAAGATGAGATTGTTGAAGCAATCAATGATGTAACAAATGCCGTAAACAACGGTAATACAGATATAACCAATGAACTTAAAAATCTTGAAGCGCAGCTTGATAAGTTACAGGCAACTGTAGATGCAATGTATAAGGCAATCGGAGAACAGTCTCAAAAAGTAAATCAATGGTTATCACAGTTTGACTCTAAATTTGATAATGCATTAAGCTTGTTGAGCAGTATTGATAAAAATATGAATACTGTTATATCGAACCAAACAATTGCCAATAAGTACTTACAAAACCTTAATAGTGCTGTTGCAGACTTAAAAGTTGAAATTCAGAAAATCCAAACAATCATAGAAGGCAGCGATGGTACGGGCAGCGGTTCTTCAATTACGCTTGACCAGCTTGAAGAGTTATGGAAACAGCATGATGAAGCTAACTTCAATAAATACAAAGAATTGCTTGAAAATCTTGATATCAATGTAAATGTTGATACAACAACAATTGAAGGTTTGTTAAAAGAAATCAATAACAAGATGGACGGTATCAATGACAATTCTAAGATATTAGATGAAATATTAGCCTTGCTAAAAGCACATCCGAATTATACAGATCAATTAGACAGAATCATAGAAATCCTTGAAAACTTCAAGTGTAACTGCGATTGCGGAGGCAATAACGAAGGAATTCTTGGTGACTTAGAAGATGTTCTTGCTTAATTAAATAAGCTGGATATATAAAGAAAGAGGCGGTTTTTCTTAAACCGTCTCTTTATATTTTAAAGAAAACAACCATAGATTCTGTACTATTTTAATAATTCTTGTTCATTTGTATAAGTTTTACCGGTTTTTGTTTTTAAGTTAGTTAAAGCTTCCTGTCTTGAAGAACCGGTTGCGGTTTGTCCGTCACATCCGTCTTTTGCGGTGTATGTATAATATCCGCTTCCATTACCGACAGCTTGGATTTTTGCTTTACCTCCGCTTTGAATTTTTACTTTTTTAACTTCAGCATTGTCAACTCTGTCACAGCCATCAATTTTAGCAGGTAATCTCATTGTCTTAGGAAGATCGCCGCCATCACGTAATTTTATAAAAGTTTCCTGATTAAATGTACCATCTTCATTGTAGCTTAATGCTATCTTAAGTTTTCTGATGGCTTTCTTTATTCCACCAGCATCTTCTTCAAGACACGGATAGAATGCTCTTACTATTTCCGTCCAGCTATCTCCGCCTTCTCTTGTGTATGTAAATGTCGTATCAGTATATTTACTACCAATAGAAGCAGGACATTTTTCTTCAGGTGTTGTGTCTTGTTCATTATTTTCATCTTGAACCGGAGTCGTTTCAACAGGTATTGTTTGTACCGGTTTTTCTGGTTTAAGATATTTCATCATTAAGCATTCTTCCGGATTTAATTTTGATCCGATACCTGCCATATCTCTTAAGGCCTGTTGGAAATGTGTGTGCCAATCATTACCGTACATTTTCTTGTAAGTATCAACTAATAAGTAGATTGCATCACGTTTTTCAGCATTATCAGTAATCTTTCCAATATATTCTTTATACTTATCAGCATCTGTATATGTTGGATCATTAATATCATAATCAGAAATTGACAAACAAGATTTTTCATCTTTTTCTGTACCAAAAGCAAGTGCCCATAAACCATTTGTTAATGCTGCAATACCTAAACCTTGCAGAGCATTGAACAATCTGTCATCCTGTACTATTTTCTGGTATGCTTCTTGCTTAATTTTTATACCAGTTGAGCCATCAGGATTTATAGTTATGTTTGGAGTAATACCAGTACATTCTATTTGTTCTATAAGGTCTTCTGCAATACCAGCATTATTGATTTTAATATTAATTTCTTGTAATGAGTATTGTGTAACATTTAACTTACCATTTTTAGCTGTACCTCCTGCAACAGTGCCACCAATTAATCCTGGGAGTCCAAGTAATGCTTTGTTTGCAATAGTTTTAATTGAACGATCTTTCTTTTCTCTTTTGATTTCACACAAGCTGAGAAGTTTTTTGATTTCTTTGTCAGATAAATCTTGTCCTGTGATCATCAATATATGATTATGGATGTTTGTCATTTCAGCCATCTTGTCATCTTGTGATCTGTTTACAAGATTATCTGCTCCCACTCTTGTCACAATTTCATCTGAAAGAGAACTTAAATTGTAAGTTCCATCAGGATTCATTACAGTACCAAGATATGAACGTTCAAGTTTTTCAAATAATTTACTGCCTAATTCTTTTCTAAGATCGTCAGCAGAAATCTTTTCTAACTCAACAGCTTTAGCTTCTATTTTGTTACCTCTTGCCGTAATTTTAACTTCTGTTTTAAGGTCTTTTCTTGCATGTTTCTGGTATGAATCACCATCTGTTGCTGCTTCTTTGAGCTCTTTATTAACTTTTCTATTTGATGTACCTTTTGTATCTTCAAGTTGTACTCCGACAAAATCTTTTGCATCGTTTTCAACATACTTTTTGAATTCTTTAAAAGCATCTGAATAATAAGATTTGTCCCATAAACCACGTTTTTCTAATTCTTCTTTAACAACATTAACGTATTCTTCAAAATTAGTAGCAAGTTTTGCTTTATTACAAGCATCTTTTACTTCTTTGTAAATATCTACTATTTGATTAAATTCTTTTGTTGTTTGATTTTTTTCTGCTTGTTTTTCAAGTGAGTCTAATAAATCTTTATGGAAACCATCCCATTTATTAGCAGTTTTTAGTGTAGTTTTAACTTTATTGTGAATAGCTTTTACATCATCTTTTGAATTATAGTTAGTAGCGTTTACTGCATCTAAGACATATTTAACTTCATTTAATGCTTCGCTGTATTTTGGATTTGTATATTCTTTTGATAATTCGCTGATAATCTTATCTGGAGCAATACCGGAATTAACCATATCCTTTACAGACTCTGAAACAGCGTTTTGTACCCTTTTTTCTTCTTTCTTTGTAAGTGTAGCAGGTTTTGTAGTTACTGTTTCCGGCTGCGTAACAGGTTTTGTTTCGGTTATTTCAATTCCGAAAACAGCTGAAAAATCTTCTAAAGAAATTTGGCCGTTATTTAATGCATTATCTGCATAGCCTTTGAAGATTGAAACTTCGCTTCCTTCAAGTTGACCGTCTTTTTTTACAACATCTGATAATGTTGCAAGCTCCTTCATTAAGCCATTAAGTTTTGAAATATCAATTCCCATGATTATACTCCTTTTGCCTCGTGTTTTATTCTTATATATAATAAGTATTTTTCTTTACGGGAATTGCGTTAGTGCTTTACAAAACTTTACATATTATTAATAAAATTTTGAAGGTATTCAAGCGAACGCTTTGCCAGGAGCTCGTTTTTGAGTTTTTTGTCACGTGGAAGTTTGTTTAGGGGTTTTGCAAGAATTCCCCAGTTTGAATTTATCGGCTGCGGAGGTAAATATCTTAAAGAGCCGTCACGTGAGGAGATGTGTTCAAGGTGGGCTTTATCTGTTATATAGAATGTAATTGCTCCGAGCATAGTTTCTCTCGGGAGCTTAAGGAGTTCTTTTCCCTGAATTCTTCTTGCCATATTAATTCCTGCTAGCATGCCGGTTGCAATGGATTCTGTATAACCCTCTGTTCCGGTGATTTGTCCGGCAAAGAAGAGGCCTTCTCTTTTTCGGGTTTCAAGGGTTTGGTTAAGGATTTGGGAGCTGTTTATAAAAGTGTTTCTGTGCATTACGCCGTAGCGGACAATATTTGCGTTTTCTAAGCCGGGAATTGAATGTACAAGTTCTTTTTGCGCACCCCATTTTAAATTTGTCTGAAACCCGACGAGATTAAATAGAGTTTTTGCGGAATTATCCTGTCTTAGCTGGACTACTGCATAATTTTCTATCCCGGTTCTTTTATCAATAAGTCCTACGGGTTTCATAGGCCCGAAGCGCAGAGTATCGATACCCCTTGAAGCTAAGACTTCAACGGGCAGACAAGATTCAAAGAATTTTGAGTTTTTATCGATATCGTGCTGCTCTATTCTGGGGGCATTGATTAATATATTATAGAAGTTTTCGTACTCTTCTTTATTCATGGGACAATTAATATATGAGGCTTCTCCCTTATCATATCTTGAAGCCCAGAATGCTTTATCAAAGTTAATGGACTCAACTTCTACAATTGGAGCTATTGCATCAAAAAACGAAAGATGCTCTTCCTCTGTAAAATCTTTTATCGCATCAGCGAATTTATCACTCGTAAGCGGGCCGGATGCTATAATTACATTCCCGTCAGGGATTTCCGTAATCTCTTCCCTAATAAGTTCTATATTAGGATTTTCTTTAATCTTTTTTGTAACGGCTCTTGAAAAATCTTCTCTTGCTATTGCCAAAGCGTTACCGGCAGGAACGGAGTTTTCATAAGCGATTTTGATTAACTCTCCGTCTAAGATTTCCATCTCTTTTTTCAGAAGTCCGCTGGCATTCAGAATATCGGATGAGCCGAGACTGTTAGAACAGACAAATTCTGCGCAATCACCGGTTACATGCGCTCCGGTTGTTTTATCAGGGCGCATCTCGTATAGTTTAACTTTAATACCTCGTTTTGCTAATTGTAAAGCCGCTTCTGAACCGGCAAGTCCTGCACCTATTACTTTAACCTTTTCCATATTATCCTTTTTATTTGTAGGTCAGGCATTGCCTGACAATAACATTTAATGTCAGGCAATGCCTGACCTACTTTTTCTATGATAGCAGCTTCCATTAGTAGCGCCCTACCTGATTTCTGCCGTGTTCTTTTGCATAATACAAACCTTTATCCGCCCACTCAATTAAATCCTGCGGAGTTTGAGCATTATCAGGGAATGTTGCCACCCCTAAGCTTATTGTTACATTAGCTGTATCAACCGGCGTTAAGTGGAACGGCTTTTCAGCAACAGACTTGCAAATACGATTTGCATTATTCAAAGCTTCTTCGGCACCTGTATTAGGAAGTATTATGCTCATTTCTTCGCCGCCGTATCTGCATACGTAATCCGTTGTTCTGGAATTCTTCTTCAGGGTCTGTGCCACCTGTCTTAAAACAGCATCACCGGCTTGATGCCCGTATGTGTCGTTGAACTTTTTAAAGAAATCAATATCAACAATTATTAATGAAAAAGATTGGTTATATCTTCTTGCAATATCAATCTGCTTTCTCAAAGTATCCTGGAAATACCTGTGATTATAGAGTTCTGTAAGTCCGTCAATTGTTGCAAGTTTATATTGATATTCGAAATCTCTCGCTTTCATTAGATACTTTGCAAGGAATGAAAGCGCAAATGCTGCCATAATTGATATTACGGGAAGCACAACCGGTATCCAGAGATTATAAAGTTCCATAACATAGTAAGAAATAAATAAATAAGCTATTGCAAAAAGCGAAGTTGAAAGGAATGCAAACAGAGTTGATGTCGAAAGCATTACAATCCCTCCGACTATTGCAATTACACCTGCTAAAATCAGTATATCGGTAATTAATCCCGTTTTTTGAATGAAGTTATTATCCAGCATATTATTGAAGAATGTTGCATGTACTTCTACTCCGGGGTAAACACTTTCCTGAACGGGAACACTTTTTGTGTCATGAAGGCTCATTGCAGTTGTTCCGATAATAATAATTTTATCCCTGAAATCAAATCCGCTTTTTACTCCTCCATCCATTTCACGAATAAGCTTATACATCGGAACCATTGTATGCGTGCCGCTTGGGCCGTACCAATTCAGAATAGCTTCTCCGTCTTTTGTAAGCGGAATTTTAGAGCCAAATAACTGCAGATTAGAATTTTGGTCTATGATAAAATCATTGTCCGGCTTTTGTAAAAGATAATCTGCGCCTGCTTTAAATGTCAGATAGGGGTAAAATTTATCTTTGTAAACCATTAAAGGTGCTACGTGCCTGATAATTCCGTCACTGTTTCTCACAACATTTGTCATTCCGATATTTACACTACCGTCCATGAGTGAATCTAATATCGGACGACAATTCAGAAATTTATATTTGTTATTTAAATTTACATTTGATTTATTTTCCAAATTAACAGCAAGTCTTTCCGGTAAATCGACAGGAATTCTTACATCGGTAGGCTGGTCGTCAAAATTCATTGACGTATAAATATTAGGATACTTGTTCATAGTATCAGCCAGATATTTATCGGCGTTTCCCGTTGTTCTTATTGATTTTATAAACATAAGGTCAAATATAATCTGCTGCGGCTTTTGTTTTTCAAGATAATTAATCATATCTGCGTAAACATTTCTCGGCATAGGCCATTCGCCGTATTTATCCCATAACATTTCAAGACTCGCATCATCAACGGCAAGAACCACTATGTCCTTATTCGGAAGCGGTCTTTTATGGATTACCTGCAGTGCCTGTCTGTAATCAAATGTTCTGTTTTCAGCAACTTCAAAAAACGATACAATAACATTTTTGAGTGTATTATTGTTTTGCAAAAGCACAAAACCAATCAAAAGTGAAGCCATAACAAGCAGTAAGTAGGTTCCGTATATAAACCACTTTGTTTTAATCAAATTTTTCAAACCAAACTCTCCATTAAAAGCTTATCTTATATTCCAGTATAGTTAATCTTGTTTTTTTTTGCAAGGAACTTTTCAGAAATAAGGCCTTTTTCAATCAGAATATTATTAGCTTTTAAGCGTTCTGTTGAATTAAGCAGATTTAATGGGTTTAGTAAATATTTCAGTAAACATTCTTCATGAAGATTCATTATTAAGCATCCTTTTGTAATAGCCGGGGGTAAATCACATAATATTTAGACGGCAAATATTGACATTTCTTTAATGATTATTAAACAGATAGTACAAATGGAGTATTTTGAATAAAACATTTAAATTATTCCCAAAATCAGCCGATAAACCTAATAAAAGAGGTGAAAAATATGTTTAACGGTTTTTATCCGCAATATGATTTAGAAGCAAGAATTCAGCACACGAAACTTGACAGCTGGGGAAGTATTCCTTCCGCAAGAATGAGCAGAGTGGAGGAGCCTGCAACGTCTGATTTTCAAAGTGTAATGTCGGGGCTTGTGGAAAATCTTAATACTACAATGGAAGCTCCTGATAATTTGCTTAAGGATGTAATGATGGGCTCTGAAAATGTCGATATTCACGATGTTATGGTTGCAATGTCAAAAGCAGAAATTTCCGTTAACGTAGCAACAACTGCTGTCGGAAAAGTCATACAAGCGTATGATAAAATTATGCAAATTCAGATTTAGACTTCTCATAATTAATATATATGTGTATAATATTTAAGTAGGGCAGGATATATGGATTTCAAAAAATTACTGGAGAATAAAGTTCTTTTAGCCTCAATTATCGGAGGCGTGGTACTTTTGCTGGTGATTTTTATCCTTTGCGGAACTATAGCAGCAACAAAAAGCTCTGCAAACAAAGAAATCGACGTAAGTAACGAACCTTTAAAAGAAGATGTTGATTTGCTTACAACTGATAATTTAGGAAAAGCTCTGGAAATTCAGGCGCTTTTGGCTCGTAATAATATTGTAGCTTCCCGTGCGGTAGACGGTACAAAATCGGTATTACGACTTAAAAAAGGTGATTGCACTCCCGGCATGCGGAAATGTACGACCGAACAGAGAGACCGCGCGATTATGGTAATCGTAGAAAGCGGTTTGTATGACCAGAATGTAGGCTTAGAAATCTTTGATAAAGGTGATTTTACTTCAACAAAAGAAGATAAGAGAATCAGGCTTGTCCGTGCGATGAACGGTGAGCTTGCCCGCTTAATCAGAAGGATTGACGGGATTGAAAACGCTTCTGTATTCATTTCAATTCCGGAGCAGACAATGTTTACATCAATGCAGAAACCGGTAACAGCAACTGTTCAATTACAGGTGGCTGTCGGTGATACCCTTAATATGAGTACTGTAAAAGCGGTTTCTAATTTGCTTTTAGGAAGTGTTTCTGGTTTGAAAGCCGAAAATATTTCAATTACCGACACAAACGGGCATGTCTATAACAGCCTTATTGATGCGCAGTCGGAAATGCTTGCAAGATTGCAGGAAAATGACAAATATATGCAGGAAAAAGTTCAAGCGCAGTTAAATCGTTTAATCGGACAAGGAAAATACGTTGCAACTGTTAGTACTTTCCTTAAACAAGCTCCGGTTGAAAGATTTACGATTGAATACGACCCTAATAAAAAAGCTTCTGTAAACGAACAAACTTTTTCAGAAGGCTTGGGTGATCAGACGCAGGATGTCAATAAAAATACTAACGCAGTAAGTGTTTATCTCCCGAACGGTCTGCCGGCCGGAAGTTCTGATTCGACCCAGAACAGAAGCTATTCAAGAACAGCAAGAGAAACGCAATACGGCGTTACTAAAGTACAGACAAATGAATATATGTCACCGGGCGTGCTGGAAGAAATTTCAATAGCTGTAACTTTAGAAAAAGACGCGCTTCCGGTTGAATTAACTCTTGAAGAGTTAAAAGAACTTGTAGCACACGCAGCCAGCCCGAAGGCAGATCCTGATAATGTAACAATAGCGTTTGCGGATTCTCTTGATCCGTTTATGGCAGGCGATAAGAATGTTAAAGCACCGATTAAGGCAGAACACGGCAATCCGTGGTGGCTTGCAATCGCTCTCCTTGCATTCGGTCTGTTCTTTGGGCATAAAGCGTTAACACAGAAGATTAATGCCGCAAAAGCTGCCCAGCAGGAAGAGCTTGAACGCTTGAGAGAAATGAATGAAGCTCAAGAGAAACAAATTAAAGATTTGAGTATGAACGCTGCCGATTTAATCCAAAAACAGTCGCAGTTACAGCAAGGGCTATTAGAGCAGCAAAATCGTCCTATCCCTGTTCCGACTTCCGGTGCTGAAATCAGAGAAGCGTTAAGAGAATTAAAACGTGAATTCGACGGCGTAGATGAATCCGAAGCCGGTGAAAGAATAAGAAGCTGGATAGAACAGTAAATAAGGAACTTAACCTGTCTAATGTAACACAATACATATTGTGGTGCTACGCACGTAGGAAACCGGTCGGCAGACATTCAGTCTAAAGACTGCAAGTTTATTTTTGACCTACCGGTCTGCCTCAAAGTGCCCTAATGTAACATAATACATATTGTGGTGCTACGCACGTAGGAGACCGGTCGGCAGACATTCAGTCTAAAGACTGCAAGTTTATTTTTGACCCACCGGTCTGCCTCAAAGCGCCCTAATGTAACTCAATACATATTGTGTTACATTAGACATACTTTTATATGTCTGAAACCATTATAACATATTTATTTCAAATGTGTACTTTTCTTTCTCTTTTATTGCGAATAAAAAGAGAAAGAAAAGTACCAAAAGAAAGAGAAAATACGCAGCTGTTTCCTATGCCCTGACGGGCATTGGGGTAAAATTGTATTAAGCTTCTGCAGCCAGGCCGGTGAACCGGCTCTCTTACGCTCACTATCGCTGCTTACGCAGCACGTTCGCGGCGCTATCTGCGTTATATCTTCACCCTCCCCTTGTGGGAGGGTCGAAATCTTTGATTTCGGGGAGGGGTAAGATTATTATTCGTAATCTTATACTAAAAACCCGCACTATTCCTTACATTTACCCCTAATGTAACACAATATGTATTGAGTTACATTAGAACACTTTGAGGCAGACCGGTAGGTCAAAAACATTCCGGTAGTCTTTAGACCAAATGTCTGCCGACCGGTCTCCTACGTGCGTAGCACCACAATATGTATTGAGTTACATTAGCATACTTTGAGGCAGAC
>CALUPN010000002.1 GCA_944322625.1 Candidatus Gastranaerophilales bacterium | reverse complement strand
ACAGATTTTTATCCTAACGGTTTCGGAAGTATGTCTATTGAAACTCTTAATAATACATACGATGCCTTAGTTAAAGCCGCCAGAGAAAACAATGACGCTAAAGCGTACAAAAATGCCGCTATCTCTTACTGCAAAGCAGTTGCTTCAAAGAGTAATTCTTTAGCAGAAGCTGTTAAAACTGTCTTTGGAGATAATTACGCCTCTACTATCAACGACCTCACAACTGCTGAAATTGAAGATAAAATTACTGAATTGAAAGCAAAAGTTCTTGAACTCGGAGATCCTAAAGATTTAACCCTTAACGATAGCACTTGGAGTAATTTACCGGCCGGCAATATTGCAATATCACCTAACAGCACTAAAACTTTTGTCTTAGCTCCGACATTTACGGATAAAAATGGCAATGCTAAAGCTATAACAAGTGACAGGATTAGTTATCAATCCAGCAATACAGGACTTGTAAGTATTGATAATAGCGGTAATATTACTGTTACTGGCAAAAACAACGGTGATTTCTCTGTAACGATTTCAATATTAGTAGACGGCGTTAAAGTCGGTGAGAAAAAGATTAATATAAGCGTTGCACCAACAAGCGTAGATTGGGCAAAAATGCAAACAAAATACAATGGTTATATTAGTATGGGCACAGACGGTAGCACCCCGAACTCTGTTAATACACTCGCTGAGCTATACGAAGGACATGGCGGCTTTGTAAACTTGCTGGATGCTACAGGTCTAAAAGGCGGAGATTGGAAGAGCAGCGTAAACTATGCTAAAGTAAGTATTGCATCATTTATTGACTTTATTGCAAAAGCTTGCATAAGTACCGGACAATACGACACTGCGGCATTAAATACAGCAAAAGAAAAACTTACTTCACTTTATCAAGCTGCATTAGACCATTCTATAAATAACTGGGCAAGTAAGAAATCCGCAAGAGTAAATTCTGTGGAATTTGACGGAGAAAATTATAACTATAGTGTAAAAAAATATTACAGTTCAAATACTGCTAGTGATATTGACTACTATTTAAACGGAACAACTGCCCAAAATAATGATTTAGGACTAATTATTAGCGAACAATATGATGATCACTTATTCTTAATTGCTATAAATGCAAAATGCGTAATGGATATGTTTAACAAATTCTATGAACAGGCTCTCGGTGCATAAAAATAAATCGCAGAACTAAAAGTCCGGGAATTTATATTAAATTCCCGGACTTTTTTATAAATTAAACTTTTAATAATTTTGGGAGTTATATATGTTTTCACCAAATATTATTAAGATATTCCAAACTTGGTTCCACAACAGTTAAAGGTAATTTAAAAAAACGTCATTCTGAAGGAGCGACAGCGACTGAAGAATCTCTTTAACATTTAAAGAAATTATAATAGATTCTTCGGGCTCATCTAATAATTATTTTCGCACTCAGAATGACGCCAAGTTTGGAATTATATCTACAAACAGAAAAAACATTTACCCCAGAATGACGCCAAGTTTAGAATTATACCTACAAACAGAAAAACCTCTATCACTATAATATCAGAATTAAAACACAACAAGAAGCCCAAGCTGAAATATTAGGCTATTTAATAATTGATTTAAACAACAACAAGCATGCTATAGTCAGATTTGATACAGACAACAAAATACAAGAGATACGATTTGAGCAGATAGATTCCGGCCAAATTAATATATTACTTAAACTTACCTATCCGGAGATAGAAAAATGCACTCTTAAAAACTTTTCCGGAATTTTATACTAAGCAATTTCCGCTCTTGTTTTTTGTGATAAATCTGAAGTCTTATTATTCGGAAGATGTATCAATTCTGCTTGATTGTCAATTTCATCCTGTTTTTCGACCATTTCTTTGGTTATTGTAAACTTATCAATATCATGAGTTGTCGGTATATCATACATGACATCAAGCATTAACTCTTCTACAATTGAACGCAAAGCACGTGCACCAGTTTTACGTTTTAACGCTTTTTGAGCGATTAAATCCAAAGCTTCCGGCTCAAATTCCAAATCAACTCCGTCCATTTCAAGCAAACATTTGTACTGCTTGATGATTGCATTCTTTGGCTCTGTCAAAATCATCTTTAAAGTCTTTTCGTCCAAAGCGTCAAGAACCGCATAGACAGGAATACGTCCGATAAATTCCGGTATCAATCCAAATTTCAGCAAATCTTCGGGCTGGAGTTTCTTAAGCATTCTCGAAGCTGCCTGTTCTTTTTCAGCTTGTGTCGGAGCAGATTTCCCGAACCCGATTGAAGAGCCGTCTTTAACACGATGTTCAATAATTTTATCTAAATCAACAAACGCACCGCCTACGATAAACAGGATGTTGCTTGTATCTATCTGTATCATCTCCTGCTGCGGGTGTTTTCTGCCGCCCTGCGGAGGAACGTTTGAAATTGTACCTTCAATAAGCTTCAACAAAGCCTGTTGAACACCTTCACCTGACACATCTCTGGTTATTGATGTATTTTCGGATTTTCTTGCAATTTTATCTATTTCATCAATATAAATAATACCCTTTTCGGCTTTTTTAGCATCATAATCAGCATTTTGATAAAGTCTTAACAGAATATTTTCAACATCATCACCAACATAACCGGCTTCTGTCAAAGTTGTAGCGTCAGCAACTGCAAACGGAACATCAAGCATTTTTGCTAATGTTTGAGCCAATAACGTTTTACCGCTCCCGGTAGGGCCAACAAGAAGAATATTAGATTTCTGTATTTCTACACCGTTAGTATCTTCCTTTTGGTTGTGTCTAAGTCTTTTATAATGATTATAAACCGCAACAGAAAGGACTTTTTTGGCATCATCCTGCCCTACAATATGCTGGTCTAAATATGCCTTAATTTCATGAGGCTTTGGAATAGGTTTATCTTCCAAGTCATCTGAATGTTTTTCAGGCTTTTCACCATTCTTTTCTTTTGCTTCAAAAAACTCTTCATCAAGAATCTCGTTACAAAGCTCAACGCACTCATCGCATATAAACACATCAGGCCCTGCAATCAATTTCTTAACCTGATCTTGAGTTTTTCCACAAAATGAACATTTTAACCTATCATTCGATGACATAATATTCTCCTGTTTTATATTTTACCCGCCTTATTTTGGTAAATCAGCCTTATTTGGCAGTATATATTTGTGTTTTTGGGGAATAAAATCACCCCTCACCCGAATTTCTAAGTTCACTCACATTCACTAAGAAATTCTACCCTCTCCCTCACCGGGGAGAGGGTACTTAGGACATCTACCCCTCTTTTGTTATGACTTTATCAATCATACCGTATTCTAGAGCTTCTTGAGGAGTCATAATATAATCTCTGTCAGTGTCTTTTTCAATTTTCTTAATAGATTGTCCTGTATTAGATGCCATTATTTCATTCAAAGTCTTTTTAATTCTCAAGATTTCCTGTGCCTGAATTTCAATATCTGTAGCTTGACCTTGAGCACCGCCTAAAGGCTGGTGGATAAGAACTCTTGAATGCGGAAGAGCCATTCTCTTGCCTTTTGCACCTGAACATAATAAGAATGCACCCATAGATGCTGCCTGACCTAAGCAGATAGTCTGCACATCAGCTCTTATATGCTGCATTGTATCATATATTGCCAAACCTGCAGTAACGCTTCCTCCGGGAGAGTTGATATATAACATAATATCTTTTTCCGGATTTTCGCTGTCTAATAGCAAAAGCTGAGCAACAATAAGGTTTGCCACCATATCATCAACCGGCGTTCCTAAGAAAATAATTCTTTCTCTCAACAGTCTTGAGAAGATATCAAAAGAACGCTCGCCTCTGCTTGATTGTTCAATTACTACAGGTACAAAACTCATTTCTTATTTTCCTTTCTTATTATGTATAAAAGTGACAATAACATTATACATTACATAAATTATTTCACAAATAATGAATTTGGATGAAATCCACCTCGCTATTTATTGGGTCAGTGTTATTATAACACAAAATTCTTAAAATCTATATTAACTATCCGATTTTTTATTCAAAAACTTTGAAAGCCCGGCACTTAACATGCAGCCGACAGATGTTGCCATCGTCTCCAATGCTCCGATTTTAATCAAAGATGAAGTTTTACCGGCTCCGAATTCTAACTTACGATTTAACAATACTAATATGGGGTATAAAACACTTGCAACGAATACGTTAATAATAAAATCACTTGCGGTACTGTTATTGATTTCAGCTTTTTTTAACTTATTCATTCGGTCTTTTGCATTAATTGCAGATTTAAATTCCTGCTGAAAAACTTCTGCATCTGCAATTTCCTTTTTATCAGCAGCAGATTTCTTAATTATGCTATTCCGCATAGATGTTATATATTCCTGCTTTTCAAGCTTTTGGATATACTTATTTTTTGATTTATTATAGTCAAAATACGTCTGTAGAGAATTTTTATCCTCATACTTATCATTTAAAAAATCTTCTTTTGCTTTTAATCGAGAGATTTGCTCTATATCACTAAAAAAGGATTTTTGTGATATTTTACATAACATAAACATTGGAGTTAATATTGATGCAAAAGCACCAATATTAAGCGGAATTGAAAATTTATTATTTTTCTTGGCTATTGAATTTAGAGCAATCCCTGTACCGGCCCCGGCAGCACAAAGCCCGGAATATAATAAGTACATACCTGTAACAATTTTATTATTATAATTCCGGGCTCTTTTGTCTATAAAGTCGATGGCTTTTGAGGTTTCATTATCTTGTACCTCTTTCGGAGACTCAAATTCCTTCGTTTTTTTATCTATGTCTCTAAAGAATTCTTTATACTCCTTATAGTTATAATCCAAGAATAAATTTGCTCTATCTGTAAACATTTTTGAAGATATTATTTTTTTGTAGTTCTGGTTATTATTTATTTCTCTAATTCGTTTAGCATCAATATTCACAAACAATTTGGGATCCGATAAATCATCTTTAAGAGCTTCCGCTTGACCTGCTGAGATTGTCTTATAGCTGTTCTCACCACGGTTTTTTGCAAAAATTCCGAACGCCAGAGCACTTAATCCGGATAGTAATGCCGTTGGGACTGCAAGTTTTGCCCCGCCATGCTTTTCCGACATAAACGCCAATATAAACGCCGGCAACATCGTAAGCATCGACGGAAATGCTAAATATGCACGCTGTGCATCATCTGCTACAGTCCTATATTTACCGCTCTTTGCATCAATCGTATCAAGAGCGTTAACTAAAGTCCTCCTCCTTGCAAGTCCTTGTTGGTTTGCCTGATATTGAAGCGTATTTGTTCTGATTGAATTTATCATACAAATCTCATTAAATATCCTTAAGAAAATCGTATAATATTTTTTTTAATAAATCAAGAATGCTACAAGAAACTTTACATTTTTTTAGTTTATGGTATAATTTAAAAGATTTTACTAACCGGAGGTCTTTTTATGAGAGTTAATGCAATTAACATGGCTTATTATCACCCTAAAGCAGGAAAAAACTTAAAAAATGACAATACAGTTGCTGTTCCTGAAACAAGTGTAAACTTCAGTGGAAAAACCGCCAGTGCTGGTGCAAAAGCATTTGGAGTGGTGGGTGGCATTATAGGTTTCTTTGTCGCCGGGCCTATTGGAGCTGCTATTGGTGCGGGTATAGGAGCCGGAACAGGCGCCGGTTACGGCTCTATAGATGACTATAATAAAAAGCACAATACAGACATAAACATGTTGGAAGACTGGGATCACGATACCAAATATTAATAATTCATATTTGTTATTTTAAGTAAAAATCCGGGATGAAAAACCCGGATCTTTATATTTGCTTTTGTTTTTTTATTTATTCAGCTTCAAACATATCCTTGCCTACTGCGCACAGAGGACAAACCCAGTCTTCGGGTAAATCTTCAAACGCAGTTCCCGGCTGAATTCCGTTATCAGGATCGCCTGCTTCCGGGTCATATACATAATGGCATACTGTGCATACATATTTTTGCATAAACAAATCCTCCTTTTTATTTATTAAACTATAAACCCAAAGATTTTACCATTGTATTTACAACATTATCCATCAAGGTTATCTGTTCTTCTTTTAGAGTTGATTTTATACAAATACTGTCATCAAGCAGTTCAGAACCCTTGAGTTTTTCAAGAATTTCTTTTACCTGTCCTCCGCAAGCAGGAGCCCAGCTTCCGTTTTGTATAATTACATATTTTCTGTTTTGCAGGTTATGTGAAGCCAGTATATGCAGGAATGTTTCCATTGACTCAAATATTCCGGCGTTATAAGTTGTTGTTGCAATTACAATATGCGAAAACCTGAAGGCTTCCGACAGAACAAATGAAGGATGAGTAATTGATACGTCAAACATTTTTATGTTTTTAACTCCGCTATCAGCAAGTTTTGCCGCCAGAAGGTTAACCGCACTTTCCGTCCCGCCATATACGGATGAGTATGCAATAAGAACTCCATTCTCTTCCGGTTCGTATTTAGACCATCTATCATATTTTTCAAGAAATAAATTAATATTTTCTTTAATTATTAAACCATGAAGCGGGCATAACATTTTTATATCAAGCCCTGCTGCTTTTTTAAGAAGCATCTGTACCTGCAGACCGTATTTCCCCACAATATTTGTGTAATATCTTCTTGCTTCGTCTAAATAATCCCTTTCCCAGTTAACTTCATTATCATAAAGATTGCCGTTTACGGCCCCAAAGGTTCCGAAAGCGTCTGCCGAAAACAGGATTTTATCAGTTTTATCATAAGTTACCATAACCTCAGGCCAGTGCACCATCGGCGCCATAATAAATTGAAACTCATGTCTGCCCGTATTTAAAGTATCACCTTCTTTAACAACCATTACGTTTGAATCTGCAACAAAATTAAAAAATTGCTTAATCATCGCAACAGTTTTTTGCGTACAAATAATTTTAACATTCGGATGCAATTTAACGACTTCCTCTAAGAGTGCACAGTGATCAGGCTCCATATGCTGAACAACAATATAATCCAGCTGACGGCCTGCAAGAGCTGCTTTAAGATTTTCCTGAAACTGTTCCCAACAAGATTTATCAACCGTGTCAAAAAGTATTGTTTTTTCATCCGAAATAAGATATGAGTTATAAGACATACCCTCTTTAACCGGATATGCACTCTCAAAAAGAGAAAGTTTTCTGTCGGAACAACCGACATAAAACAAACTGTCCGTTATTTTTCTGACATTATACATTTTATACTCCGTAACAATTCAAAACTTCTGAGTATATTATACCTTAAACATTATTTTTATTTAATAATAAAACCACAAGAACACACTTTTTAACGGTTATTATTAATGCCAAAAGATACGTTGATAGCACACAATTTTCTAATTATGATTAGGACTCTCGTATTCAATCCCCATATCTTTCAATGCAGAAATAAATCGTTCCGCACAAGCATTCTGAACTTCCGGAGGAACTACACGCAAAATTTCAACAGTCTTTGATATAATAGGATCTTTGTCATACCAACGATTTCCGTTCACAGGTTTTACAAGATCGTAAAATCTGTCTAAAGCTTCTTTTGAGACTTTTTGTTCTAATTTATCAAGAAATACTACAGCATGTTCCTTTAATTCATCCTGATAATTCTTCAACAATTCAATAACTTCCAAAAGCTTAGGGTCGTGGTCATACCATCTTTTATATGCGGGACTCATTAACTACCCCCTTTTCATTATTTAATACGACTGATTGATTTAAACCTCCCGTCATTTCATCATTATATCTGTATATTTTACCGCCGAGTTTTTGTATCTTATATTCAAATTCTTCATAACCTCTGTCAATATGATGCAGCTTTTCAACGATAGTTTCGCCTTGAGCCATTAATCCGGCTATAACAAGAGCGGCACCTGCTCTTAAATCGCTGGCTGCAACTATTGCTCCGGTAAGGTTTTTTACCCCTTTTACAATTGCATGATTGCGATCTTGATGAATATCTGCCCCCATTCTCCTTAAATCCGGAACTTGCATAAAGCGATTTTCATACAAACTTTCCGTTATTATTCCGACTCCATTCGCGGTAGTAAGAAGAGTCATTGCTATCGCTTGTAAATCCGTCGGAAAACCGGGATAAGGTTGAGTTACAAAATTAATTGAGTTCAGTCTGCTTTTACAACTGACTTCTATTGTAGTTGGCTCTACAAGCTTTATACCGGCACCCATTTTTATTAATTTATCATTAAAAAAGGTTAAATGTGCAGGATAAACATTTCTAATTATTGCTTTTCCTCTGGTTGCAACAACTGCAGCCATAAAAGTTCCGGCTTCAATTCTATCCGGAATTGTTGTATACTCTGCTGAATGCAAATTTTCAGCCTTTACACCGTTGATCAATATCTCAGAAGTACCGGCCCCTGAAATATCAGCACCTATTGTATTTAAAAAGTTCGCTAAATCAACTATTTCCGGTTCTTGTGCAGCATTTTGAATTCTTGTAGCTCCCTCGGCTAAAACAGCTGCCAGCATAAGATTTTCAGTAGCACCTACCGATGGAATATCAAGATATATATCAGTCCCTGATAATTTGGAAGCTTTTGCATGCACATAACCGTTTTCAATTTTAATTTTAGCACCTAAAGCCTCTAAACCTTTTATATGGAAATCAACTCTTCTTTCACCGATTGCACAACCGCCGGGCAATGCAACAATTGCTTCTCTGCAACGGGACATTAAAGCACCCAGAATAATAAAAGATGCTCTCATTTTGCTGACAAGTTCATACTTGGCAGTGATTGATGTTATATTTGAAGCATCAACCTCTACAGATTTTTCCTGTTTATCATAAATATAAGACGCCCCCAAATCAGAAAGCACATTAAGCATTATATCGACATCTGTCAGACGGGGTACATTATAAATCTTTGTTTTTCCCTTCACCAGAATGCTGGCTGCAAGTAGTTTTAGAACAGAATTTTTGGCTCCGCCTATCGAAACTTCGCCTTTAAGAGTCTCTCCGCCTTGTATTTTGAATTTCTCTGCCAAAATTCCTCCAATCTATTATAATCATACAATTATTATAACAAAATGTAAAGAGATATTAATAACATAACGGCGTTAATTATTAACCCTTTACACCTTGTGCACCGGAGACGATTTCTACGAGTTCTTGAGTAATTGCAGCTTGACGGGCTTTATTGTAGTCAATTGTCAGAGTATTTATCATTTCTTCAGCGTTATTTGAAGCAGCTGACATCGCTGTCATACGAGATGCCAATTCACTTGCGTTTGCTTCCAGAAGCGCTTGATAAACAGTATTTGAAATATACATAGGAACAAGCTGCTGTAAAACACTATGCGGTGACGGCTCAAATTCCATAACAGGATCTATTTCATGGGTTTCTGCTTTTTCTATTTTTACGGGAAGAATTTCCCAATCCTGTACACTATAAGACATCATATTATTAAAACGGGTTGTTATAATATCTATTCTGTCAATATTACCATTAACAAAATCTTCTGCTATATCTTCCGCTATAATATTTGCACCGGTAGCTGTCGGATCGTTAGCAACACTTATATAACCCTTCTTAAGCTCATAATCGCCAGCTTTATGCTTTAAAGCTGAAACAGCTTTCTGTCCTACAGGATAAATTACAGTCTTAATCCCCTTTTCAGAATTTTCTCTAACCCGCTTTAGCGCAGCTTTTACTACATTAGCGTTATAAGCCCCTGCCAAACCCTTGTTAGAAGTTATAACAAGAAGCCCTTCTGATTTAACTTCTCTTTCTCTCAAAAGTTCAGGATAATTATCAAGCCCTCTTTCTACTTTCAAACCTGTGGCAGATTCTTCACCTACTGTTGCAAGCATCTTTCTGAATAAAACCATAAGCTCATCCGCAAAGGGACGTGCAGCTTTTACAGTGCTTTCTGCTTTCTTAACTTTTGCTGCCGCAACCATCTTCATTGCTTTTGTAATCTTTTTAGTATTCTGAACGCTTGAAATTCTGCTTTTTATATCTTTTGTGTTTGGCATTCTATTTTTCCTCTGTATTAAACCCTATTTTTGCAGGTTTTGTCCTATCCATCAATAAATCTATTGCTTCATAGATTTCTCTCATATCTGTTTTATTGTCTTTACAATGCTCTATAAAATAATTTTCCAATTCCGCAACACGCCTTGCTAAATCCTTATTCTCCATAGCCCATTGCCGCATCTGCACAAAAGTATTCATGATTTGTATATTTATCTGAATAGCTTTTTCGCTGTTTAAAACGCTTGAAAGCATTGCCACACCCTGTTCGGTAAAGACATATGGCATATAACGACGACCACCGTGCTTTGAACTTGAGGTCGCAATTTGCGACCTCAAGTCTAAAAGGTCTTCTTCATTTAACTGAAACATAAAATTACTTGGAAATCTTGTAATATTACGTTTTACAGCCTCATTCAGCCTTTTTGTCGGAACTCCATACAAATCTGCAAGGTCGCTGTCGAGCATTACCTTATAACCTCTTATTTCATATATTAAGTTCTTAATTTGTATGAGATTTTCCATTTTTTATTTTCATTGTGCAAAAGAAAGTTATTTATTTTAACTTCATATCCATACCCTTTTTTATAAGAAGTATTGCAAGCAATATTAACAATACAGTCTCTAAAAGCGGACATGGTATCATAAAGAACATGAATGATTTTACAATCACGTAGATGAACAGAAAAGCACCAATAAGCATAAATGCAATTCTATTAAACATCCATGCACCTTCTGAATTATCCTTAAAATAATTTACATACTCTACATCAGCAACATGCCTGCAAGACGGAGAGTCTTTGCAAATATAAAAGTCTTTATATTCTTCGGCGCATTCAAGGCATAAAGCCTTCCCACAGGCTTTGCATACTGCAAAAGCGTCTCTGTCATGGTGATTATAGCATTTCATAAATACACTCCTTACTATAAAGTCTTTCCGTATGCTTCAAGCTGGCTTCTTAAAGCTGTCATATCTTCATCAGACAATTTAGCTCCTTCATTCAAAGCCTTGCTTAAATCCGGCATATTAGCTTCAAAGTATTCAAACCAGCCTGTCTTATAATCTGCAATCTTCTTATTATCGATTTCATCTAAGTAACCTTCGTTTACTGCAAACAGAATTGTTACCTGCTGCGCAACAGTAAGCGGTTTATATTGAGGCTGTTTCAAAACTTCCATCAACTTTTGACCTCTTAGAAGCTGCTTCTTAGTAGCAGGGTCTAAGTCTGACGCAAATTGAGCAAACGCTTCCAATTCTCTGTATTGAGCCAAATCAAGACGAAGCTTACCGGCAACTTGCTTAATACCCTTTGTCTGAGCCGCACCGCCTACACGTGAAACCGAAATCCCCGCATTAATTGCCGGTCTTACACCAGAGTTAAACAGTGCTGATTCCAAGAATATCTGACCGTCCGTAATTGAGATTACGTTTGTCGGAATATATGCTGAAACGTCACCAGCTTGAGTTTCAATAATAGGAAGTGCTGTAATACTTCCGCCGCCAAGTTCGTCATTTAGCTTAACAGCTCTTTCTAACAATCTTGAGTGAAGATAGAATACATCACCAGGATATGCTTCACGTCCAGGCGGTCTTTTAAGAAGCAAACTCATTGCACGATAAGCTTGAGCATGCTTAGTCAAATCGTCATATACTATAAGAACATGTTTTCCCTGTTCCATAAATTCTTCTGCAATCGCAACACCTGCAAACGGTGCGATATATTGTAAAGGTGCCGGCTCATTTGCATTAGCTGCTACAATAATTGAGTAATCCATTGCACCATGTTTTTCTAATGTTTTAGCTAACTGTGCAACCGTTGAAGCCTTTTGACCGATAGCAACATAAATACAGATTACATCTCCGCCCTTCTGGTTCAAGATAGTATCGATTGCAATAGCAGTTTTACCTGTTTGTCTGTCGCCGATAATCAATTCTCTCTGTCCTCTTCCTATCGGAGTTAAAGCGTCAATTGCTGTCAAACCTGTTTGAAGAGGCTGGTGAACAGAACGCCTTGCAACAATACCGGGAGCTACTCTTTCAATCGGTCTTGTTTTATCGGCAATAATTTCGCCTTTACCGTCAATCGGGCGTCCTGTCGGGTTTACAATTCTTCCGATTAAAGCATCACCTACCGGAACAGAAGCGATACGGCCGGTTGTTTTTACTGTCATACCTTCCTTAATGTAGGTATATTCACCTAAGATTACAACACCTACGTTATCCTCTTCAAGGTTCAGAGTAATACCTAATGTACCTTTTCCATCCTCAAATTCTACAAGCTCGTTTGACATAACATTCCTAAGCCCGTAAATTCTTGTAATACCGTCACCTACTTCAAGAACGCTTCCGATATTTGAAACTTCCGCTCTTGCTTCGTAATTACGGATATTCTCTTTTAATATTGAACTAATTTCATCCGGATTAATTACTGCCATTTTCCACCTCTATTTTATAATGTTTTTACTTAAATTCTCTAATCTGTGTCTGATACTGTTATCAACAATCGTTTCATTTATATTTAATACCAGACCGCCTATTATATCACTATCTACACCCCAATTTACAATTACATCTTTTTGGAGTTTATCTGCAATTCTGTTTCTTATATCGTTTTTGCGCTCATCGTTTAGTTCAATTGCCGATGTTACATCTACTCTAACGATATTTTTCATTTCTTCCAGTTCTTTCCGGAATTCTTGAGCTATTTCACCGATAATATTTAGTCTCTTTTTTAAATTCAGAGAGAATAAAAAGTTATAAACAACCGGCATAACTCTATTCTGGAAGAGTTTGCATATTACAATCTGCTTTTCTTCGACAGAGACAGAAGGGTTATTAACTAAATCTGATAATTCTTTAGACCCTTCAATAGTTTGTGCAATATCATTAAGATTGCTTAAGATTTCTTCTTTTGAAATGCCGCCGTCTTCTTGAGCTAAATCCATAAGAGCCTTAGCCCATCTTCTTGCAACAAGTTCGGAATTATGATTTGAAGCAACTGCCATTATTATTTAATCCCCTTATCCCTCTATACCGTTAATAGCCTCAATACTTTCATCAATTAATTTCTGATGCAAACCATCGTTATCTCTTAGCTCGTTTATAATATGATTTCTTGCAACATCAATCGAAGCCTGAGATGCTCTTCTCAAAATATCATTCTTTAAAAGCGCCGATTTATTTTCAACAACTTTTCTGGCGTTGTCTCTGATACCTTCTGCCATATTACCGGCATCTTGAAGTATTTTTTCACCGACTAATTTAGCATTATCTTCTGACTTCTTAATCAGACCTTCAATCTCTTCTCCAAGATGAGAAACTGTTTCTTCAATCTGTTTTAAATGCTCTTCAGAGTCTGCCTTCTTTGATTTTGAATCCTCAATATGGTCAATAACGCTCTGTTTTGCCCTTTCAAGCATATCACCAAGTTTTGCCATTTTCCAGATAAGAATAAATACAGAAAGAAATATTATAAAGTTGAACAGATTTGTTCTGCCTATATATTCCCATATTAATCTTATGCTTTCCATAATTTACCTCTTACCCTGTTTATTGATAAAGTATTCTGTTTACTTCATCATTATCAAAACCTTGAACTTCGCTTCTGTAGCCTAAAACTTTCTCGACAATATCGTTAGCTAAATCGGTCATTCTGCCTTTTAAGCCTTCTTTTGTATCATTTGATATATTATTAAGCTTCTGATATTCTTCTTCAAGCTCTGCATTAATCTTATCCTGTGCCTGTTTCAGAATATCAGCTTTTTGAGCCTTAAAACCGTTTACGGAATCATTATATTTTGAACGAGCCTCATTCTTAGCACCAACAAGCTTTTCTTCTCTTTGATGCTCCAAGCCGTCTGCTTTTTTATAATTCTCATCAGCACTATTGAAATTCTCATCAATAAACTTTTGTCTTTCTTTTACAATTTTCTCCATAGGAGAATAGAGTATTTTATTCATCAAGAAAACAAATATCAGAAAAGATATTATTGATGCTAAAAATGTTGCATTAAATTCCATAATTTATACTTCTTCTTACCAAATACCTACAAGTTTCAAAGCGATAACTAACGCATAAATTGCACAAGCTTCTGATAAAGCTGCACCAACCATGAAGAATACGAGAGCTTTACCAAAGATTTCAGGCTGTCTTGCAATTGATTCCAAGAAACCTTTAGTCGCGATACCGATACCAACACCGGCACCGATTGCACCGAAACCCATTGCAACACCTGCGCCTAATTGCGCTAAGTCTGAAATTGTTTTAACTTCTTCCATTTTTAATCTCCTTCTCAATTAATATTAAAACTTATTGATTAATGTTCGCCTTCTTCTATTGCAGATGAAATATAAACCGTTGTAAGAAGCGCAAAAACGAGTGCCTGTACACACGCAACCAGAACCTCAAAAAACATTACCGGAAGCGGAAGCACATATGCGCAAATCCCTAACAGAGCGGTCATTAAACATTCACCAGCCAATATATTACCGAATAAACGTAAAGCCAGCGTGAGCGGTCTTGTTATCATATCCATAATTTCCAGTATCGCCATAAAGAACGACATCGGGCTGAAATCGTGCAGGAAGAATTTGAATTTCTTTTTCATAAACCCTGCGCCGACATAATAAACAAGAACAATAATCGCTAAAGCGGCAGTTAAGTTTATATCGTTTGTCGGAGAAGCCATTTCTCCTGTTTTTAATTCAATCATTCTGAGAGGTAACTGTCCCATCAGGTTTGCGGTGATAATAAATAAAAATAATGACGCAATAAGAGGAACATGCTTTCTGCCCTCTTTTGGCATCAAACTGTCCACAAGCCCCCAGAACGCACTCAATATCCCTTCAAATGCAAGCTGCAGTTTTGTCGGGAAAATAGTAAGCTTTCTGGTTGCAATAAAAGATACAATGAGCAAAAACGCCATAGCCGCCCACATAGTAATAAGTGTATCCATATTAAAAGCCATTGTATGTCCGGCTATTACTTTATTTACAATCCAATGTCCTTCACTCATTGAATAACCTCTCTCTTTTCCAAGTCGATACTAGCACAAAAAATTAAGTTGTGCAAGAGGAAAAAGTAAAATTTCAGTTAATTATATTCCTATTACAATATAATTATAAAAAGGGACTTAAGCTAAAAACTTAAATCCCTTTTTCAAAACTCCATGCTTATTTATATCACTTTCCGATTAACCAATTAAATCCGAGCTGGAAGCCGACACCGGTTCTGCCTACATTTCGGAATACTGTCTGGAAATAACCGGAAAATCTGTCCGTAAAGCGTTTGGTGAAACCTATACCGTACTGAATATAACCTCTGTCCATATCAAGATGAGGTAAGCTTACATTACCGGCACGACCGCCGACGGCACCGTTTACGTTATACATATACTGTAATGTCGCATAAATACTGAAAGTTTCCTTCTCCCAGATTAAATTCAAACCCGGAGCCAAATTTATTCCGTTCAATATTCCTGACATCATACCCATCTGACCAAAGTCTGAATGCCAATTCTGCTGGCCGAAGAAATTATACGCCAAAAGTAAATTAGGCTGTAATACCCAATCCCGATGGAATCTCCAGTTATATGCAGCTTTTGTTGCAGCACCTGCAAAATAGTTGAAAGTATTATCTGTATGTCCTGCAATATCCATACTGTTTTGGTAAACACCTCCATAGACTAATCCGCCGATTATGAAGTTATTCTTATACCATGTTCCCAAGAAACCTGCTTGTCCGCCGTTTTGGTATGCGCCTAATCCTGAATAATACTGGTGAGCGCCGTTATATCCGATATAAGCAGTTGGCATGAATTTCCAGCCATTCTTGAGTTCTTTCAAACCAAAATCTGCACCGATTATGCTTCCATATGCGTTATTCCCGACATTGCTTAATCCCTGACTCATTTGCAATGTTTCAAATGTCCCATACATCTTATACCACAAACCGCCATCTTTTCTTGAATATTGATATGGTGCAAACTGTGGATCTATTGCTGCATAACGGTTTGCCATCATACCGCCGTAGGCTATACCCCCGTCTTCTTCTTTAAAACTAGGTAACACCATTGAATGGTTGAACAACATATCGTTAATGGCTAACTGATTCATCCATTGAGCAATAGTTGTTACCTGACCGCGGTATACCTGTGGATTAAAGCGGGTTAAATCAAGAGTCATGCCGCCGGGAGAATTTGGAGCTCCATTTAATTTATACCAGCCTATCGGAGTGAATACTTCTTTATCCGTTACATTGAATTCTACATTACCGTCAAGAGTATTGTAGTTAAATATCTGATCTAAATTTATATGCTTATCAATCGGAGCGTCCCAGCCAAAGATATCGCCGCCAAGACTCCAGTCAGAGATATTTACAACAGCAGGTTCCCCATTTGTAGAATTATTCTTAATAATATCCGCAAAAAATCTGTCTGAACCGTGCTCGTCTGTGGCATTACTCCTACCATATACATCAATCGTAAAATCTGCTTGGTTATCATTACCGCTTCCAATATTCATTGTTTGACTTATATTGTAATCTTCAAGAGCGTTATTCTGACCGATTAACAGACCTGCATGGTTCAAATTGTACAAATCAAAAGCATTATCGTAAGATACAAACTTAGATGTGCTGTCTACATTCAAATCGCATAAATGCATATTAGACGCATCTAGCATTCCCAAAGTAGAATTATTGGTTACATTAACGGTACCACCTTCTACTTTACTTACATCACTATCAAGAAGAATTTGTGAGTAGTTATCGATATTTGTAACTCCATTGCGTCCCTGGGTATGGATTAAAGCAGAAGTCCCGCTGCTTATCATATTATCAGCATTAATTGTGCCGCCGTCATTAACGATAGTACCGTTCCACTTGTCGTTCAGAGAAGCGTCATCTTTACCACCATTGAGGTTTAATGTTGTACTCGTACCTGAAGTTAGAGTAGCACCTTTTTGAATATCTACTACAACAGCATCTGCTATAGTACTTGGATTTTGAATTGTTAAGTTTGAGTTTTCAAGAAGATTCAAATAACCATTGTTTGCAGTCAAGCTGGCGGAAGCATCTGCATTTGTTATCCCATAATTAATTGTTCCGCCATTCAGTGTCACGGTGCCGTCTAATGTATCACCATTATTTAAATCAACAATCCCTTGTTCTATGACATTTAATGTTGTACCACTTCCTAAGTCCAAATTTGCAGGGGCATCAATATAACTTTCCGCACCTATTTTTACAGAACCGGCATCTATATTCAAATTCCCGCCATTAGCTTGAATTGTGCTATTTTGTGTTGCGTTATCAATAGTTAGAGTTCCGCTGTTTAAAACCAGGCTGTCGTCCCATTTATCACCGGAATCGATTGTTGCTTCTCCTCCTGCTACTGTCAAACTCGAACCTGCGTTTATGTTTACAGTAGTTCCAGCCTCTATTTTACTACCTTCTCCAACCACAAAATTTTGGTTCTCTAACTTTAAAGTCCCGCCGGCTGCATTAATTGCACCATTTTCCACATTATTAACTGTAAGCGTACCGCTTTTAAGATTAACATTTCCAGCCCAGGTATCACCGCTGTTAAGAGTGGCTTCACCGCCTTCTATTGACACAGTTGAACCGGTTTCAATTTTTGTAGTCACAGCTCCGGCAATGTTACTTCCTGAAGCTATATCTAAATTTCCGTTATTAATGACATTAAGACTGCCTTTGTAATTATCGTTTGAGGTGAATACTCCATTTCCCGTAGTTTCTTTTCTACCATCTACAGTAAAATCTCCGCCTTGCAAGCTGACTGTACCTTCCCACTTGTTGCTGTCACCCATTGTAAGAGAATTTCCATCGGTAACAGCATAAGTTCCGCCGGCTTCTATTTGAGTATTTACACCAGATATTGAACTGCCTTCTTTTGCAGAAAAATTTGTACCGTTTGCTATAACAAGATTTCCGCCGGTTGCTTGTATAATTCCTATTTCGCTGCTGGTTAATCCATTCAGAGTAAGTGTGCCTGTTGACATATCAACCGTTCCGGCCCAGGTATCTGCAGAATCCAATACTGCACTTCCACCTTTTAATGTTAAGCTGGAACCCTCATAGATATGCATATTTACAGCGCCTGCGACTGAACTGTCGGTATTTAATGTCAAACTGCCATTTTCAGTATCAGAACCGATATTTAAAGCACCCTTATCTATTTTATTTTCACCATTAAAGAATGTTCCTGTTACATTAGTCACCGCGCTGCTATCTGTTTGAGAAAATTTCCCGGTATACTCCCCTGCGTTACCTTTTAAATTTAAAGTTCCGGCATTGGTAATTTCACCGGAGCCGGTTACTTTAGAGGTTGTGTCAATTGTATTAGTACCGCTAAAATTTATTTTACCAGTGCTTTCATTCTTGATATCACTTGCAAAAGTATTTGTTCCTGCTGTTGTTGTAGTACCGGCATTTACGATGTCATTAGAACCTTTATCGTCAGCGGCATTTACTGTAACATTTGTTAAATTTGCAGTTGCATTTTGGGCATTATAAAGAGCACCGCCGCGTTCGGCAGAATTGCCGGTAAACTCTGCACCTTCTAGGGTCAATTTACCGGAATTAGAAATAGCACCGCCGCTTGTTGCAGCTTTATTATTGGTAAATTCTGCACCGCTTCCGATTGTAAAATCAGTGTCATAGTTTAATATAGCTCCACCGCTGCCGGTTGTTGAAGTATTGCCGGTAAATTCTGCATTTTTACCAATTTCAGCAGTCTGACCAGAAGCGGCACAATTTATATTGATAGCACCGCCGGACTTATATGACGTGTTATTTATAACTTTAAAGTTATCGCCAATATCTGTATCCGTGTTTTCTATATATATAGCTCCACCCATGGAGGAGTCGCCTTTATTTGCAGTATTTCCATTAAATTCAACATAATCACCAATCTCTAACTTTGTTACGGGCGTACCAGCACCATTAGGATTACCAATGTATATAGCTCCGCCAGCTTGACCTCCGTCTTCTATTGCATCAGAACGATTGCCTTTAAAAGAAGTATAATCACCAATATAAACACTGGAGCCGGCTACATAACTATTAATAGCACCTCCACCGCCGGATGGTATATCATTATAGTTACCTTCAAAAGTCGTATGACTATCCGCTGTGCCGTCATTTATTATAAGAGAGCCTTCATTGCGAATAGCACCACTTAATCCGCCATGGTTATTAATAAAAGTTGAATTGGTTATTTCCAAACTGTCCCCGGGATTTACAGTAAAAACCCCCGGATCATTATTGTTTATCGAATCTCCTTGTCCATTAAATGTCTGATTTTCTATTACTTTTACATCTGCTTTAACAGATAAAATAGTTAAACAACAACATACCAAAAGTGCAGAAATCAACCTTTTTTTATTCATTATACAACTCCAAAAATTCTATTGCTTAATTCCTCAAATTTATCATATCAAAAACACAATAATAAGTTATATATGTAACATTTTTGTTACATCGGAAAGATTTTACCCCCATTCACCCACCCTCTTTACCCCCCTCATTTACCCCCCTCATTTACCCCTTGACTTTTTTAATCGGGTCATTAAACCTAAAGTATGACGAAAGATTATTATAAAATACTGGACATTACGGAGTCCTCATCTACAGAAGAAATCAAGAGCGCATACAGACATCTTGCACGCAAATGGCATCCTGATGTTGCAGGAAATACGCCTGATATTATTGCACGTTTTAAAGAAATCAATGAAGCTTATGAGATCCTGTCAGACAGCTTAAAAAAAGCTGACTATGACAAAGCAAGAAGGTTTTATTCCTACGCTAAAAACAGCTATTCCAAACAGGAGACAAAAACTAATTATAAAACGACTGAAAATCCGAATAAAACATCTAAAAACTTTAGCTTTAAATGGGAAGATTTATTTTCACACAAAAAGGAGCGTGACGTAAAACCGCCGAAAAAAGGTGATGATATTTATTCCGATGTGGAAATATCTGTTTTTGAAGCTGTAAGCGGTACAACAAAAGTTATCAACATGCTCCAGACAAACATCTGCCCCAAATGCGGCGGAAGAAGGTTTATTAACGGCGCACAGTGCAGTCATTGCAAAGGTAAAGGCGAAACATCAACTTACAAGAGATTTAGTGTAAAAATTCCGGCCGGAATTAAAGACAAATCTAAAATCAGACTGGCGGAAGAAGGGGAAAAAGGGTTAAACGGCGGAAGAAACGGGGATTTGTATTTGATAATCCATATCAGAGAACCTAAAAATTACAAAACGGACGGCTTAAACATTTTGAAAACGATTGCTATCACTCCTTATGAAGCCGTCCTCGGGGGGAATGTTACCGTTCCGACTTTAAGGGGAAATGTATCTTTAAAAATTACGCCGCAAACAAGAAACGGACAAAAAATCCGACTTTCCGGCTGCGGAATTGAACAAAATAATAAAGTTGGTGATATGATAGTAACTGTGGAAATACAAATTCCTAAAAATCTTACAGACGAAGAAATCCGTTTGTATAAAAGATTGCAGGAAATTTCCGGAGAAAATATCAGAGAAAGATTAGAATAAAGTGGTAAAAGTTAAAGAAGTCTTTGCTTCAATTCAGGGAGAAGGCCAGTTTGTCGGTTATAAACAGGTCTTTATAAGACTTTGCGGATGTAACTTAAAATGCAGTTATTGTGATACAGATTTTACGCCTTTTGATGCAAAAGAAATGTCAACGGATGAACTTCTGGAATTTGTATACAAGAACAAGAATTGTCACTCTGTTTCGCTGACAGGAGGCGAACCTTTGTTACACACAGATTTTATAAAAGATTTTGCACAGAAATGTCCTTTGCCTATATATCTTGAAACGAACGGCACTTTATGTGATGAACTTGAAAAAGTCATTGATAATATAACTTATATTTCTGCAGACATAAAACTTCCGAGTGTTACCGGGCAAAGAGAAATGTTTTTAAAACACGAAAAATTCTTTGAGATTGCATCACAAAAAAAACTATTTGCAAAAGCTGTTTTTGATAACAATATTACAGAAACAGAGATTGCTAAAATGTGCAATCTCTGTGAAAAATTTGATATTGAACTCATATTACAGCCAATGATGAGGGGTAAAATTCCTTGCTGCAATTCAGCTTTTATGGAAAAGGTTTTGAATACCTGCTTAAACTTATATCCCAGAGTTCGTCTCATACCGCAGGTGCATAAGTTTATTGACGTACAATAATTAAGCGACCGGCTTATCTTTGTCCTTATCGTCTTTGCCGTCCTGTGCTGCACCCAGTCCAAGACCGGTACTGCCTGTTCCGTTACCATTTTCTCCGGAGCCTGTGCCAAGCCCTAAGCCTGCTCCGGCGGCAGGACTGCCACCTTCAGACGGAATCTGCGGAGCTTCTTCGGGAATTACCATTCCTTCAGTCATTTCATCAATATCTTCCGGTATTTCCATTGTCATATCGTCTACTATTGTCATTGAGCCTTCATAACCGTCAATTGATTCGTCATAAATGTCAGTGGTATCGGAATTCAAATCCTGTGTAGCTCTTCGCATGTCTATTTCTGTTCCGACATCACCTGCCCACTGCAATTGTTGAGCCGTACCTATTCCGCTCATTACAGCTCCTGCAGCGCCCATACCTGCAAAAGCCCAAGCCCAGGCTGTAAATATTCCGCCCGAAGCGGCAAATGCCCCTGCTTTTACAGCTGCAGTCGTTCCGGAAGCGGCGTTCAAACCTTGAGCAGCAGCCTCTACATAACAATTAGTTCTTGTAGCTTCGTCAAAGCTTTCAGCATAATCAGTAACGCCTTGAACTTCTGCCATTGTAGCAGCGGCATTATCATAACCTTCCTGATATGTACCCATTTCATCATAAATATCTCCGACAGCTTCGGTTGTATCTTCTGAGGTTGTATTTATACCGACTCCCAGTTCCTGCATCAAAGGAACAAGTTCTTGTAACAGAGCTTTTTCATCTTCAGTTAAGGTTTCTCCTGATTCAACTTTAGCCATTAAAGCATCATAAGAAGCTTTATACATTTCATATTCGGCCTTCTTTTCTTCAATATCTTCGTTTGCATCTTCATTGTATATAGCAGCTTCGTCTGACAATGCAACAACCTCATCACCCATAGCAGCCATATCTTCTTGCGCAGCAGCAAGTCCGCTCCCTCAAGAGAAGGTGTGCTGCACATTCGACGTGCGCACTGCCCCCTCCCTTATGAGGGAGGGTTGGGGTGGGTGATAATTGGCGTTTAGAAATTTATAAGTTTAAAAGTTGAGAGGAAATGGTATATTATTGTTATAGACTGAAGTCTACTGTACAACTATTGTTTTCCCTTGCGGGCTAGCACCCATCCCAGCCTTCCCTTAAGGGAAGGGGTGCTGCACATTCAACGTACGCAAAGCTCCCTCCCTTATGAGGGAGGGTTGGAGTGGGTGATAACAAAATCTTTTTTAGACAAAAATTATAACAATTGTAAATTTTTGTAACGAATTCTCTTAAAATCCTAAAGTTTTCTAAAATTATGCCGTAAATATTAGTACTAACGTAACACAATATATATTAAGTTACATTGAATGTAACACAAATTATTTCGGAGGGATTATGGCAATTCAAGGATCGTACAATTTAGACAATGCATTAACTTCACAGTCGTATGCCTACAAATGTTGGTATAACTACAATTACGGTAACAACACAATGGGAATTTCCGCAAGCGATATGGGCGAAATAACCCAAACCTGGAGCGGCGAATTGTCAAATTGGCGTGCTACAGCCAGTGACGATGAAAATGCCTACGAAATAGAAGACGATGATTTCTCTAAAGCCTATGATTCCGGTAAAGATACCGCTAAAGAAAAAACAGGATATGAAGGCGGAAAAAGCAATGCAGGGGTTGCAATAGATGCAGGACTTGGAGCAGCAGCTGTTGGTGTAACCGGGGCCGGATTTATTATTGGAGGTGGTTTTCAGAGCATAGGAGCTTATGCTACAGCAGGTTATGTCGTTGCAGCTGCCGCAAAATACCATATAGCTAAACCAAATGAAGAACAGAAAAAAGCCTGTGATGAGCTGCAGGATGAAATGGAAAACGCAAACAGTGCCCTTACTGCAGCACAAGGAGACATGTCTGCTATGAGTGATGAAATTATTGAATTATCAGACGAAGCTGCTATATACAATGAAGATGCAAACGAAGATATTGAAGAAAAGAAAGCTGAATATGAAATGTATAAAGCTTCTTATGATGCTTTAATGGCTAAAGTCGAAGCGGGAGAAACTTTGACTGAAGACGAAAAAGCTCTGTTACAAGAACTTGTTCCTTTGATGCAGGAACTGGGAGGCGGTATAAATACAACCTCAGAAGATACAACCGATGCTGTCGGAGATATTTATGACGAAATGGGTACATATCAAGAAGGTTATGATAATGCAGCTGCTACAATCGGTGAAGTACAAGGCTTAACAGATTATGCTGAAAGCTTTGACGAAGCTACTAAAAGAGGTTGCAATACAGAATCTGCTGCACAATATTTAAATGCAGCAGCTGGAGCCACTGCCGGGGCAACTTTATTAGCTACAGGATGGCTTAATATTCCTAATATGATTATGGGTGTTGCATCTATTGTAGCAGCAGGCGTATGTACTGCAGCAGGAGCAGAGCAAGGACGCTGGGCAGGGCGAGTTGAAACTGAAATCAATATGAGAGAAGCCACACAGGATTTGAATTCCGATACCACTGACGTTTATGACGAATCGATTGACGGTTATGAAGGCTCAATGACAATAGTAGATGATATGACAATGGAAATACCGGAAAATATTGAAGAAATGACCGAAGGAATGGAAATTCCCGAAGAAGCTCCTGTTATTCCTGAAGGTGACGGAGCAGCTGCTCCTGCAGCTGCAGGTCTTGGAATACCTCCGCAAAATGAAGGCGGAAATGGTAATAACAGCGGACTTGGAACTTCTCCCGATAGCAAAGACGACGAGGACAAAGATAAGCCTTAATTACTAATAAATTTCAAAATGCCCTGCGCAATCCCCTCTGCAACATTGTGTGCAAAATCGGCTTTCTGGTAAAGCATAGAATCCATAGGATTGGTCATATATGCAGCCTCAACAAGAATTCCGGCATAGCATGCCGGTCTGATTACCCCGTAATTGCCTTTTCTTACTCTGTCATTTCTGGTCTTTGCAATTTTTGTAGTTAATTCTATAACATTTTTCGCTAACTTTTCAGAATTAGCATTATAGTAATAAACGCTGGTACCTCGTGTATTTCTTATATTCATAGGGGAATTGCCGATTGAATTAAGATGAATACTTACAAAAATATTAGCGTTATTATTCTTTGCAATCGCAACTCGGTCTTCTATGGAAATTTTTCCGTCACATTCTCTTGTCATTACCACGTTTGCACCAAGCTGCCGCAAAACAGACTGCAATTCCAGAGCAATTTTTAAATTTATATTTTTTTCTTCATCCCCAAGCGGTCCCGGCGCACCTTTTTCATCTCCGCCATGTCCCGCATCAATTACTATTGTACAGTCTGATATAGAATTGGGAATTTCATTTATTTTAAATGTATAATTTCCCTCAGTTAAATTTATCTGATAGGTATATTTTTCAGGCTTTGGGATATTCATTGTATAAACAGAATTCTCAGACAACTCCGGATTATATACTTTAAAAAGAATTTCTTCCTCTCTGTCCTCAAGGGAATACGGAAGATTATCACTAAAAGAAATTGTATGTACTGAAGCATTTTTGTATTTGGTATTGTTCATATTTATAAACACAGGCGGATTTGCTCCGGCGCGGCTATCACAAAATTCCACACCTTGTTTCGGAATCCAGCCGCACTCATCTTTTGATAAAAACACTCTGTAAAAATCACCTTTATAAGCATCTATAACAACTTTTGTACCCTTAAATAACTGTCCTAAACGCTTTATTTCAGAATATGAAGGAGAGTTAAAAAGCGGAATATTGTCTTTTTTTATGACCCCGTACTTAAATCCGTTAAACTCAACAACAGGTTCTTCTTTTTCGGAAGGCTTTGGAGTCTTATAGAATTTATAAATTCTGGTATTATAACTTGACCTTACAGCAATACGATTTTCACCGTCTTTTAGCTTAACTGAATGAGCAAACGCCCCGTTTGGAGCTATATAAATCCGAGAATTATTAATTGTTATTGACTCCAAATTATTTGCTTTTCCCATAAAAAAAGCATAATCACCGGCTTGCACAACTTCTTTTTCCACCGGTAAAACAATTTCAAAAGCTGAAACAAACGGACTCAGAGCAAAAATTATTAAAAATAATAACCATCTTTTCATTTGTTGCCATTTTAATATAAAATTTTACTGCTTGCAATTTCCATGATAGACTAAGATTATGAGCGGGAATTATATACCTTTATACAGAAAATATCGTCCTCAAACATTAGAACAGCTTGTAGGGCAGGAACATATTAAAAAGACTTTAACTAACGCTGTAGAATTAGGAAAAATAGCACATGCTTTTTTGTTCACCGGCCCGAGGGGAACCGGCAAAACTTCTACGGCAAGAATTCTTGCCAAATCGCTTAATTGTAAAAACGGGCCGACAACACATCCTTGCGGGAAATGCGAAAGTTGTCTGGATATTACAAACTCCGTTCCGATAGACGTTATTGAAATAGACGCTGCAAGCAATAGAAAAGTCGAAGATACACAGAATATTTTAGAAAAAATCCAATACGTTCCGGTTCACGGAAAATATAAAATCTATATTATAGATGAAGTTCATATGCTTACAAACCACGCATTTAACGCTCTTCTTAAAACCCTTGAAGAGCCGCCGGAAAATGTCATTTTTATACTTGCAACAACAGAAGTTCATAAGGTTCTGGATACAATAAAAAGCAGATGCCAAAGGTTTGATTTCAGAAGAATTACTACTGAAGATATAGTTAAACATCTAAGATATATTTCTGATAATGAAAAAATTAATATCTCTGATGACGCTCTGTTTACAATTGCTAAAAACTCAGCCGGCGGAATGAGGGATAGCATTTCTCTTTTAGACCAGTTAAGCCTTTTAGGAGTCTCAAAAGAAATTACGTCTGATGATGTGAATGCTATTCTCGGCAGAATTTCATTTGATGTCTTAAATAAAATAAGCGATAAAATTATTGCTTCAGCTCCAAATGAGGCGTTGGAAATCCTAAATGAAATATATAATGCAGGAAATGAACCGTTACAAATACTTACAAATCTTTCGGAATATTTTAAAAATCTGCTTATTGTTAAAAACTGCAGAGCTGAGCTTCTGTGTGAGCTTACCGGACTTAATAATGCACAATTAGATTTACTGCAAAAGCAGAAAGAACAGCTTGAAACACAACAAATTGTTTTTCTTTTGGAGAGAATTACATATTATATAAAAGAAATTAAACTTGCTTCCAACCAGCATTTATGGCTGGAAGTCGGCATTATAGATTTAGCGAATATGAATGAAAATTCTACACTTCTGGAGCTTCAAAACCGAATAAAAATTCTTGAAGGAAGCGGCGTTGTGCATACAAAACCGACTGCATCACAAATTATTACGGAACCTGTAACACGCCCTGCTCCGATTCCTCCGTCAGAAAAACATCAAGAGCCGGACATAATAAAACAAGCTGCAGAAAAACAAACAGAAGATCCGGAATTCACTCCACCGCCAATTTCAAGAAAACCCGACAGCAGCGATATCCAATCTTTATGGAAAACATTGCTGGCAAATATAAAAAGTCCGGCGACAAAAGCTCTTCTTAACCTTGCAGCACCGGTAAAAATTACCGCAGAAGAAGTTATTATTACCTTTAAAAATGAAAAACTGGTTTCTCAAATTAACAATAAAAATAAAAAACAAATGTTGATTGATGCGGCGAACACAATGTTTAACCAAAATTCGACGCAGGTTATCATAAGACTCCCGCAGGCTGAAGATAATAATGTGCAAAAGACTTCTTCCGAAACCTTATCAGCACAAAAAAACGATATCGAAGAAAAAACTGACATAAAACCCGTATCAGGACAAACTTCAGAAAAAACAAAGCCGGAGCTTAACGAAGAAACAAAGACCGCTGATAGTAATAAAAATAAAGAACGCATTGAATCAGATCAAGAAAAAATGGTTCTGGAACTTTTTGACGGAAAATATATAGAATAATTAATAATCAATGTTTTTTTGCTTTACATCAACTGTTTTTTGGGTTCCCGTATAAGTAATATTTACCTCTTTAGAGGATGACAATTTTTTTATTTCAGAAATTTGCTGGTTTGAGTCAAATCTGGCGTCTAAAAATTCAAATTCACCGGTATCGGATTCTTTTGCTTCAATATACCGTGAAAATTGGTTATTATACGGATTTTTGAACAATGTTCTGAAATTTTGGCCTTCACCGAGAAATTCAGTCACGCTGCTAACACTTCCGTCATCTTCAACCTGAAACATAGTATATTTATTATTAAGTTTTTCGTCAAATACTGTAACACTTGTCTTTATTGTTCCGTCGTCCTTAATATTACGAACAACCTTTGAAATCAAATTTCCGTTATCTTTATCTTTTTCCAGAACCTGCTCTATTTGATTAGTATCTTCACTCGGATAATATTCTCTTACAAAATTATTTCCGAATTCCCTTATATATAATAGATGACCGGTATCATCAAGTATTCTTTCACCGTTTAATTTATCTAAATCATAGCTATAAGGCATTTCCAGCTTTTGCGGAGTGACTTTTGTTAATTCATCAACTCTGCTCAGCACATACAAAATATCCTTATCATATTTCGGCCTTATCATGACCTGATTATAATTGGAAAGTGCTGTCAAGCTCGACAGATTAGCCTTTAATCTTAAAGGATTGGGAGATTCGTTTATTAAATTTTGTTCAACTTCTTTATTATATTCCACGTTAGCCCTAAAAATTATCGGATCAATCATATTTAATAATAAACCTTATATTTTTACTAACCTTATAAATTAATAAAAACATTTGGCTTAAAAAAATTGCCTTATTTTGGAGTTGTTCTGTTATTATTTAAATAATTCTTAACATTTTGCGCAATTGAAATATTCTGCAGCATCATATTATAACGCTTCAAATCACCAATATTTGCCGCTTCCTGCAATAAATCCCGACGGGTTGTAATCTGAATTTTTTCATTTGAAGTTTCATTATCATTTTTAGAATCTATTTTTCTGATTACTGAATCTATATCAGTTGAAGTCGATATTCCGTATTTTGATGCAAATTGCTTAACCGGAATACCTGCCGGCAATTTGTACAACCACCGGATAGAATATTTATCATTCTCGGAAAGGGAGGCAACCCCGTATTGATGCGGAGTATACATTATATCTTCTTTATATGGACTATGGTTTAAGCCGAGCGCATGTCCGATTTCGTGCAATATTGTATGATATACCTCTATATCGCTATCGTATTGCTGATGAATTCTTCCATCCGTTAAACCTATAGAAACTTCCGCACCATATAAACGGCCTTGAGCATCCCAATTAAAATAACAATGCCCCAAAGCTTTTCTGTCTACGCGTTTCCAATCTACATTAATATTCGACTCCAATAAAACATTAGTTACCCGAAATCGTAATATTCCCCCTGTTGCCGCAGACCACACTGTAAAAGCATCGAGAACCATTTTCCTGAATTTAGCATCTTCACCGGGTTTGGAATAAAATTTCATCGGTGCAATATATACGACCAGATTATTTATCGGCCATCTCATCACACTTCCGTTCTTTACGCTGCCATTAAGATATGTCCTTTTCCGCATAATATTAATATAACATAATTTTTAAAGTTTAGGAAGATGCCGAGCTCTGGCACAATTCTGTCGTTTAATCCTTAGTTATTTTTACTTTTTAACCCTGCCAAAAATTACACGCTCAATTCCGGCTAAATCTTTTTCTATAGTTATATTGCAAAAATCTTTCTCCATATAGTTTTTAACCTGCTCAAATTCTCCCGCACCAAGCTCAAACATAAGCCACCCGTCCTTGTTAAGATATTCCGGAGCTTTCTCTGTTATTTTTCGATAAAATTCCAATCCGTTTTCCCCGGCAAACAATGCCAGCGGAGGTTCTTTTTTTACTTCCGGAGATAATTCCGTTCCTAAAGGAACATACGGCGGATTTGAGATTATCATATCAAATTTTTCTTCTGTACGTATTTTTGAAAACAAATCGGATTTCCTGAAAACAGCTCTGTTATTTATTCCAAGTCTTGTAACATTATCCAACGCCACACGCAGAGCATCAGAGGAAATATCTACCCCCAAAACAACCGCGTCTGTATGTTTTGCAATAGTACAGGCTATGCATCCGCTTCCCGTTCCTATATCTAAAACACTTTGCCCCCCTTCTTTATCAATTATTTCAATCGCTTTTCTTACAAGGATTTCCGTTTCGTCACGCGGAATCAAAACATCTCCGTTTACCTTAAACCATTCCCCCATAAAATAAGATTCACCTATAATATATTGTACGGGCATTCGTGACTTAACCCGAATTTCCGCTTTTTGTTTTAATATATCAAGCTGATTATTATTAAGTTGTACACCTTTGCATTTATCTATTTCCGTATAATGACAAAAGTATTCAAGAAGCATCTTTATCTCTATCTTTGCTTCGTTTTCTTCTATACCAGCATCAGTCAATAATTTTGTAATCATCTGAATGTTCATTCAATATACTCTCTATTTCATTTCTTAAATCTAATTTAGACAACACTTCCGTGTTTTTTTTCTCTACAGAATATTTTTTACACAACCTGTCATAATAGTAAAGCTGTTTTTTCGTAGGTTTTTCTTTTGACATTTTAACTTCCTGTAAAAATTTACGTTTCTTCTTTTCGAATTCTTTATTTGCCTCTATTATAGGTCTTTGCAATTCTTTATATTCATAATATTTAATACATTCTTTTATATAATCTTCCGTATCACGTAAAAATTCCGCATCATCTATATAATCAGCTAAAAACGGAAATCTTGATGCATTAAGCTCCAGATAATATTTCTCATCTTCAAGAAATTTATCCAAAATACCTCGAGATGACAAACCTAAATTCTGTTTCACCAACGCCCTTAGATAATTACAAACCCCGCTCTTTTGTGTTTTATCAAAAGCGGGGTAAATTCTGTTTTTAATTCGGTACATTTAAACCAAGTTCCTCTTTCCTTTTTCCGCTCATGCTCCCGGAGTCACCATTTTAGCAAATCCTCTACGCTAAACTTTTTACCGGCTTCATTATTTACAAATTTCATTAACTTTTCCTTTATCGGATCTTTTAAAGGATTTGTCTGATATAACCTGCTTTTTTCTTTCTCTTTATGTTCCAACTCATGATTTGTAATTACTGTAAATCTTTTTCTTTGTTCTGTCGTCATTTTTCGCCTCTCTTTATAATTAAATATCTCTTATGTATATATAAAGTATTTAACTATAAAAAAATTGCCTTTTTTCTTGTCTTTTATTAAGAATTGTAACGAAATTTAAAATATTTTTCAATTTTTTTACAAATCTACACAATAAAACACATTGTTTTAAGCTGTAATTACAAATGTTTATAATGAAAAAATAAGAAGTTATTTTGTACAATTATAAAAATTGAAATGAAAACAGGAAATAAAATCTTTTACAGAGCCGTTATTGACATTTTTATGCACCTTCTCAACTTCATCAACCCCTTTTGCGGTAAAGCCCAGCTCAGAATGATTATGTTGTCTTACAATAAGTGCATTATCAAAGTTCTTTGAAAACATATCCAGATATTTATCAATTTCTTTGAAAACTTTATTCCACGATTTGAAAAACGATTTACTATATTCAACGATTTTTCCGGATTCATTGTCTATTGTAAGTTCTGTATTACCGATTTTAAGCCTGGATTCACTTTGAGCGCCAAAACCGCTTGGGACTCTGCTTATAAATTTCCTTCCGTTAATGAACTCTGCCTTATCCGCAATAGAAATTTTGTCTACAACATTTGATGCATACACATAACCGTTATCCGCATATTTTGTTTTTGCATTCATCTTTGTCAATATTGTTTTTACATTCTCCAAAGACGAAGGTGCAATTTCTTTTATTTTCATACCTTATTATCCTCCACGGATATTTTAACATAAAGACTTTTTATCCGAAAACTTTCTATTTTCGAAATTAAAGTCTGATAGTTCTGAAAATTGTATAATATTTATGCGCACCGTAATAAATTACAATTGATACAAAATAATTCTCTAAATCATTAACTTCAAGGTATGTCTGTACAGGAGTTTTCCTCTTTGTACTTTTTAAATTGCCTATAAAATCCAAAACCCCATATGTATTTTTTGCGCAAAAGTATATTTCGGCTTGGGAATATGCTCATCATAGAACATTTCCGGAGTATAATCTCTTTCATATACAGGAATTATGTACTTTACAAGACCGTTTTGTTTAAACAGCATAAACCACTTACCCTCGTGTTCACGCGGAGTTAAAAGATAATAGCCCGGCTCTACAGTTACAGATTTAAAATATATAGGAGAATTCAGACGTAATAAAGGATAAACAGACCAAGTAGCATCTTTAAGATCATAATACTGTTCCGGGTCAATATTGTGCAAATACGAAAATGTCGGAACCTCCAAAGAATTGTATATTTGCGCATAATCCTTAGTTGATTTCGTCTTTTGCGGCGGAATAACAACATCTTCTGTTTCGGAATATTCCTGATAGCCCCCCTCATCCGACTCTGCCGCGCCGGGGATATCGTTTTCTTCCTCTTCAAGCGTTGCCGGATCTATATCTTCATAAAAACCGGGAGGAGTTCCGGCATGACCGCCGTTATCAGGTTGTTCCGCATATACAGGCATAAATATGGACATCAAAACTAAACATAGTAAAATCTTACGTAACATACAAATATTTTAATAAATTCTTACAGAAAATCAAGCTTATTGCAGATGAATATAAACTTGTCTGTACATTATATACAGACAAGTTTCTTATCAAAGAGCGAACATTTTTAAATTATCTTCTATAATTTCCTGCGTTACACCAATATACCTTAAAGTAATATCCTGAGAAGAATGGTTCAAAATTTTCTGCAAAAGTGCGATATCTTTTGTTTGTTTATAAAAATGATAACCAAAAGTCTTTCTTAATGAATGCGTTCCCGTATGAGCAAGACCAAGAATTTCACAGGCTTCTTTAATAATTCGGTAAGCTTGAACTCTTGAAATCGGCTTATTTGACTTACGGCTCTTAAACAAATATCTGTTCATTGGCTTCCTGTCAACATATTCACTGATAAAAGCTCTGATTTCCTTTGGAATAAGAAACTTTTTTGTTTTTCTTGTTTTCTTTTCTCTAATCTGCACAGAGTCTTTGTCTTTAACGTCCTTTACACGCAAAGATAATAAATCCGAAACTCTCAGTCCCGTATTTATTCCCAGTAAAAATAAAAGTAAATTTCTTGTACCGGTTTCCCGCAAAACTCTTTTTACGGCATTTATGTACTCTTTTTGTCTTATCGGGTCTACAATGTTCATCCTTTTTGTTCCTTTCTTTACTATATAGATAACAAGCTTAACCATAGTAATCAGTTAGCACTCTAACCACTTGGCTTAAGCCTTTCTACCTATATAATGTCCGAAAAAGATTTTTTTAAACTTTCCCGATAAATTTAATATTATTATCACTTACAAGTTCCTCATAGGCCAGAACCGTAAGATTTTGAACGAATTCCGATAAAATTACAAAAACCATATGCCGCAAATCCAGAGGAGCAACAAGTATAGGATTCGTTATCTTTTTTAACTTTGTAAATTTTAAAACCTTGTTTACAATATCTTGTACATCACTTGCATCAATTCTTATAATAGCTTCATCCTCATCCTCTTTAAAAAAGGAATTAATCTTATCAAGCGTTTCATCAGCAAACTCAATGACTTTTACTTCTCCTGAAGCTGCCAAATCTTTTATAATATGTTTAGACAGCGCAAGCCTTACTTTATCAAGCAAATCTTCTTTTGTCGGTTCATTCGCATAATCATTAATCTTTTCAAAAATATAAACAATATTTTTAACAGACACACGCTCTCTGATTAAACAGGTTAACAAATATTTTAAATCCGATGCCGTTATAAAATCGGGAATTATATTATCTACAAGGAAAGAATTTGTCTCTATAACTTTTTCAACATATTTATTTATATCATTATAGTCCATAATGTCTGATACTTCTCTTACAGCAATATATTTGACAGCTTCTCCTATATATTCCGAAGCACTAAGTCCCCTCACCCAAAAGTCTTTAACTTTATCCTCTGCTATCCATATAAGTTTTTTACCTGTTATTTCATCTGTAAGAGTAATGTCTTCCGGAGAGACTTTATACCCTTTTAAATCCTCTTTATAAAAAGCTCTGCACTCAGGGAAAACAACAGTTCTAAAGACTTCTATATCATGAATTTTTATACTGAACTCGTTTTGCATTAGCTCATCGCTGTTATGAAAGTGAATATGGGGAATCACATATCCTAAACTATCAGTAAGCTCCTGCCTTACTTTTACCGTTTCGGAAAGCAAGTTATCATTTGCCTCCATTGAAATAACTTCTATAATTTCTTCCGAAAGATTCACAACAAACTTCTCTTCTTTAATAGAATCATACATCGTCTCCGGCGAAATTTCATTAACAAGGGCCTGTTTAAGGCTATCAAGTTGTTTTAATTCATCAGACATCTGATTATTTAACTGTTTTTTTCTGTCAGGAGAAAGATTATCACTTTCTAGCTGGGACTTAATTTTTCTAATCCGTTCTTTTTGATTTGAAATCTTCAATTGAATTTCTTTACATGATATATAAGGACTGGAAGGAGCCGCAAGCATTTTTTCCATTCGATATTTAAAACTTGTAATATTTACAATATCATCTAAATCAGGAGCTTCTTCCTCCTGTTTTTCGCGCATAAAAATACAGTTAAAATCATATGCTTCATCGGTTTCAACTTCATGCATCGTATACAAATCCCAGCCGGCATCAGACATTTCATTCAACAAATTCTCTAAAGCCTGCTTATCGTCTGTGGGAACCGATTTTATAACATACTGCATCTTTTTATTAAACATCTTCTTCCTCATTTTTTGTTCCGATTACGGCATATACAAGATTTTTATGACACGGTTTACTGTCATTTATTGAAAAAGCTTCATCACAATATTTCTGAGCAATTTTAGTTTTATCTTCATTATTTGAATATATAGTATAAAGGATTTCACCCTTATTTACATATTCACCGCTCTTTTTATTGAGATAAATGCCCACGCTCAAATCTATCGGAGCCGAACTGTTTTCCCGACCGGCACCTAAAATCTTAACGGCCCGTGCTATATTATACGCATTTATATATTGTACATACCCGCTTTTTTTAGATTCACATTCAACCTTAAAAGCAGGCAACTCGAACTTATCATAATTTTCAAGAACTTCCGTATTTCCTCTTTGCGCTATTATAAGTTCTCTGAATTTTGCAAGAGCTTGACCTGAATGAACAAGGTTACGTAAATACCGCTCCGCTTCCGCCTTGTCATCATATATATCCATATTTAAAAGAACCGTCACTGCAAAATAATATGTTAAATCCGCTAAATCCCCGCTTTCAATTTTACCTTTTAAAAATTCGATAGCTTCAATAACTTCCAAAGAATTCCCGATAGCGCGTCCCAGAGGCTCTTCCATCGAAGTTACAACAGCAGTAACTGACTTATCCAGTTTTTTCCCTATCCTAACCATTAGTTTTGACAATTGCACCGCATCCTCCGGTGTTTTCATAAATGCTCCCGAACCATACTTAACATCTAGTATTATATTATTAGCTCCTGAAGCTATTTTTTTTGAAATGATTGAAGAGGCCAGCAGTACATCACTGTCATATGTAGCCGTTGTATTACGGAGTGCATATAATTTTTTATCAGCCGGAGCAAGTTCTTCTGCCTGAGAAGCTATAACGGCATTTATGTTTTTTACTTGATTTACAATTTCCTGAACGGACAAATTAGTGTTCAAATCCGGTATTGATTCAAGTTTGTCAACTGTACCGGCCGCATGCCCAAGTCCTCGGTCTGCAAGTTTTGCAACGGGGATTCCTGCCGCTGCCAGCAGAGGAATAAGTGTTATTGTAACCTTATCTCCGACTCCGCCGGTTGAATGTTTATCAACAACAAGACGTCCGAGTTCGCCAAAATCAATTGTAATTCCGGAAGCTGCCAAAGCTTCAGTTAAATATGCTGTTTCATCTTCGGTTAATCCCTGAAAATAAACAGCCATCAACCAGGAAGAAATTTGTGAATCATAAACTTTTTCTTCCATAAGAGATTTTACAATGAAACAAATTTCTTCCTTAGAATGAGCCTTCCCCTGCTTTTTCTTTTCAATCAGACTTATAAAGTCCATTATTTTTTAGCACCTTTCAGTTTTGCAATAACACTGTCAGAAATATCAACACCGCCTATAAATACGGCTCTTACATCCATAATGGCGTCAAGCTTTTGTTCCACCATAACAGCCTTTGCGGCATCTTTGATTTTTGTATAAACTTCCTGTTCTCTTTTATTTTTCAAAGAGACATACGCATCTTGTTTTGCTTTAAACTCTTGAGCAGTCTTCGCTTCGAATGTCTGTTTCTTTAAAGGAGTGTCCAGAGACTTATACTCTTTTTCTTTATCAACGAGAAACTGCTGCATCTCTAAGCCTTTTGCATCGACCTCTTTAGTTACCTGTTTTGCATAATCATAATTATCAATTACTTTTGCATAATCAATATATCCGACACCGCCGGCATTAGCCATTCCCGTACAAGCTGCAATTGCCAATATTGCTAAGCCTAATTTAAAATTCTTCATACAAATCCTCCTATATTTATATTATACACTATATTTTCACTAATACATCATGTCACCGACGCCGAATGTAAAGTAGCCGTTAGGCGAACCGTTCGGTCCCGGATTTGTAAGCGGGAAACCATAGTCAACCGATAGAGGTCCAATACCCGGCATATTTATCTTTAAACCGATACCTGCCGTAATAGCTTGAATCGGTCTGTCATATAAAACACTTGAAATAGTAGGATCAAATACACGGCCGGCATCAACCCAGAAGGTTAATCTCAAATTCTGTAAGAAATTAACTTTCAACCTGTCGACAAACGGAATTGGAGTTGCAAGTTCTGCCGACCCCATAATAAAAGCTGTACCTGTACCTACACCGTTAACTTTGTAGCCTCTGATTGTGTACGGTCCGCCTAAACGATAAGCCATAACTTCCGGCATGTCCGAACCGTGAATCTTAATACCGCCCCTTCCGGTAAACGTAAGAGAAGATTTTTTCGCTATCGGAATGTATTTTTTAGCCATACCGGTTAAACGACCGTTTGTTTTTCCAAACCCGTCAAGTCCAAAAGCTTCTTCATATCTGACAGATGCCAGAGCACCGTGACGCGGATTTATTGCAGAATCTCTTGAATCATATGCCAACCCCGGAGCCAGTCTCAGGAAAAGGCCTCCGTCCAATTGTTTTGCACGTTCTGCTATATCAAGATTATGAATTCGATACAAATTCGTTATGTTATTAACATCACCTTCACTTAAGTGAATATATTCAACCCCTGCCGTGAAAGTAGATGAAAGATGTCTGTTCATCTTTATTCTGTGAGCAACGGTTCCTTCAATACCTATTCTTCTTTCAATAGCAAGCGGAATCTGATAACTTCCCAAATCTCTGAAATAGATTTTACTCATAAGAGAATTATCGGCATTCAGAAAATGAGGCTCAAAGAAGCTCAATTCAGCCTGATAGTTCATATGGTTCTTGATTGAAGAATCGCTCATCAAAATACCGGAACCGACCATGCCTGTCAAAGAAACCCTCTGGTTCATACCGCGGAAGTTATTATCGGAAATGCCTACGGAACCGAAAGCACCGGTTGCTGAATCCAAGCCTCCGCCTACAGAAACGGATGCGGTTCTTTGTTCTTTTAGTTCAATCGTAATATCAAATTTGTCAGGATCATCTTCCGAAACTTCAATGGTACGATTTACATCCTTAAACGCCTGAGTGGAGTAAAGTCTTACTAAGTCCTGCTTAACCTGATTTTCGTTATAAACCGTGCCGGGCTCAGTCATAATATTACGCTCAATAATATATTCCTTAGTCTTTTCGTTTCCTGTAATCATAATTTTGTTAATCTTACCTTCGGTAATACTAAGGTTTAAAGTCCCGTCCGGATCATCATAAATGGAATCTATTTTTGATAAAATATACCCTTTTGAATAATAACATTCATTAATCTGTTCCATTGCCTGATTTATTGCAGCTATATTTTGCGGTTTACCTTTTAGAGGTAAAAGGTACTGCATAATTTCATCCGATGAAACAACCGTGTTACCTTCAATGGTAAAATCAGTAACCGGAATATTCTCTTCCAGAATTATTTTAAGGGAAATTGTACCGTTAGAGTTTTTAACAGGGATAGCTTTCATTCTTTCGGTAAAATAACCAAGTCTGTATATGGTTTTCAAATCTTGCTGCATAGCTTCTTTGTCATACAAATCGCCTTTTTGGAGTGACATTTTTGATAAAATATATTCCGGTTTAATAATATTTGAACCTAAAATTTCAATATCATTGATGTAAGCGGTATCGCTGTTATTTTCTTCCGGCTGAACATAATCTGCCTCTTCTTCTTCAACGCTGTTCTCTTTTTTATATTGTTCATCAACCGCCGGAAGTTTGTCTTTTCCCTTCTCGGCAGAATAAGCAACAGCCGGCGCCAACAAAGCTCCCAGCACCAATGTAAAAATTATTATTTTTTTATATAAAACCGACAGATTAGTCAACTATCCACTCCACAGCGTTTAATATTATAATACCACAAATATGTAATTTCCAAAAATGTAAAATTTGTAACATCAAATCATGCTATAATCTTATTTACGGATTACTTACGGAGGTTTTATGGAATATTTTACCGATTTTATTCATTCAAACGCTATATTAATTTCAGGTCTGATTCTTTTTATTGCTTATATTTTCATTGCAACAGAAAAAGTTCCTAAAGTGACAATTGCATTGCTGGGCGCCGCAATAACTTTAATACTCGGACTTCTGGGACAAGATAAGTTTTTCGGCGGAACTTTTAATACCGGATATTTTATAAATTTTGTAGATTTTAATGTAATATTCCTGCTTGTTTCCATGATGATAGTAGTTTCAATAGCTGCAAAAAGCGGGATGTTTAACTGGGCAGCAATTGAAATGTTAAAGTTTACAAAAGGCAAACCTAAGTTAATATTAATTTCTTTGGGAATTTTTACTGCAATAGCCTCCGCCTTTTTGGATAATGTAACTACGGTAATTCTTATAATGCCTGTTACTTTTCTTATTGCAAAAGAACTTGAAATTTCTCCTATGCCTTTTTTAATTACGGAAATTCTAACCTCTAATATCGGAGGTACTGCGACTCTCATTGGAGATCCGCCAAATATTATAATAGGAAGTGCCGCCGGACTTTCTTTTATGGATTTTTTGCTGGAACTGACTGATATTGTAGCTTTAATATTGATTGTTAATATTTTTATTTTAATGTTTTTATACAGAAAACAACTTATTGCAAAAACTGAAAATATGGAAAGAGTTGTAAAACTAGATAATTCAAAAACAATAACGGATAAACCGCTATTAATACGCTCGGGAATTGTTCTTTTACTGGTAATAGTCGGTTTTATGCTTCATGATATAATTCACATTCAATCTTGTATTGTTGCTATGGCAGGAGCGGCATTTTTAATGTTATTTGAAAACCCTGAAAAAATATTTAAAGAAATCGAATGGAATACAATATTCTTCTTTATAGGACTATTCATTATTATAGGCGGTCTGGAGCACGCCGGAGGAATTAAGTTGATGTCTGAGTGGCTTCTGGATATAACCGGCGGTTCTCAAAAGGCTGCTTCAATGATAATTCTATGGGCTTCCGGCATTTTATCCGGAATTATAGATAATATTCCTTATACTGCAACAATGGCACCTCTACTACTTGAGGTTCAAAATGTTATGGGCCATGATTATACTCATCCGCTCTGGTGGTGCTTATCATTAGGAGCCTGCCTCGGCGGAAATATGACAATAATAGGAGCGGCCGCAAATGTTATTGTATCAGAGACAGCCGCTTCTGAAGGTTATCCCGTTACATTTATGTACTTTTTAAAATTCGGAGTACTGTCAACAACCGTTTCATTAGTCCTGAGTACTTTATATATTTGGTTCAGATTTCTTATATAAGCATATCTTTCCGGCAAAAAATCAAAACTTATAAGTCGGACATTAGTCCGACAGTAATTCTCATGCCGCATAAATTTGTAATCATAATTTCTTTATGCTAATATATGTTTTTCTTAAAAAGGAGATTTGTATGAAATATTCAACAGACGGAACACAATATCACATCGGTTTAAAAGACGGAGATATAGGAGAATATGTAATTTTACCCGGAGACCCCAAAAGATGTGAAAAAATCGCAGCTTATTTTGATAATGCTAAACTTGTTGCAGACAGACGTGAGTTTACTACCTATACAGGCTGTTTAAACGGGGTAAAAGTAAGCGTCACTTCAACGGGAATCGGAGGCCCATCTGCAGCAATCGCACTGGAGGAGCTGGTTAAAGTCGGAGGAAAGTATTTTATACGTGTCGGTACCTGCGGCGGAATGGATTTGGATGTTAAAAGCGGCGATTTAGTTATTGCAACCGGAGCCATCAGAATGGAAGGCACGACTAAAGAGTATGCGCCGGTTGAGTTCCCTGCGGTAGCAAATTATGAGATTATAACAGCTTTAATCGAAGCATCAAAAACGCTTAAAATGCCTTATCACGTCGGAATTGTCGAATGCAAAGACTCATTCTACGGTCAACATAGTCCAGAAATCATGCCGGTAAATTATGAATTACAAAATAAATGGAATGCATGGCTAAAGTTGGGTTGTTTAGCTTCAGAGATGGAATCTGCTGCATTATTTGTCATCGGAAGTTATCTGAAAGTAAAAGTCGGTTCAATATTTTTAACGGTAGCCAATCAGGAACGTGAAAAGAATGGGTTGGATAATCCTGTCGTACACGACACTGATTCTGCCATAAAAACCGCAGTTGAAGCTATAAAAATTTTAATAAAACAATAACAAAAAACTCCCGCATTAACTGCGGGAGTTTTTTGTTGCATATCTTAAATCAAACGATTAATACAATTAACTATCATTTGTCTGTTTTCTGCTGTTAAATTATGTATCCCGAGAGATTGAATAATCTCACTCATTGACATAAGCTTATGAGGCAAGCATACAAACTTAGCTTTTAAAGCATTAAATCCCTGTTGAAAACTTTCAACTAAAGGCTTATTTGCTTCCCTTAAATCACGTCTGCTTATATCTATAAGTTTTCCAGATTGTCTAAGTTCGTTTAGAATATTAATCTCTTTAGCATTACGTTCTTTTTGAGCAAGAACGGCATCAGCAGATTCTTTCAAATAAATGTAGCTGTTATAATCATGATATAGTCCCTTTGCAGTCTTTTGAACTTTGTCAAATTCATCATACATACCATGCGCAGCATATTTGCGGTCACTTGAACTTGCAAAAACTCCGGTCGGCATTGCAGCAGCGTAGCTATCAAATTTTGATTCCGCAGCTGTTATATTATCTAAAGTGCCGCATAAATTATTTTTCAATTCAAGAAACTTTTTGTTCTTCATCCCTAAAAATGCTTCAAGCTTTTTATTTTGCACCTTTAAAGATTCTTCTCTGTTCATTGCAGGAACTTCGGTAATCGTTCTTCGCATAGAACCGTCATCACGAACATAATATGATTCCGTTCCTAAAATATCCGTTGAATTTTCAGCCAGATAGGAATACTTCTTATAAATTTCCTCATTATCCGGAAGCTTAGCATCAAATATATCAAATTTTTGCTTGTTTGCCATTTTTGAGGTGTTATTTGCTTCCCAACTGTATGGACTATATTCCATTAGCCAATTACCGTTATTTTGAGCGGACTTGTTCGTAAACAACCCCTTAAAACCTAAATTATTATTAATTGCATTTATTCTCATTGTTTTACCCCTATAATTATCTGATATTTCTTAAACCGCGTGAATAAAAATAATTCTTTAACTTATCAAAATGCGGTATTAAATCCGCTTTTATTTTTTCAAAATCATGTTTCTTTAATGCAAGATCTCGTTCCAGTTTATCAATAATACCCGGCAGTTCTTTGACGTATTGTTCTATTTTCTTAATGTAATCCTTATTTTTGCCGGCTTCTTGAGTATAAAACTCTTTGGTTTCTCTTATTGCTTTCAAGCCGGATTTAACTTTTGCAGCTTCTTCTTTTTCAATAAGTTCCGCATTAGTTAAAGCTTTATTTACACTTGCATATGCTTCCGTACTTACCGGCTTCGCAAGAAACTCTTTAAACACGGCCCCTCTATCCGCATACGAATGATGCCTGTCGTTATACTCAAGAGCCTGAGCCGTAATTTTAACCCCGGCAGAATTTGTCTTGGAAGAAGTTTTTAAATTTTCCTCCAAACCGCTATATAAACGTTCTTTAACATCCAAAGCCGCTAACCTGTCAGCAATTACCCCTTCCAATGCTTTTCTTTGCGCAAGTTCGGTTTTAGATTTCGGAATATCAGCTTCTCTTTTTTTGATAAGTTCTTCAAGGACCTCTATTTCACTATAAATAGCATCTTTTTTATCTCGCATCGGCTTTGATTCTTCTAATATACCTAAGCAAGCTGCGGAAGTTTCCTGATTATATTTAGCATCATTTACATGCGCTTTAAAATAGTCAGCTTTTTCTCTTGCTTTTGCCGGGTCGTTATTATACCATGCCTGTCTTTCATACTCCCCAACCGTTTTACTGTCCGCCATTTCAAGCCTGTAAAAATATTCTCTGTACTTATTAATATCAGAAGCAAGCTCTTTTTCCTTATTAGAACGGTTTTGAGGGAAGAAGTACAGTTTACTTACTTCTCTGTCCATATCAGGGAATCTTGGCTCACGATCATGGACAATATAATCTGCAGTTTCTTTAATTCTGTCGCTTACCGGCTCCAGCGGATCCGCAAAATAAACTTTCCCGGTATAATTTTGATGGAAAGCTCCGACTGTATTTTCCACACTGGCATTATTATGCCAATGACTATTATTCCGCAAATCACCAGCCCCCTTTATAATCTGATAATCCGTCATAATACCCTTAAAAGATGTTGAACGACTAATAGGTGTTACTTTCATTTTGACCTCCTTTTAAACACTCCTAACAGACCTCAATATATCAAATGTGATATAAATAATATAATATTCCTACTATTCTAAAACAAAAAGATAAAATAAAAACACATCTTTAAGAAATATTAAGAATTTAGTTTGCCAAATAATGTTTCAAACTCCGGAAAAGAAATATTTGTCCATTCAAAACCGTTTATAGAAATCTCTTTTCTGCATACCAAACCTGCTACATAAAAACTCATTGCAAGCCTATGATCATGATAAGATTCTAATTCACAACCTCCGGAAAGTTCAGTATTTCCATGAACGATAAAACCGTCCTCCAGCTCTTCCATACTAACTCCCGTTTTCGAAAGTTCATCAACAAGGCATTTAATTCTATCTGATTCTTTATTTCTCAAATCCCCTGCATTTTTAACAATTGTATCCCCTTCCGCTTGTGAAGCCAGAACCGCAATTACCGGAAGTTCATCTATCAGTCGCGGAATATCAGCTCCTGCAATTGTGCAAGCTTTAAGCCCTTCGGTATATTTAACTCTTATATCTGCAACATCTTCTCCTGAAACTTGACGCAAATTAAGAATCTCTATATCCCCGCCCATACGCTTGACTATGTCAATAATACCAGCCCTTGTCGGATTAATACCGACATTTTTTATAACAAAATCAGAACCTTTTACAATAAGCCCTGCGACAATAAAAAATGCTGCTGAAGAAATATCACCCGCGATATCAATATCCTTTGCCTTCAATACAGATGGCTTTACGGTTACTTTTGCACCTTGAATTTTTATATCGGCACCAAGATAATTAAACAGATTTTCAGTGTGATTACGCGAAAGATATGGCTCTTCAAAAACAGTTTCACCCTCTGCATTTAGACCGGCAAGCAGAATACAGGATTTAACCTGTGCACTTGCAAGTTTTGAAGAGTAAGTTATTCCGTGCAATTTTTTTCCTCTTATTGTTAAAGGCGCATGAGCATCAACGGAAGAAATATCCGCTCCCATTAAGCTTAGCGGCTCAATAATACGTCTCATCGGTCTTTTAGAGAGACTCTCATCTCCTGTCAGAACAGAATTAAAATTTTGTCCGGCTAAAATTCCTGATACTAATCTCATTGTAGTTCCTGAATTCCCGCAGGAGTAGGTATAAATAGCGGGGGTAAATTTAGCGGGGGCAAATTTCCCGCCGCAGCCTTTTATTTTAAGAGTTTTAGAGTCTATAAAATCTATTTCAACGCCAAGTGCTTTAAAAAGATTTAAAGTTGAATGACAATCCGCACCGCTCGAGAAGTTTCTAACAATACACTCTCCTTCTGCCAGAGAAGAAAACATAACAGCTCTATGCGAAATTGATTTGTCAGAAGGAATAACAATCTCACCTTTTAAGGGTCTTAGCGGAGCTTTAACTGTTTTAAGCATTATTTCCTCACAATATCAAATATTTCAAGACATTTCTTAAATACTTTTTCAGCATCTTTGAGCGGAAGCATATTAGCTCCGTCACAGAGTGCACAATCAGGCTCCGGATGGATTTCAAAGAATAAAACATCAGCGCCGGCTGCCATTGCCGCATTCGCAAGTGTCGGAACAAATCTTCTGTCCCCACCGGTTGAATCGCCGTTAGAGCCGGGCATTTGGACGCTATGGGTAGCATCAAATACAACAGGATAGCCGAATTCCTTCATTATAGGAATGGCTCTAAAATCTACAACAAGGTTGTTATATCCGAACGTAACGCCTCTATCCGTTACCATAATATTTTTGTTTCCGCTCTCTTCTACCTTTTTTACCAGCGATTTCATTTGCTGCGGAGCTAAGAACTGTCCTTTCTTTATATTAACAATTTTTCCGGTCCTAGCAGCTGCAACAAGCAAATCCGTTTGTCTGCATAAAAAGGCAGGTATTTGGATTATATCAACTGTTTCTGCCGCGGCTTGAGCCTGCTCCGGCAAGTGAATATCCGTAACTATAGGCAAATCAAACTCTTTTTTTATCCGGCTTAGCATTTCAAGCCCTTTTTCCATGCCTAAGCCGCGGTATGAATTTATAGAAGAACGGTTTGCTTTATCAAAAGAGGATTTAAAAACATAATTAATTCCTAATTTTTCGCATACCTTTTTAAGCCCTTCTGCGGTCTCTCTTAAGACATCCATCGATTCAATCGCGCAAGGCCCTGCTAAAATTGTTAATTTATCTCCGCCGATTTCAAAATTGTTTAGTTTTAGTGCCATAGTATTTATTCTCGTATTATATATTGTTTTTTTGAGTGACCCCTCACCCGAATTTCTAAGTTCACTAACGTTCACTAAGAAATTCTTCCCTCTCCCACAAGGGGCGAGGGAAACGCGCCCAACTGGATTTATTATTACTCGCTGACAATGTGTTCTTTTCTTTTTGATTACTTTTTCTTTTTAGTAAAGAAGGCGTCCAGCCAGTAGTTTCACGATAGAGGGTGACTTGTCGCTTTAATATTGTCTGGTAATATTAACTAATGTCACCCGACAATGTACCTACGTGCGTAGCACTAGTTGATGTCCCATCTTCCGCAGGTACCGCCCCAGCGTGCGATTATGTTACCTTTTATATCGCCTATTTTTTCAACGTGCCCGACCGGTTCAGCGCCTTCAAGGATGGTGATAACTTCACAGTTATTAGAGCACCCTGTGCACTGACAAGTCACTGATTGGAAATTCATATTCCCGACTTCCCAGCCCTTAAATTTGGTTGGAGTTTCAGTGTACTGATGATTTTCCATTGCTAAAAGCGCTGCTCCTATTGCACCCATTGTCTGATGGTTATCAGGAACAACAATTTTTGTATTAAGCGCTTCTTCAAACGCTTTAACCATGCCGGTATTAGTAGCAACACCTCCCTGAAAAGAAACAACCGGAAGGAGTTCTTTACCGAGCGCCAGATTAGAAAGGTAGTTTCTTACAAGAGCCTGACAGAGTCCGTACAATAAATCTTCTACCGGATAGCCGAGCTGCTGCTTGTGGATTAAATCACTTTCGGCAAAAACACCGCATCTTCCTGCGATACGTGCGGGGTTTTCGGATTTAAGAGCTGTTTCACCAAATTTTTCAATCGGCACATTTAATCTCTGTGCCTGATGGTCTAAGAAGCTTCCGGTACCTGCAGCACAAACCGTGTTCATTGCAAAGTCCGTAACAATACCGTCGCGCAGGATAATAATCTTACTATCCTGACCGCCGATTTCGAGAATTGTTTGAACTCCCGGAATATTTGTACTGGCAGCGACCGCGTGAGCTGTAATCTCGTTTTTTATAACATCAGCACCTACAAGCGCGCCTGCAAGGTTTCTTCCGGAGCCTGTTGTACCTACTCCCTGGACATTATATTCGCACAATGCCTGGGAAATTATATGTTTCAAACCATCCTGAACTGCATCTACGGGTTTTCCTGCAGTTTTAAGCATGTAAGAATCTATATATTTGCCTTTTTCATCAACGAGTGCCAGCTTAGTTGTAACAGAACCGACATCGATACCTAAATAAACATCTAAACTCATCTTTTTTACCTTCTTCCCTTAATAAGTTTAGTATAACACAAAAAAGGTAAATCAAAATAAATTTATCGCACTAATCGCTGAATGTCTTGAATGTAGACTCAACATTATCTTTAATAACTTTCTTAACCGCATCCATTTCTGTCGCGAGAGCATTCTGTTCGGTATCAAGCTGTTTGAGGCGTAATTCTAAAGTTCTGTCCTCCTGCTGAATAATGGAAGTCTGTGCATTAATATCTGCAATGGTTTTTTCATACTGTTCTTTTTTGTACATGTATTCATTCATTGCGTCTTGATAAGCGGCCTCATCCGTAACAGTTTCGACATTAAGTGAATAAACTACACTGTCGTCATCAAATCTTACGGACGTAAATCTGCCGTTTCCGTCTGTTTCAAGAAGTGCATGGTTGGTTTCTTCAATTTTGGTTTTAACGTAAGAAGCATTGTAGTATGCAAGTTTTTCCTGGACATCTATCGGTTTTTCGTAATTATACTGGGTCTGCATGCTGTTGTATAAATCTTTTTCTGTTGTAAAGTAAGTTTTTCCCTGCAAATCAAAGGTATAAATACCTTCTCCGTTATATACGAGATTACCGTCATTATCAAAGCTTAGATAATCCGCAATTGATGTATCAGAACAATCTCTAAGTATTTGAGCAAGTTCTGCAGCCTGATCGTCGGTAAGCTGGTCAAGTTCTGTTAGTTTTGAATTCCCTACAAAGGCAGGCGAGTATGTAATTGAATAATCAACAGGCTGTGCATTTTCATTTTCCAAATCTTCTTCCAGGAAAAAGTGCCAGGTTCCGTTAGCGTCCTGATATCCGTATACATCATCAGTGTTTAAAATCCCGTCATCCTGTGCTAGGCCGACGGCTGTCTCAAAATCTCTTAATGAATTCTCGAGTTTTGTATCCATCTGAACATTTTTTATGCCTGTAACATTTATTGTTGTACCATCTTGAAGAATAATAATACCGGTTCCGTCTGCATGATTAATCTGAACATCTTGAACCTGCGGGGTTAAATCTTCTTCCTGCAATTGTCCTTTAGTTTGTACTTGAGGGTTTTCAAGATATCTTTGATGTCCGGTATAGACATCCGCATAGTAGTAATGGTTTACAATATAATTGTAGTTGGGGTCTGAGCTGGATAACTGCTGCCAGCTTTCTAAAACAGATTCATTATCACCATCTGTATATGAGTACTGGAGTTCTGTATAATCCGTTGTTTTCGGAGCATTGGGAACTTCAAGATCAAGAAGTTGATTAAAGAGATTCGCACTCTGATTCGCAAGAGCCGTTCTTGCCTGGTTAATCTGCTGGCCTTCCCATTCGGTATTGGTTTTTCTTGCCGTTAGTGCTAAATATCTTGCTTGTGATGCTGCCATTCCCATAGCGGAGTCTCCTATTTGTTACCAAATTGTTTTTAATAAAAATTCAGACAATGTCAACATGAAAAACGACATAGTAAATAAAAATCTTTAAACAATAACTCAAAAATCCTCCGTTCGTTGTAATCTTGAAGAAGAAATCGTTTTGATGTATTATGAACCTATGAGAAAACAGGTTATTGCATACTTGCATACGCATTGGGACAGAGAGTGGTACAGAGAATTTGAAATCTTTAGGCTCAGGCTTTTAAGGGTTTTTGATAATGTTCTTGATATGCTTTCAAAAAACAAAATCCCTTGTTTTTATTTTGACGGTCAGGTAAGTGCTTTAGAAGATTATCTTGAAATGAGGCCTGAAAATGAAGAATTGGTTTTGGGGCTTATAAGACACAAGAAACTTTTTATAGGGCCGTTTTATTGCCTGGCGGATGAATTTTTAACAGATAAAACCTGTTTTTCAAAAAACCTTGAGATTGGGCTCAAACAAGCAGAAAAATTCGGGTGTAAAGATTTTATCGGATATCTTGCAGATACTTTCGGACACAGCCGGAATGTTGTAGATATCTTAAGAGATTTTGGGATTGATAAATGTATGGTCTGGCGCGGAGTCGGAGATTTCCCTTCCGAATTCTCATGGTGCGGAATGGATACGGTTAATCTTGTAAGAGGCTATTTTCAAGATACCTTTTCTCTTAATTTACCGATAGAAAAGAAAGCAGAAATTCTAAAAAAGAACCTTGATTTGATTGCAGAGAAATCAAAAAATTGTATTCTGCTCCCGATCGGCGCTGACCATTTAGGTGTTGAGAGCGACATTGATGTTCAAATTGAGACAGTAAACGAACTTTTAAAAGATGATTATCATATTAAACTCGGCTCGCCGTTTGATTATTTTAAACGTGTTGAAAACAATTTTAAGGATTTTACCTGGGATGATGAGCTGAGAGACAATTCAAAAACATTCATCCTTCAAGGATGTTATTCTTCAAGGCTCGATTTAAAGCGGGAGAATATTGAATGCACTTATCTTCTTGATTTGGCTTCGCGTTTTGTGAAACAGCAAAAAGAGATTGGATATACAGGAGTCTTAGAATACGCGTATAAACTCCTTCTTCAAAATCAGGCTCATGACAGTATCTGCGGGTGCTCAACCGATGATGTCCATTCGGAAAACCTTATCAGGTATAAAAAAATCAAACAAATAGCAAATACGATTATTGATGAATTAAAATTTAAAAATCATTTTGAAGAAAAGAAGATTTTAAACCTTTCTGAAAAGCCGTTTTCCGGTATTGTAGAGTTTGAAACGACTGCAAAACTTGAAGGTTATGATAAAATAGCCTGCCGTAAAGGTTTTGATAAGTATCTGCTTACTGATACTCAAAGAATTCCGGTTACGGAAGATTACACAAATATATATACGTATTTAGCAGAGGTAAAAGATTTAGAGCCGGGAGAAGTTGAATATTTAATGCCGGTTGTAAGCAATACTGATTTGAAAATTACAGAAACATCTATAGAGAATTCTAATATTTGTTTAAAAGTTATAGACGGGAATTTATTAATAAACGGAATAAGAATGTCACTTGTTGATTTTGTTGACTACGGTGACAGCTACAATTCCGGCCCTAAGGCTGATGATTACGGAGTTGAACTTAAAGTTTTGAGAACGCGTATTGCGCTCAATACATCTTCAAGAGTTTCTTTAAAGATAGATTTTGAAGGCGCGTGGGATGTTATTCCGCTTACTGTTTCATTAGATAAGCACGCTTGCTGCCTGCAGTTCAAATTTGATTGGATTAATACGCAGAAAAATCATCTTCTGACGGCAGCTTTTGAGCTTGAGCGACCGATTAGGGAAGTCTTTTCCGAAGATATGAACCTCTTAATAAAGAGAAATTTTGACCCGGATTATGACATAAGAAAAAATTTACCTCAAACAAGAGGGCTGGAAGCTAAAACAAATACCGCCCCGATGCAAAGAGGTCTGCTGATAGATGAGGACAGCGGAAATAATCTCGGAATTGTAACCAAAGGAATTACTCAATACGAAGTATTCAAAAATAAACTTTATATTCCGCTCCTGCGTGCTTCCGGAGTAATTTCTAATCCGGAAAACCCTGCCCGCACAACTCCGGCAGGGCCTCCGATTGAAGTTGAAACTTTACAACAAATCGGAAGAAACAGGGCTGAGTTTCATGTTTTCTTCGGCAATCATAATGCTTTTGATGATGTATTAAATCAAGTTTATAATTATATTGTTATTTAACCTTGCGGAATTCTGCTTTTTTTAAATACATTACTTATAGAGGCAGTTTTTTGAATAATCAGTGTTCTATTTTTACCTTTAAACGGGTATTTAATCATTGCCCATAATTGTCCAGGAGTGATACTTTCATCCTTACCGATTTTTGAGTATTCTTTACACTTACCTATATATGCAACAAGATAATCTAATTGTAATCTGCCGGAAGCATTTCGAAATTCGTTTAATGTCATTGCTTTATTGATGTTTTTCATACCCGGAACATCTTTATGTTTTTTTGCCCATTGCTTTGCTTCAGTAAGTCCGGGATTTGCCAGTTGAAAAATTCCATGATAAATACCGTTCTTTGCTTTTGGATTTAATTGTGATTCTCCTGCAAAAATTGCAATGACCTCATCCATAGTTTGTTCTATTGGAGAAGTATAATGTTCTTTATCCCAAGCTTCTTCTTTAATTTCTATTTTTAAAGTAGATATAACATCGTATAAATATTCATAAAAATCAAGTTTTAGAGGCGATTTTGGAAATATTCCGCTCCATTTTTTATACATATCTGCACAGATTTGTTGCTTATCAACAACATCTTGCAATAATTTCTGTTGAATATCAATATCTTTCTTCGGACCGTTTAATAACAATTCTGCTTTTCTTGCCGTTTCTGCTGCGTAAGAATGTATAGCATCAGTAGGCATCTTTATTGAAAGGTCTAACATTTCCTGTTGGGTAGCCATAGATTTTTCGTATGTTGCATTAAAAATACTTATTTCATCAAAATTAGCGGTTTTCTCGAGTTTGCCGTTTTTATCTTTGTCGCAAGATGCAGCAATTAACTTCTTTAAACCACTCCAAGAACTGTAATCAATTGAATTAGAATTAGTCATATTACGTATGCCTGTCCTTTCAAAATATATAACGGCATATATTTTATAAACTTTAATTTTTTCGACAAATTGTTACAAAATTTAACATAGATAAAACGGTAAATTCAAGAAGCACCCACCCCAACCCTCCCTCAAAAGGGAGGGAGTCTTTCACACGCCTAACGCACAACCCCCCTTCCCTTGAGGGAGCGGATTTGCGGACGGAGGGGTAAATGGAAGGGGTAAATAGAAGAGGTAAATGGGAGGGGTAAATAAGAATATAAAGTCCGAATAGCGAACAGACTAAGCCGTAAGGCTTAAAGGTGAAGCTCTGTGAGCGTGGAGCAAATCCAAGACAAGGTTGGGATGGGTGCCAGCCCGCAAGGGAAAACTAATAGTATGAAAAGTTATCTTTTACAAAATTCCTTTTCATGTCCTTTTCTTCACCACAACATAAAAACTCCTAAATAAATTTATGTACAGCATTTTGACAAACATATATTATTATCATAAGATATAGAAAAAAAGAATATCGAGGAAACTACGGTGAAAATCCGTGACTGTGCCGCAACCGTTAAAGCCGGAGTACTACGTACGTAGGAATATGGTAGGCAGACATAGGTAAAATTTTCATTTACAAAAATTTTCTTCCGGGTCTGCCCCTGCTGTATAAACTACAAATTCATGCAAGACTGCGAGTCACAGTACTGCATAAAGCTTTCTTTGTGGCACAAATGCTATAAAGAAAGGTTTTTTATTGGCTGGTGTAACTTCAAATGTAAATAGTGTAAAAAGCGGACTATGTCCTCACGGAATGTCTCCCGGAGCCTGTCCTATATGTTCCGGTATGGGCGGCGGGGGGGGTGGCAGAGCTGGAGAACGACCGCAAAAAGCCGGAGAATGGAGTTATCATCATTGCGCAATGGTCGGAGCAATGATGAAAGCCAGAGCACAAAGAATTGAAAACCATGAAAATAATCTTAAACTACACGCACAAGCAGTATTAGAATTTCAGCAAAATCTTGAAAAAATGGCACAAAAAATGATAGATTTTGCAAATAAAATTTCAAACAGCTTTATTTTCAAACCTGTTGCTTATACAATTATTAATATCATTGCACCGGTAATAAATAAAATCAGTACAATACCCGATATAATTTCTAATATTGCGGACAAACTATCGCAGATAAAACAAAAATTTACAGACATTCAAGATAAGTTAAATGCCATTTTCGGAGAAGCAAAAGCTTTTATCGAAAAAAAGGCCGCAGAATTGGCAGGTTCGATAAAATCTAAATTTGAAAATTTATTTAAAATTTTCAAAAAAGATAATGCAAAAGACGATGATACAAAAGTTGATGACGATAAGAAAATTTTTAACTTAAAAAAATTCATACAAAAGATTAGGGAAAAGAAAAAGGATGATACCGAAGATAAACCAGGATCTTGAAACTTCAAGGCACCAGAAAAATATGACTAATACTCAAAAACGCAATGATACTTTTATTAAAGAAGGAGTAATCGTTAATACATTCGTTAAAGACCCGCTGCTTGAAGGTATAAAAGCAGGAAGCTTTGACAGTTCTACAAACACATTTACCCCCCTTAATGAAACTTGCGACACACTTGTTATTTCCAATAAAGAAATCAATTTACCTCCCAAACTTTTTGAAAAAGAAGAAAAAAAACATAACCCGCTTATTCCTGTTTGTACGGCAACTATCGGAGTAATGGCTCTTTTAGGCGGATTCACTGCTATGATGAAAAAGTTTTCAAAAGGAAAATTGGAAAGCACAAAAGAGTATCTGCTACCTGGAATCACGCGTAATCACTGCATAAATAATGAAATCCACCAAAGCATTTTCAGTATGATTCAATCACCCAACCGCAAAACCATACTGGCATCGCTAGGAGTTATAACACTGGGGTCTATGGCTTTTATGGGAAAAATTTTTATAGACGGGTTCAGAGATGTTTGGGTAAAAAAACAAGAAGCAGATATTCAAAAGAATCTGCAAGAAAACCTTATAGCAGTTGAAACACAGGCTTTCTCCGGGAAAATACAAATTATAAGAAGCATGCTCTCTACTAAAGCTCGAAATTTCTCTGAAGAATTAGCATTCAAAGGAAATCAAGATGAAAAAACTTCTGAAAATTACAGGCATTTATTTTTGCTTGGAGGATTTACCTTGTTAAGCATACTCGGACTGGGATATTTCTCAGCAAGGAATATAAGAAAAAGTGACGAATTTATATCAAAAGGTATTAAAAATACTAAAAAAGGACTTGATAAAGTAATAGAAGATTTTAATAACGGAAAACCGATAGAAAACCTTGAAGGACATAAAGGTGAAATAGTAAAAGGGAAAGAAGCATATAAACTTCTTATAGAGAATATGCTTGAATCAATTTATGCCCGTCCGGAAGAAGTCGAAAAAACAATTAATAAAATGAATCTCAACGCTGACGAAAAAACAGAATATATTAATCACCTGAAAGATGTAATGAATCAGGCAACAGAAAAAGTTAACCCGATGATGGGCGGTTCCGGACGAAATAAAATCACATACTTTTCACACGTAAATGACTACCTGTCTTTTTTCTATGACTGGTTAATGAATCCTAAAAACCCGCAATTCAAAAACCTATTTTTCGGAATAGCGGGAATTTCAGCACTGGCTTACGGAGGAAAAACTGCGGCGGAAGCTGTTAAAGACGTTCAGGTAAAAAAATATAATGCCGATATTGAATTAAATCTTCAAAAGCGCCTCGTATCAACTGAATTAAGGAATTTTAAAGCAAAAAAAGAATCCGCTATAGAGCCCTTATGTGAAGAATTTATGAAACAAAAACAAGACGGAAAATCACCGAAGGAACTTAAAATCATAGCTGATAATATTCTTTTTGAAATCAAAAACGGTCCGCCGTTTGTATATTCATAACTTTACACAAAAAAATACCGGTCAGAAAACCGGTACTTTTTTTATGTTTTGCTTAAATTATTTTAATGCAACTGTCATATCAGCTTCTATACAGACCTTACCGTTGACATAACCCGTTCCGTGGCTCTTGCAGATAGGTCCTTTTGCTTTAATCAGTTCAATAACCATATCAAACCTATCCCCCGGTCTTACAATATTTTTAAACCTTACATTATCAACTCCCGCATAAAGAGTTAATTTGCCTTTATATTCAGGAAGACACATAAGAACCGGAGCTGAGCATTGAGCCAGCGCTTCAAGCTGTAAAACTCCGGGCATTACAGGATTACCCGGGAAATGTCCCTGGAAAAATTCCTCATTCATTGTAAGGTTTTTATATCCCTTAGCATATTTGCCCGGAATACATTCTGTAATTCTATCCACTAACAAAAACGGATACCTGTGCGGAATCATTTCCATAATCTGCATTGTATCAAATGATAAAACTTCTCCTTCTTTGAAATCTTCAATCATAAATCCTCTCCTTTATATTTTAACCAACTTGTTTTTCAATATTTGTGCTACTTTCGCATGAACTGCATGTCCGGCTTCTTTTGCAAGAATCTGCACCCTCATATTCAAAGGGGAAACTCCCGTTAAATAAAAATCTCCGATTAAATCCAGAATTTTATGCTTAACCGGCTCTTTTTCAGACCTTAATTCCGTAGTAAATCCTTCATCCTTAAGTCCTACTGTATTATCAATCGTAACCCCTTTTGCAAACCCGAGCATCTGGAATTTCTTCAAATCCTTATAAAAACCGAAAGTTCTTGCTTCTATTATCTCTTCAAGGTTTTTATTATCCATCGTAACCCATCTTTCAGTCAAATCCGGATGGTCATAATTAACAGCATAAGTAATCCTAAGCTCTTTATCCGGAACAACAATAAGACTCGTCTTGCCGTTAAGGTAATAAACAGGCTCTTCTATCGTATATAAATCTCTATTTACCCCTTCTATTCCGGCTTTTCTGAATAACTCAACCCATACTTTAGAACTGCCGTCAAAAATAGGCATCTCTACTTCTGAAAGATAAACATCAATAGAATCAATTCCACATATAGCACAAGCCGCAACAAAATGCTCGCAAAGCATCACCTTATATTTGTAATCTCCAAGCAAAGTCCGGTGCTCTTTGCTGCATAACGTTACACAATGTTCTGTTGAGTACAAATTTTCAATACAGACATCAAAAGGTTTATCGGCACCTTTAGAAAAAATACGGATTTTGCCGCTCACAGAAGGCTTTATAGTAACCTCACAAAGCTTATTCTTCATAAGCCCACGTCCCGATGTCTTTATCTCTGTTTTAATTGTTCCCATTATACCTTACTATACCTTTGCACCGTGATTTAAGTTTTCATTTACCCCTTCATTTACCCCTTCTTCGAAAGAACGTAGAAGCGGCTCATATTTTTTAAATTTTGCAATCAAATCACCGGCATCCTTAATAATTTTCAGCTGCTTGATGAATTCTTTTCTCGGAACAGCAGGAGCACCTACAACAATTGATTTAGCAGGGAAGCTCTTAGTAACTCCGGCTTGAGCAGCAATAATAGTATCGTCTCCTATCTTGATATGATCAGCAAGACCTGCC
>CALUPN010000001.1 GCA_944322625.1 Candidatus Gastranaerophilales bacterium | reverse complement strand
TCAAAAACAAAAAAATAAAATTTATTTTATAAAATATAATATAAAATAGGCAATCTCTCTATATATACCCCCCCCCCCACCTTAAAAAAATAGCGATTTATTATTGACTATTATTATATATTATGCTATACTATTATTATAGTAAAGGATGGTATTAAAATGAAAAAAAGAAAAGTGTTAAGATTAAAAAAATCAGTTAAATTATTATTAAAAAAAATCGCTACGCTAACAACTTGCACTGTTGTAGTATACTTGATAGGTGAAAATATAAACAACTTCAACGGATCACAGATATTAATTATAGGCTTGATGATTGGATTAATTGTTGGATCCGTTGGAATTGCTGAAAATTAAAAAATTTTTTATAAAACTATTGACTATTTTGGTATAATCTGGTATAATATAATTACAAAATGAAGGAAGGATGATAATAAAATGAAAAAACATTTGATGGTATGGAACAGATGTTACGGCTGCATGTCTTTCGAAGTTCACATCGCACCAGGTGAAACAATCGAAGCAAAAAAAGAATATTATGAAAGTATAGGTTATTATTGCTGGGTATGTGGCGATGCGGAGTTAGAAGCATATTACGAATCTTTTAAGTAAAAAAATATAAAATAACTATTGACTATTTTGGAATATTATGATATAATAAATACATAAATAAAAAGAATTGGTTATGCTACCAATCAAAAGGCAACCGCTGCCAAGCGGATGGAGGAAATTATGGGAAATTTCGAAATTAAAAAAATGTGCGAAACAAGAGCTTTTTATGAATTCAAAGACAAAAATAAAAAGGGTGAAAAAATAGTAGTGGAAATTACAAAAGTATTTCCAGAACTTACAAAGGGATCTTTGCCAATGTTATGGAAAGAACACGGATTTACAAAAAAATTATATACTAGTTATCTTTGTGCCGATGTTTACGTTACTGACGAAGAAGGTAACTGTTACGGAAGATATAATCCAACTGTTAAACCATCAGATGATGGAAAAAGATACGTTATCAACTTTGATTGGATGCTAGAAGTTAGCGATGAAAATATAGAAAAAATATTAAAAGAAGTTAACAGACTGGCATTTGTGGAGGTTTGTAGATAATGAAAACATTTAATAAATATCTAGAATCTTATTTCCTAAGAGATCCAAAACACAAAAAAATATACGAACTTGACGGGAAGTACATTTTCACAAATTCTATTTCGATTATCGTGATGCCTATTAATGCAACAAAAAAACAACTTGATAGATTCAAAGATATATCAATTGACATCGTAAAATATAAAGATGTAGAAAATGATCCGTATAGCAAAGATCGCATATTTATTTTACAAGTTAAAAAATTTATTGAATCATTCAAAAATGATAACTTCTGCGAATCGTTAAATAATCCAGAAGAAAAAGACAACTACATCATACTAAACGAAAGCTATAGCATTAATAAAACAGAGATGCGAAAGATTCAAAGATTGATCAACGGAAAAGGTATTTTTACAAGCGAAGAAAATTGTCAAGCCATTTCGTTAACCGGAAAAAACGGTTACGCGTGGCTATTAGGAATGAGATGTTATTAATGAAGAACCTAATTAAGATAATAGCAATAATATTACTATTCCCAATCGCGGTATTGATTGCCGCTTGTTACAATCAAAAATAAAAAAAAAAAGGAAGGAATAAAAAATATGAAAAAAGAAAGAAAATACAGAGGTTTCTGGGATGATGGTCACGATTCAGGTGAAATTGAATACTATTCTACTAGTAGAAATTATTCTGAAAAGAATTTGGATGACATGAAAAGAGAATATTTTACTGTTACAATAGAATTCAAAGCATATCCAGCTGATCGAGCGTATTATTTAACGCATGATATATTTTATAGCAATTTTGATATAAGCGAATCATTCCAAGACGACTGTTTGTTCGATATCAAAGAATTAGAAATGGTTAAAAATTATCTGGAAAAGGATTCTGCTTCATGCGATTATAATTATAAAATAAATTTAGAGGATTAATTTCCTCTTTTTTTTTTATGTCAAAAAATAAGATTACAACAGATAAGCCGTGATCATATCTTATTTATGACGCGATTTAAGGCACTATAACGGACTTTTTTATAATGCAATAGTTAACATTATGATATATTTTTCGTGTCTTAGGACGCGTTTTTTAGTGTTTTAATAAAATCAAAAACAATCATTTTTTAGTTATTCCAAACAACAAAGACAACGGAAACACCTTATTTTTGCCTATTTTTATACCGTTTTTAGCGACTTTTTTAGCGTTCTAGTATATTGTATCGGAAACACATAAAAAACGGCTTAGAACGGCTTATTTTACTGTTTTTGAACAAATGTATCATCGAATATATGTATAATAGAAAAATTGTTTCCTTAAACATGTGTATGTATGAAAGTCGCTAGCCTATGCGAAAATTTTTGTGAAAGTCGCTAGGGTGAAAGTCGAAAGTCGACAAAGTCGCTACGATTTTTCATGAAAGTCGGCATTAGGTATGTTTTCTTCTTCGATCTGTTTCTGAATCGCGTCCATAGTTTCCTGTGAATTTGCCATAGTCGTAGTCGCTGGGGTTACTGTGATGTTTTTGGAATCCTCTAAATTAAAATAGTTCTTTCCCATAAAAATATAAACTACTGAATTAACCTTACCATCTACGGCACCATTCTCGAGTGATAAATGGCATGTATTGATAGCATTTTTGAAAACGTCGGAAAAAATTGAGTTAGGATTATTGGCATGTGCATATATAGTATCTCTATTACAATGCAACCAAGTTGCTATACCTGTAATGGTTGGAACGGTATCAGTTTTATCACATAATTCAAAATAATCCGTAATCTCTTTTTCCAATTTTTCAACATTATCGAATTTAAAAGGGCGACCTAGCATTGCTTTCTTAACCATAACTCTATTAAATTCCTTAACATTAGGTTGAGCCATATATGACTGTCTTGATTTATTATTATACGCATTACCTCTGATCGGTTTGGTAGCCTCTTTTTCTCTTTCTGTAAGTTGTAATGAATCACCAGCCACAGACAACAACTCCAATCTCTAAAATACTAACAATATTATACCATAATACGAGAAAATAATCAAGTACCACGTCCACATTAAAAATAATAAATCAGAACATATCAAATTACACTATAATAATCGCAAGAAATAGAAACCATGGTTTCTTCGTTTCCCATTTTCATAAGTATCGTTTCTCTCAAAACACTTATAAAATAAGGAAAAAATCACTATGGAAACGAAAAAACGGAAACGAACGTTTTAAACAATTTATTTTTTTATATATTATATATACCTTATATCCTTTATTATTTTTTTATTTTTATTATATTTATTGTTTCTTTCGTTTCTATAAGAAAGAAAATATATATAAAATAAGGGGAAAACAGGGAAACCAAACTAGAAACCATAGAGAAACCATGGAAACAAAAATATTTTATATTTTCTTGACATAATAAAAAACTTTTATAAAATTATAAAAAATACTTGAATTAATTCATTTTATATGGTATGATGGATACACATTAGAAAGATAAGGTGGTGATAAGGTGTATAGATTTAAAACAGAAAAGTATAAGGAACTGTTAAATGGAAAAACAGTTGAATGGTTATCAAAAGAGGTTGGATACACAGTGGTATCTTTATACAATATATTTAACGGTCATAATACGTGTAAGAAACCGCTTGCATATATGATTGTGAAAGTCTTGGATGATAAAAATGAGATTGACTATTATTTTGACGAAGTAGAGGAGAATAAAGCAGAATGTTAGAAATAAGGTATAAAGATGATGAAACGTGGAAAATGGAACTTACGACAAAATCAGATGGTGTTAATATTGAAAACACAATTGATAACTTTATTCTTGTGATGGAAAATGACAATTTCTTAAAAAATATCTACTTGTATAACGAATTTAGCAACCAATATGAATATCATGAAGAAGGGAAAAGTCCTAGACCATGGACGGATACGGATGATGCGAATGTTATACGATACCTTGAGAAAAACTATGGTTTATATAATGATAAAAAATACGAAAAAAGTCTTAAAATTGTTATGCAAGAACATAAATATCATCCTCTAAAGGAATTGCTTGAGAATAAAGAATGGGATGGGGTTAAAAGAATTGATAATTTTTTGAAAGACATTTTAAAGTGCGATATAAGTGAGCCAGGATATGAAGAATATTATCGTGAAGTATCGAGAATGATATTTTATGGCGGAATCGCTAGACTTTATACACCTGGTGTCAAGTTTGATTATATGCCAATATTGATTGGGAAACAGGGAACGGGAAAGTCGACAATCGTTATGTGGCTGGCACTTAATGCAAATTATTATCGAGAGGTTACTACTGTTGATGGAAACGATGGTATAGAATGCTTGGAAAGTGGTTGGATTTGTGAATTTTCGGAACTACTTGCTATGGTTCGTCAGAAAGATGTGCAGGCGTTAAAAGCATTTATTACTAGACAAGTGGATAAATATCGTGTTCCTTACGATAAGCATGTGTCAAATGCTCCTAGACAATGTATTTTTATTGGTACGACAAACGATTATGAGTTTTTGACAGATGATACCGGAAATAGAAGATACTTGCCAGTAGAAGTCGGACTGGAACGTGGTGAACTTTATGATGAAGAAGAATACGTTAAAAACTATATATTAGAATGCTGGCGTGAGGCACTTTGCATTATGAAAAATGATAAGGATAATTTTTATTTGACGATTCCAAAAAAATATAACGATATCGTTGATGAAATGCAAAATAAACGTATGGTTGAAGATCCTAGACTTAGTGAGTTACAAGGATTTTTGGAAGAAAAAGCAGTCGGTGATAAGGTTTGCTCACGCATGATTTGGAAGGAGGCTTTTCGTGGAATAGAAAGGAATGCGAATAAAAGTGATTTTAAAATGATTAGTCGTTATATGAATAAGTTTGACGACTGGATAAGAGTTGATAGTACCATAACATTTGATGAATATGGGAAACAAAAATATTGGATGAAAAGGAGATAATTATGAAAGATATAAAAGTTGAAAGATTTAAAGATACTATGTGGATAAGTGATGAAATAAATGCGTTTTTAGAAGAAAACGATGCAGAATATGTAGACATGAAATATATTGGTGAACTTGGTGTACTTCTAGTTTATCGAGAAAAAGAAAATAAACTTGAAAGAAAACCTTATGAAAAATATTCGGATGATAATATTATTGAAACTGATTATGTTGAGCCTTACGATAGTCTTGTTGACTTTATCAATGAAACTTGTATTGTCGATAGAAACGTAGCCGTTAAAGACAGAATTAAGTTGCAAGATTTTAAAAATGAATATTCAACATGGTGTTATACACATTTTAGACCAGAGGTTAAGATAAATCATGAAGTTATCGAAAAGGTTTTGTATCCGAGATTTGGTACGAAAATTGTTAAAAATAGTACAAATTATTTATCTAATTTAAAATGGATTGGAGGAATTTAATTATGGACAATATAAAAGTTAAAAGATTCGAACATTACCAATTTACTGATAGAGATGTTAATAAATTTTTAGAAGAAAATGATGCAGAATACGTTGATATGAAATGCACAAATGATTCTATATTTCTAATTTATCGTGATTTCAAAAGCGATGATGATAATTGTGATAAGACATATAGAGAAATAACCGATGAGTATTTAGGAACAGAAAATATAAATATAGAGGAGGAATAAGATATGGAAAATAAAATTGGATATGCTTATATATCATTAGAAGATTACAAAGAGTTGATTGAAGATAAATTAATGTTAGAAAATATAAATGAAAACTTAGAAAACGAACTTAGTAATGTCAAAAAAGAATATGAAAACATTGAAAAAACAATTTGTAATAAAGTTTATGAAAACGAAGATTACCACATAAAGCATTACGACGGAGTTGGTCAATATCATCACAATGAATTAATGAAAGAATTTCAAAGATACGGATATATTGGTTTAGATAAAATAAACGAATTGATTCAATCTTTGGTTGAACGATATAAAGTAGAACATGAACAAGAAGGAAGTGATGAGCAATCATGATAAAGATAATTAAAAATGGTATAGATCCGAACCACGAGATGTATGTTACAACGTGCGATGAATGTGGTTGTGAATTTATTTTTTCTGAATCAGATACGGAAGCAGTATCATATGATTTTAACGAGGTGTATTGTTTTACATATATAATAGAATGTCCGTGTTGTGGTGAAAAGTGTTTGATGGGTAGTTTAAAAAAATATGTGGAAAAGAGGTGAAATAAATGAATAAAGAATTAGATGTCGCAAAGAGTATCATCATCAATCATTTGAGTACTAATGCAAATCCTGATTCTATTGCTTGTATATATGAAATTGATAACGGTAATAAAGAACTGTTGCTAGCACATGTAGATGCTGTAATAAATATATTTAAAAAAGCAAAAGAACAGTTAGAGGAAGAAATGAAAGGGAATAAAAAATGAAAATTGACATTTATAACACCAACAAAAAATATAAGATAATTTATGCAGATCCACCATGGTCGTATAAAGTATGGCCAAAAAATAATGGAACGGGAAGGACTGCAGAAAGCCATTATAAAACTATGGATGTCAACGATATATGCGATTTACCAATAGATAGAATATCCGATAAAGATTGTGTGTTATTTTTGTGGGTTACAGCACCTTGCTTACAAGAAGGATTGAAAGTAATAGATGTGTGGGGATTCAAATATAAAACAATTGGTTTTACTTGGATAAAACAAAACAAAACAAAAAACAGTTTATTTTGGGGTATGGGGCATTATACTCGAGCGAATGCCGAATTATGTTTGTTAGCAACAAAAGGAAAACCTTTAAAACGAGTTAGCAGAAGTGTTCATCAAGTAATATTATCAAAAATAAGAGAACATAGCAGAAAACCAGACGAAACTAGAGATAGAATCGTGCAATTATTTGGAGATTTACCACGGATCGAACTATTTGCCAGGCAACAAGCAGATGGATGGGATTGCTGGGGAAATGAAGTATGATTGATTTATAAAATGAAAAATGAGATAAACTGTGTTTGAGGAGGTGTAAATTTGAAAACTTTAAAAATATTAGAACTTTTCGGTGGAATAGGTGCTTGTAGTAAAGCACTTGAAAGATTAGGGATAGATTTTGAGATTGTGGATTATGTGGAAATAGATAAGTATGCAGTAAAAAGTTTTAATGCTATTCATAATACAAACTTTGAACCACAAGACATTTGCAAATGGGATAAAGATGTAGATATTGATTTATTATGTGGTGGTTTTCCTTGTCAAGATATTAGTCTAGCTGGCAAACAAACTGGTATAATAAAAGGTGAAACTAGAAGTGGATTAATGTATGAGATGATGAGAATTATAAGTAAGTTAAAACCCAAGTATGTAATCGCTGAAAATGTTAAAAATATATTATCTGAAAGATTTAGACCACAACTAGAGGAATATTTGAGTTTTTTAAATGACAATGGTTATAAAGTAACTATGGATGTGTTAAATGCTTGTGAAGTAGGATATCCAGACCCTATTCCCCAACATAGAGAACGTATTTTTATTATAGGAGTGAGAGAAGATGGGAAACAGTAGAGATAAAAAATTATATAATAAAACGAAGTACACCTTGACAGGTTGGTTTAATACACATTATAAAAGAATGCAACAAAGAGAAAGAGTAAAATTTGGAAGAGATTTGACTTTTGATAGGTGGGATTTAGAAAAATGGATTATTGATAATTATTATGATGAATTTACAACTCTTTTTAAAAATTGGACATTAAATAATTATAATAGTGATGATGTACCATCTATTGATAGGTTAGACGATAGTAAGGGTTATTCTTTTGATAATATGAGAATAGTTACTTGGAGAGAAAATAGAGAAAAAGAATATGCAACTGAAAAACATAAAAACGTGGAACAAATGATAACCGTAACAAGAGTAAAAGTGGCTAGAATAGATAAAGATGGTGTAAAAACCATTTATCAATCTATGAGTGATGCTGGACGGGAAAATAATATAAGTACTTCTAGTATATGTGAGTGTTGTAAAGGAAAACGAAGAAGTGTTAAAGGTTACAGGTGGATATATGTATAAAAAGTGTGAAGATATATTAAATGATTTAGAAAAACAAGGAAAGATAAAAAAATTAAATTTTATTTTCCCACCAAAACAAGAGTTAAAATTAAAATTAAAAGACATCCTTGAGGATGATGTTGATGAAAAATACTATTTGAGTGATGAACAAATTGAAAAAATAAGATGTAGTACATTTCATCAGAACAATAGACGTATCCAAGAAAAAGAATATTGTGATACTTTATGTGCTAGGGATTGGAAAGATCCTAAATGTGTAGTTGCAGACTATCGATATGACGAAGGATTGAGAATAAGAAAAAACGGATTGTCACCTTGTTTAACAACAAAAATAGGTTCTACTAGTTTGAGTGGAAATACATTATTAATAAAAAATGCTACTAAACAAGGTTATTTAGAAGCAACTGACGGTAACGGTGTTTATATATCAAATATAGATAAAAAAAGAGGTACAGTTCAAAAAGAAATGATACCAACATTAAAAACAAGCCCTGATATTGGTTGCGTAACTAATAATTTAAGAATAAGAAAATTAACACCAAAGGAAACTTGGAGACTTATGGGATTTGATGATGAAGATTTTGATAAAGCAGAAAAAGTTAATTCCAATACACAATTATATAAACAAGCTGGTAATAGTATAGTTGTTAATGTTTTACAAGCAATATTCAGAAATTTATTATCAGATTATATATGGTCTGACTTGGATTAGGAGATATTATTATATGAGAATTATAAAAATACTTATTATTTGTGCTATTGTGTTTATTGTTTGTGTTCTATTTGCAACATTGATGAACCGTATAAAAGAAAATCGTGAAAACTGTTATCCATATACATATCTGGAATATCCTTGTGAAGGTGCTACATTTTATGCTAGATCGCATAGAAATCGTAACGAGCCATGTGAAAGAACAAATTATATATGCGAATGATTAATTTTTATAAAAACCTATTGACTATTAAATTATACTATGATACAATCTATACATAGACAGAGATAGTTCCTATTTTGTTGGCTGATAACCAACGCTGATGGTTCAACTCCATCAATTAGCCGAAAGGTTAATAGTGGTCTAGTGTATTACTATCCGTCTTATATTTTGATTATATTTTGGCATAAAGAGTTCCTTTATAACAAATAGTAATGGAGAATGGTTATTACTCTTCGCCATAAAATAAAAATATAGTGTCATAGAAACTTCCTTAAGACTGCGGGAAATACCGCTCCATCACTGAAAATTAGTTTCAGGTACTAATATTTATAAAAATGCCATAGTGAGTTCCTATTTTGCTTTGAGAGCGATTACCTGTTAAGTGATAAGATTACTCACCGGTATTTAAAATTATATAAAAGTGTCATAGTAAGTTCCTATTTCGCCAGTAGGCAAATAATTTTGGGTTATTTTGTTACTTATCGACACATTAATAAAAAGGAGAAATGAGATAAAATGAAAAAAGAAATTTTAAGATTATTTAAAGGATATTTAGGAGAAAAATCAGATAATATCAACGAATATGCTTTAAAGTATGGACTATTGATTCCTAGCACGGCAGATGAAGAAACCGTAAAAAATGCAATCGAAATGTATGGAAAAAACGGTGAAAAATGGAATCAAACATTTCACAAAGATTTTGAGATTGTAAAAAACGCACCAATTGAAGATTTGATTGCACAACAAATGATTCATTATATTACAACTTATGGTTTCGAATCGTTAGGAATGTATGATAGTGATTTGGTATATATTCCAAAAGAAAAGTTAGAAATTCCAGAACTTGATGCGGAACAAATTGAATTTATTTCAATCCGTCCATATACAGAACAAGAATTGACTGATAAAATAATGAATCTACTTACAAGTGGAATCGCATTGTCAGAACAAACTGTAAAAGACATCATGGTATTATCAGATTTTATCGATAAAGATAGATTTGACGAAATCAAGAACCGAGAAGTTAAGATAACGTTGTATGATAAATATAACATCATGCCTCGTAATCCAGACGAATTTTTCAAATACTTGTTGTTCAAATTAACTGGAAGTACTTTGAAAATACAAAGTTCAGAAATGATTGAAATGGTTAGAAAAAGTGATAAAAAACTGGCATTGGGAATGATTCAATCATATCTTACAAAAACACCAAAAGGCTATGAAAAGTTATCATCAATATTTTTAAGAAATAAGAATTTATTCTTAGCATTAAAAGTAAAAAAATGTGATGAAAATACAAGTGAAAAAAGTTCTACTAGAAAAGAATTGAATGGTGTCATAAATAAACTTAGAAAACTAGCAGATGATAATCATAAACCACTTCCTAAGAACGTGTTAGATTGTTTAACAGATGAAAAAGTAGAAATTTCTGATGAAGAACTAACTAAAAAACTTGATGATATAACGATTTTCAGAGAAATTCGTATCTTAAATGCCATGCTTTATGCGTTAGGTGGAAATGATAATATTGTTTATCGTATTAGAAACGGAAAGTCATATGTTAGTACGTTAAAACATGAAAGAAGAGAAAATAGATTTTTAACACTTGTTAAGAGAACAGAAATTGTCAGAAAACATCTAGAAAATAGAGTTTCCGAAAAAGTAAAAGGAAAGACTATTTATATTCCATCAAACGTAACATATTCCGCACCTACAAGTGAAAAACAATTTTCTGGAAATATTCCACAAGGATCATACTTGGAAGTACCAAGGGAATCTGATATGGTCTATGGAATACATTGGAAAAATCTTGAAAGATATGGTTCTACTATTCCATATTCAAATACATTTAGGACATTAACAGAAGAACGAGTTGATTTGGATTTAAAACAAATGAATAAGTCAGAAGTATTCGGATGGGATGCTAGTTATAGAAGTAGTTCATCTAATATATTGTTTAGTGGAGATATAACAGATGCTAAGTTACCAAACGGTGCGACAGAGTTGTTCTATGTTGGAAAGAACTATGGACATAGTGCATTCTTAGTGACATGTAACATGTTCACATATAATAGCAAAGATGTTCCATTTGAATTTGTGATTGCAAAATCTGATAATTTTCAACCAGATATTAGAAGAAACTATGTAATTAATCCAAACAATATCTTGGAAAAAGTAGATATGGTTGTTAAGAATACAGAAAGACAAAAGATTGTCGGATTTATCGTCATTGGAGATACTATTAGATTTTATTTCAATGATTTTACAGCAGGACTTAGTGTATCAACGTCAAGTAGAAATAAAATAACAATGGGAGTATTCGATTATTTACAAGCATATTCCAAAACACAATTGAAATTGAATAATTTGTTGAAAGAATCAGGAGCAATCTTGACCGATAAACCAACTGTAACAGTATATGATACAGTATATGATGAACTAGGCACAGAAACAAAAGTACCAAGAGAAGTTCCAGTTGATATTGATTTGTCTGTTGAAAGTATTCAAAAGGATACGATCATAAATTTATTAAGTTAGAAAAATTTTCTAACTTTTTTTATTAATAGTATTGACTATTTTATTATATTATGGTATATTAGTATCATGAAGAAAGGAATGATAAAAATGGAATTAAAAGATATTAAAGATTATGAATTTTCAGAAATTAAAAAATTACATGAGGAAATGGTAGAGGCTAATGGAGATAATTGGACAATTGATGATACGATCCATTGCATGAGAAGATGTGAATGTTGTGGAGAATTGTTTATACCAGAAGATGATAAAGAATTACCAGTTGTAAGAAATTGGGATGGTCGTTTGTTACATTGTTGTGAAGAGTGCTATAATGAATTGAAAGAAGATGAATACTTGGAGAATAATTGTGAACCTGATGAATATGATAAGTGGCACGATAAAATGTTATGTGAAGGATTGATTTAATGTGTACATTAATACCAGAAATACTCAATACGGATTTGGATAGCCATTGCAAAAATTGTCCGTATCATGAAGAAAAATTTGATTATGAATTTAGAGATACAATAGGGGAAGTAGATATCGATGATGTTATATCGAATCCGTATATAGCAAACGATTTGGAATTGTTACAGAAACACTATACAATATTGTTGGACTATTATTACGATGTTTGCAGAAAATACGTAATGTTGCAAAGAAAATTAAGAATAATACAGAAAGGAATAAAATACGATGAAATGCGTGATAAAACATATAGCGAATAATGTTTATTTAAAACGTCATGAACGATTGAATTTGAATCATTATACACCATATATCGATGAGGCAACAGTTTATGATATGAAAGGTGCTTTAAAAATGAAAAAGAAATTAAAGCATCCAGAAAATTTTGAAATAAAAAGGGTGAGTGAAATTGAAAAAGGAAATGAAAAAAATTGAATTTGTTGTGTGTCCGTATTGTTCATACAATAACAGTAAAGAAAATGTTAGGAAGTTTGGAACTTGTTTAAGATGTAAGAAAACAATCGATGAGAAAGCAAGGTTCATTTATGAAATGTACTATAATAAATTGCATTTATGGAGATACGATAAAAGTAAAAGAAAGTGGGATTGATGTTTTATGAAATTAGAAGTAGGAATGTATATTCGGTTTAAAGACAAAAATGGGGTTCAATATATTAGAAAAATCGTTGACTTGCCAGAAGATACAAGATATGGAACAATAAGAATTGATAAAGATAGTCACAATGTTTGTTGGGTATCAAAGAAAAATGTTTTAAATGCTAGTTTTAGTGTAACGGATTTAATAGAATTAGGAGATATATTATTAATAAAAGATTTTGTTAATGAAATAAGTATGGTTTTTATTGATATATATTATATTCAAAATGAAAATCAATTATTTAATATTAAAAGATATTCAGAAAAAAACAAGAATATGAAAATATCAAAAATATTAACAAAAGAACAATTTGAAAATATGGCTTATGAGGTGGAATAAATGAAAACTGGTAATATTAGATTATTATGTGGCGGTCGTAATAATGGTAAAACATTACAACAATATTCAGATATACAAAAATGGGCTGTTGAAAATGATTATGAAAAAGTAAAAGTTGAATTTATTACTCCAGATATAATTAAAATACAAGAACTAATAGATTATTTAAAAGCACAAATAAAATTGTGTAAAGAAGCGCAACAATTAGCATTGCAAAATAAAATGATAGAACAAGTAGGAAACTTTAATTTAAGAATAGGAACTTACAATGAAATATTATTATGAATATAAATATAAATCAGGATCAACGGTTGGCGGTCATAATTTAGAAAAAATTTCGATGAAAGAAAATTTCATAATATTAGAAGGTGTTGATACTTTAATGGATTGTGATGGTGAATATGACAATTATTGGCATACAAAAATATATACTGATGAAATAGAATATTTAAAAATAGAACCAATGGAGGAATATTGTGAATAAGAGTGCAAAAGAAATATAAGAACAATGAAAGGGGGTGATTGAGTGGATACGGAACTTTTACAAAAATTAAAACAGCTTGGTTTTAAGGAAGATGGAAAATTTTTAGGATATGAAGAAGGAAGTGATTACTTCGCATACAATACCGAAACAAAAGATTTTAGCCTTGTTGGAAATGGTAATAGGACAATTGAATACTATATGCAAAAATTCAATATAGAAAATAAAAATAATGTTGACTAAAAAGAAATAATTTGATATATTTTAGAAAAGGAGAAATGAGATATGATTTTAATTATTGTAAGCGTTATTTTGACAATTTTAGCAGTTCTAGTTTTAGGTGTACGCATCGATTTAGATGCGGAAACAATTTCGTGGAAAGCAAGACCAAGAATGTTGCTTGGTTTCTTATTCCTACTACTTAACGTTTTCGGTTGTTTCACAACAATTAAAACTGGCGAAGTTGGGATCAAAGTTAGATTTGGAGAAATTGTGAGCAGTACAACTGATACAGGAATTGTTTTCAAACTACCTTTTGAGGATATGAAAAAAATAAATGTAAAGGTACAAAAGTATGAAAACGAGGAAGCATTTTCAACGTCAACAAAAGATTTGCAAATTGTAAATAACATCAAAGTTTCTATCAATTACCAGATTGACGGAACAAAAGCGGTTGATTTATACAAAACTGTTGGAACTAATTATCAAACAACAGTGTTAGAACCAGCAATTCAAGAAACAATCAAGGCAGTTATTTCACAATATACGGCAGAAGAATTGGTTACAAAACGTAGTGATGTTTCTCTTGCTATTAATAATACATTAGACGAACGAATTTCATTGTATGGAATTAATAGTGTAGCAGTTTCAATTAATAATTTTGATTTTAGCGAATCATATAATCAAGCAATTGAACAAAAGGCAGTTGCAGAACAAGAAGTGGAAACGTCTAAGAATCAGTTAGAAAAGGCTAAAATTGACGCAGAAAAGAAAAAAGTTGAGGCACAAGGTGAGGCAGAAGCAAATGCTTTGTTGCAACAATCATTGACAGATCAAATCATAGCACAACAATTTATTGAAAAATGGAACGGACAGTTACCAACAACAATGACAGATAGTGCAATTCCATTTATCAATGCAAATTAGAAGGAAAAAAATTCCTTCTTTTTTATTATTTTGTATTGACTATTTTATAGTATTATGATATATTATTAATGAAAGGAGGAAAATATAATGAATGATACAAAGAATTTATTTTTAGCAAAATTACAGAATGTTTTAAAATTATTGGATGAAATAGATGATATGATTGATAGTAATCCAGAACAACAACAAAATTGTGATTTTGAAATATCTGATTATTTACATCTGATTCAATATAACGATGAACAATTAACAATGGAACAAAAAGCATTAATTTGTGATAAAATTTCAAAAGTTAGATCATACAGAGTTCACGTACAAGTAATTCAGAGTATTGGTAAAGTTTATCGTGATAATATCCATTCGTTATTGAATAAAGAAAGACGACAGTTTTTATATAATTCAATTAGTAAAGCGTTAAAAGCATGGAATGAAAGTGATTATAACTACCGCGTATTATCAGAACAAGATGTAAATGATATTTTATCTTATAAACCGGATATAGAAAATAAAGTTGTAGAAAAGAAACATAGAATAACAATTGACAAAGAAACATTAAAAGAAATGTTAGATAAGAAAATGAAACAATGTGAAATAGCAAAACAATTTAATATAACACCAGGTCGTGTTTCACAATTGGTTGTAAAATATGGTCTTAGTAAAAGAAAAGGTGATAAGTAATGAGTAACTGGGAATATATTAAAAAAAATTACATCGATAAAGGATTAAAAATCTTTCCAGTTTCACCGAATGGGAAAACGCCAATCATTGAGAATTGGCAAAACGATTGTTCATCAGATTATATGCAAGTTCTTTATTGGTACACAAATTGTCCTAATTGTAATTGGGGGCTTCCGTGTACACCAAACGAATTGTTTGTTTTGGACTTAGATGTCCACGATGAAAATAAAAATGGAATTGATAGTTTTAATAGAATATTAAATGACATATCTAATTATCCATTTGAAATCAATTTATATGACTTTTGTAATACAAAAATACAAGAAACGCCAAGTGGCGGAATTCATGTCATATATCATACTGACGATGAACTTAAAAATGTTTCAAACGGATCAAATGTGTTTGAAAATTATCAAGGTATAGACATTCGTACTGATGGATATATCGTCGTAGAACCAAGTTCGATAGACAGTAAAAAATACAAAATGGTATCGGATTCAAATGTATCTGATATGGACGATTTGCTAAAAAAATTCATACTTGAAAATGCTAATCTAAAAACAGATAAGAAAAAAGAACCATATAAAAAACCAACTCATGTCGATGTTGGTGATAGAGATAATAAATTGTTTGAGTATATAAATGAATTGTACTTCAAAACAAGATTAGATTATGAAGAAATATTGGTTCTTGCGAAACATTTTAACGAAACCGTATTCGATAAACCTTTTTCTGATAAAACAGTGGAATATAAAGTTAAGAAAGCATTCACAAAAGATAGAGGAATGTGTATATTTGTCAAATTAAACGAATAAAAAAAGGATTACATAAGTAATCCTCGAAATGAGATAAACTGTGCATGACTAAAATTAAATCAAGCACGTATTTAATTATAAAACAATATGTAAATATTGTCAAAATCAGTCATATTTATTGACTATTTCAAGTAATTATGATATATTATACACAAAGGAGGAAACATGAATACAGAATTTTATAAAATGATGCTTGAGGAAAAAAGAAAACGTGAGTGTTCAATAAGAAAACTGGCAGAAATATGTGAACTTTGTCCAGGTACACTTATATATTTCTTTGATACGAAACAAAGATTTAAGCCGTTACAAGAAAAAACAATGGCAAAGATTCATAATCATTTGGGAATTCCTTATGAAGTTATGGAAGAATATAATCGAGAAGTAACGAAAGAACGAGGATAAGAATATGTGGATTGGATACTTTAAAGATTTAAAAACTGGAAAAACGTTTTCAAAAACATTTGAAAATGATTATCAATATAAACAATTTATGATCAAATGTAGATACAGTAAAAATATAAAATCGTTAGGATGTACAAAACATGAGTGTTAAGCAATATGAAGTTGGGAAAGAATGGGAAGAAGAAATTCTTGGTTATTACAGAAACAGAGGATATTTTTCATACAAATTCCCAACCGGATTTAATGGTACGATATGCGATATATTTGTAGCAAAAAAAGGTACTTGCATGTTTATTGAAGCGAAACATACAACTAGCGACAAATTATATTATAAAGGCTCTGGGATATATAAAAAACGTGATGAATTGGATCGTTTCGTTCATAGGAGTGGAAACAATATTTACATCATGATAAAGTCAGACGAATTAGGTGTTTTTTGGACGACGTGGATTAGAAGTAGAGAAACATTTGAAAATAAAGGATATTTAGAATTAAAAAAAGACTGTTTTAAAGCAGAGATGGGAGATGTTGATTAGCTGTTCAAAGTAGGAGATAGAGTACGAATCCGTGATTGGGATGATATGGAAAGAGAATATGGAACAGATTCTGATGGAGATATCAAGGTACCTGATATAGTATTTACCCGATGTATGCGTCATTTATGTGGACGATATGCGACAATAAGGAGCATTAGTAGCCAAGATGATATTATTGGCTTGGAAAATTGGAGTGATACATCTGGTGATATAACTTGGTTTTTTACTAAAAGTATGTTAGAACCAGCAGAAGAAAATACATTAAAGCAAACAAGTATCACAATCGATAAGTATGGAATAAATCTATCATCACACGATGGTATGATATGGTTAAAAGAGAATGAAGAAAAAGGAGAGAAAAAAGATATGAACAAATTATTAGAATTATATTGCGAAAAAGCAGAGAGAACAATTGAAAATGATTATGATGAAATGATTGAGGAAGAACGAAATGAAAATCCGTTCGTAAAAGAATATAATGAATTGATAAACGAATTCGAAGCAAAAATGGATGACTTATATAAAAGAGAAATGGATGAAAATGGAAACCATCATGTGTTTGTGACTAAGTGTCATCCGAACTTTTATTTATTTGACGTTAGAACTGATTTTACAAATGAAAACATTGAATGTTATGAAAAATCTAAAGAAGCAGAATTACAAGATTTGAAAGAGTTTAAACAAGAAGTTAGTGCAAAATTATCATTATCTGACGATTTGGATTACACATTAAAAGTGCTAAAAGAATATGGTATCATCAACAAGAAAACTGGAAAATTGGAATCATATTTCACGGAGTTAGATGAAGATAATAATATCTAATGTATTAGAAATACAACAACCGACGAAAGATATATTAGACTATTGCAAAAAAGTTTTAACAATTAGCAATCCGGAATACGAGAAAAAGAAACATCTTGGATTCTGGCTTGGAAAAACACCAAGGACAATAAAATTATATGAAAAATATAACGATAATATATATCTTCCTATCGGTTGTTTTTCTGATATATTTAATATACATCCGAAGATTGAAGATTATGAAGATTATACGTCTATATCAAAACGAAATATACAAAGCAACATCATATTACGATCATACCAAGAGCCATGTATAAATGCGGTGAAAAAATACATGACAGGAATATTACTTTTGCCAGCCGGAACTGGTAAGACACAAATAGCATTACAATGTGCAAGTGAGTTAAAACAACATACCTTATTTTTAACACATACAAAAGAACTGTTGAATCAAGCGAAACAACGTTGTGAAGATAATTTGGTATGTTCAACCAGTACTATAACAGAAGGTAAATGTGATTCAAGTGGAGATATTGTTTTCGCAACCGTACAAACATTATCAAATGTTATTAAAAATGAGAATATAAAACAAAATGAATTCGGCATGATAATTGTTGACGAGTGCCACCATTTAGCAACAAACGCAGAATCCGTAACAATGTTTGAAACTTGTATAAATTATTTCAACGCACGATATAAAATTGGTCTTACCGCTACATTATCACGTTCCGACGGTTTGCAAAAGACAACAGAAAAAATATTAGGTAATGTCATATATGAACTAAAAAAAGAGAAAAATAATCTGGTAGGTTATTATGACGGAAACGAAGTTGTTCGTGTTCCGTTGGAACAATTCCAAGTACCAGCCAGAGTGTATATGAAAAAGACACAATACAAGCCGTCTGACGAATGTTTTGACGTTACTGATAGACTTGTCTATACAAAACTGATTAGTGATTTAACGAGTAATTTTGATAGGAATAAATTGATATTAGAAACGTGTAAAAACTTACGAGGATATTCCATTGTTGTTTCAGAACGAGTTGACCAATTGAAATGGTTTGAAGAACGTCTAAGTTTATGTGCTAGAATCGATAGTAAAATGAAGAAAAAAGACCGTGAAAAAATTGTTCAAGATTTTAGAAGTGGGCGATATAAATACTTGTTAGCAACATATTCGTTGATTGCAGAAGGATTTGATGTTCCGATGCTAGAAAATATTGTTATGGCTAGCCCGATAAAAGATAGAAAAACAGTGATTCAAAGTGTAGGACGTTGCCAAAGACCGTACGGTAATAAAAAGTTAGCCAAAGTATATGATTTTGATGACGACGTGAGCATACTAAAAGGAAAAAATGGTGCGTTTAATAATAGACGTATAACATATAAAAAAGAGGGATGGGAGATGATATATGTATGACAGATTTATTCATAAGTATTTTTATGATTATGTTAGCAATTTGCATTATCATGCTAGAACATAAGAAACAAGATAAGGAGAAATAATATGGAACAAGAATTTACAAATTATAAAGAAAAACAAGCATACTATAAACAACGTGCAAAACAAGAAAAAATGATTTGGTTTAGTAAAGAACCAACTAATCCTAGAAAACAACGTGTTGGACTAATTAAAGGAAGAACATATAGAAAGAGGGATGTCACAAATGTACATAATGATACCGTCTAATTTGGCATATTTTGTACTAGGAATCGTTGCAACAATTGCCGTTGAAATTGTAATAGGAATAATTATATCGAGCAAAAAGAAACGAGAAGCAGAAAAACTAACACAAAGTTTGTTAGAAACATTGAAACAATCAAGAAATGACGATGAGAAATGAGTTTCGATGAATTGTTAGATAACTTATACGGATTCGACTGTGAAGTGTTTGCCCACGATACACTATTTGTTTTTATATCGTATAGAACAAAAGAAAGATTTGTTTTTCATAATTCGTTACCAAATGACGTACAAAATTTTTTAGACCAAAAGAAACCAATTCTTATGGGATATAACTGTAACGCATACGATAAGTATATATTGAAATGCTTGCTTGCGGGATATACACCAGAAGAAATAAAAGATGTCAGCGATTACATTATTGGTGGAGGAAATGGTTGGGATATTGATTGCGGATATATGGAACTTCCAATCATGTGGGATTTGTTCAATGAAATTGTTCCTAGGAAATCCTTAAAGGAATTGGAAGGCTCGTTAAGGTTAAACATTACTGAAACAACTGTTCCTTTTGATTTACCAACAAAATGGACGAAAGAACAATATGAGGAAGTACTATATTACTGTACTTGTGATGTTCAAGCATTGTTTCCAATATTTGAAATGTTGATAAATAAATATAAGTCAAAATATATTATTGCAAGACTTGGAAAAATGGATTTGAAATATGGAATGAGTTTGACTGATGCGAAACTAACATCAGTGTTACTGGGAGCAAAAAGAAAGAATCATGATGATCCGTTTAAGTATGTATATCCAAAGCAAGTTGATAAATCGAAAATACCGAAGTCTTTCTTAAATTATATAGATGACGTTATAAAGCATAATGATTTAAACTACGAAAGTATAGCACCATCTTTACAGTATGATGAATGTGTGATACAATTGGGTCATGGTGGAATACATGGTGCAAAACTAACCACGTATAAATATGATAACGGATGTGATTTCAAATGCGATTAATCGATATTGACGTGAATACTGATAGATGGCTTAATCTTGAAGATTTGCCTAATGAAATTTGGAAACCAGTTGTAGATGCTCCAGATTGTTATGTATGTAGTAACTATGGAAGAATAAAAACAATACCTAGAAATGGTACTTCTAAGAATGGAAGAATATTAAAACAACTTTTAAAAAAAGATGGTTATTATCAAGTTGATTTAAAAGCTCATGGTAAACATTATTATAGACGAGTTAACAGAGTGATTGCCGAAGCATTTATCCATAATCCAGAAAATAAACCAATAGCAGACCATATAGATAATAACTCATTAAATAATAGAGTTGATAACTTACAATGGTTAACGAATAAAGAAAACACTGAGAAATATTATAAATATGAATATGATGGAAGATTTAAAGGTAGAGGTAAAATAAAAGCAAAAAAAGTAATAGCAAAAAAAGATGATAATGTGTTGTTATTCGATAGTATTTTTTCTTGTTCACTAGGTATATTTTGTGTGAAAACAAAACGAGGAGGAATATCAGAATCATGCAAAACACATAAGAAATATCTTGGATGGTCTTTTGAGTATGTCGAGGATGGGGGTGATGAATAATGACACGTATTTTGGAGAACTGGGATGTGAGTTCACTTTATCCTAATTTAGTAAGATTGTACGGTTATTCGAGTCGAAATCAACAAGATAAGGATGCTTATGTAAATTTGCTTTCTATGCGTATGAAAGCAAAAAAAGGAAAACTAACAGAAGATTTTTTAAAGCCTTTAGGACTTACTAATGATGATTTAAAATCTGGTCTTAAGTTACCCCTAAATGCGTACACTTAACTGGCGGTCTTAGAGCGAAGTTCAATGATTTATATGATAATTTACAAGGATTTAGTATATGTACCACAGGACAATTATTTATATTACAATTAATATATGATTTAAAAACAGTACCAACATTGGAAACAATTAGCTGCAACACAGATGCAATTTTATATGAAGTAGATGAAGAATATAAAGAACAAGCCCATAAAGTACTCGACGATTGGCAAAAACTAACTGGACTTGAATTAGAAGAAGATAAAGTTGTAAAAATAATCATGCGAGATGTCAATAATTACGTCGAAATCGTACAGACTGGAAATAACGATTACAAGGTAAACTATAAAGGTGGAAACTTCACAGGAAAACATATATTTACATGGGATAAAGAAAAACACGTTTTTCATTACAAATTTAAAGATGATTTGAAAAGTAATTCTATGACGATCGTATCCGAAGCAATATTAAAAAAATTACTTTTTGATATTCCAACGGAGGAAACAATTAATAAGTGCGATGATATATTTCGTTTCCAAATCATATCACATCTTGGCTCTACTTATGAAAAATGCGTGCAAGAATCACCAAATGGAGATATTGAACTTCAAAGAAATAATCGTATCTATGCAGGTAATATTTCAAGTGGTGCGATTATAAAAGTAAAACCGGATGGTAGACGTGATAGTTTGGCGAATCAACCTCCGAATCCGATAGTAGATAATGCAAATCAATGTAAGATTGACGATATTAATAAAGAATGGTATATTGACTTAGCAAACAAACGGGTAAACGATTTCCTTGGTATTAAAAGACTTGAAGAATATAAGAAAGAAGAACTTTTGCAGATTGCTTCCAATTTGGGATTACAAGTTGATAAAAGTACAAAAAAAGAAGAACTAATAAAAATAATTGAAAATGACAAAAAAAATATTGACTACTATGATATATTATGCTACAATAATAACATACAGAAAGGAGAAAAAGATATGGCTACAAAACAAGAGTTAGAGCAAAAATTACAAACGTCCATGGAACAGAACGAAAAATTAATGGACATGGTAAATAAAATGAAAGGAGAAAGTAAAAAGGTGGAAGAAGTAAAAGAATATGATGAAAGAACAATGAAAGTTATGTTACTTAAAAAGTTAAATGAATTTAGAAAGAGAGTAAGAGAAAGAAAATTCGTACTAGATAAAGAATTACCAAAGATTTTGGGTGGTGGAGATTATTATAGTATTGATCAATTCTATGATGCGATTCAAGAATTAGCAATTGAAGTTGGTCTTGACTTCTCATTTGAAACAACAGATTTAATTCAATTTGATAAAGAACTAACAAAACCTGCAAACTCACTTCCGATTCATGTAGCAACTGTTAAAACTGTTGCAACATTTACAGATTTAGAAACAGGAGCATGCAAAGAATATATCACAATTGCACAAGGTAGTGATACCATTGACAAAGCGGTTGCTAGTGCAAGTTCAATGGCGTTTAGAAATTGGTTCTATAAAAACTTTACACCAAAAGATGTTCTGGAGGAAGAGATTGAAGAACCGGAAGAAAAATCAAAACCAAAAGTACCTGTATATGTACCAGAAAAAAAGAAAGAGGAAATTAAGCAAGAAGTAGTAAAACAAGTTCAACAAGAACCTAGTGATGAAGAAGATATTAAAGCGGTATGCGAAAATATTATGAAAATTAGAGAATTAACTGGTAATCAAGAATATGGAACACCAACATTAAATAAACTTATGAGCGGAACATTAAGTTCGGCAGATATTCTTGAAATTGATTTAAAAGTAAAAAAGAAATTAAAAGAGGTAGAAAATAATGGCTAAGGAATGGAACTATTCGGAAGATAGACAACATATTGTATTGAATGAACCACCAAAACAAAGACTTAGAATCACTGGTCATAGAATGGCTAGTGTTCTAGGACTTAATCCGTATCAAACACCATTCGGTGCTTGGGCAGAAATTACAAAGTTAGTAAAATTACCGTTTGAAGATACCAAATATACTTTGGCTGGTAAAGCAATTGAGCCAAAACTTATTGATTTAATTGCAAAAAAATTTCCAAATACAATGAGTATTGAAGAATACTATGGAAATAACATTGATACATATAGATATAATAACTTTGTAAACGATAGCAACGTTTTCGGTGGTGTAATGGACGCCGTTTGTACAGAAGATGATATGAAAACACTTACGGCAATTATAGAATGTAAGACGAGTTCAAAGCCACAGGAATGGGAAAACAATAATGTTCCAATTACATATTTGTTACAAGGTGCAGAATATGCTTACTTAAAAGGTATTGATCGTATCGTGTTTATATGTGCCTTCTTGCAAGATGACGATTACAATCATCCTGAACAATTCAAGCCAACAGAAAAAAATACAATCATTGTTGTTAAGAAATTAAAAGATATTGTTGTTGATGTAAATGGAAAATTAATGACATTTGAAGATATCATAAAATATTGTGAGGAGTGGTGGAATAATCATATTGAAAATGGAGTTTCACCAAGATTTGATGAAATAAAAGACAAAGAATACTTAGACATCATGCGAGAAACACAACCAGGTAACGATAATGATTTAGATTCTCTGATAAATTATGCAAGTTTCTTACAAGATGAAATTAATACTATTCGTAAGAATAATTCACTTGATGATTTAGAAAAAACATTAAAAACTGTGGAAAGTTCAATTAAAGAAAAAATGATGGAATTGCTTGGTGAAAATGAAACAAAAGTACAATATGGAACATATAAATTAAGTGGGACGGTAAGCAAGAAATTTGACGAAAAATTATTCAAGCAAGACCATCCAAAGACATATGAAAATTATATGAAAGATAGTATTACATACAGATTAACAAAAGTAAAAGAAAAAGGAGAAGATTAATAATGATAATAAAAATGAATTTAAAAGGAAATTTCAAATTAGTACCAGAGGGAGAACAAGTATTAGAAATTACTGGAGCAGAATTAAAACCTAGCGGTAAACCAACCGCAATGATTGTTACGTTTGCACATGGTGATGGTGGAAAAATACAAAACAGATATAACTTTGATAACGACCAATCGCTATTTGCTATGAGTGTACTTTGTTCTGTCGCACTTGGATTAGAAGATGGAGATGAGTTTGATACTGCAACTGATATTAAAAAATTAATTGGAAAAAAAGTACTTTGTGAAGTAAAACATTCAGAAGGCAAAACACCAAAACAAGATGGAACATTACCTGTTTTCGCCAATGTTAAAAAAGTAATTAGCCTGGTGAATGATGATACTGGAGAAGTAATCGATTCTCCACGGAATGCAATCGCAGAAAAAGAAGATTTTGATGATTTAGATTAAAAGCCATTTGGCTTTTTTTTTTGTTATAAAAACGATATTTTATGTTTATAAACTTGATATTATTCTATACTCAAAAAGTAATACAATTTAATCAGAAAACAAGTTAATGTTTTCTGTCTGCTTTATCGGAGGTGTTTCCTTAATAATAAATTAATTTGTTATAAGGAAGCACTTTTTATTTTAGGAGGAATGAATATGTTCAATAATTATAACCCTTATTATGTACCACCTCAAAGGTATCAACCAATGGAAAATATGCAAACACCACCAATTAACAATCAACCTTATATGCAACCACGTCAACAACAGACAATGGGATTACTAGGTAAATCAGTCGATAGTATTGATGTTGTAAAAGCAATGGACATTCCTTTAGACGGAAGTACAAGTTATTTCCCATTAACTGACGGTAGTGCCATTGTAACAAAAAAGATTCAAACTGACGGAACTAGTAAAACTGTTATTTATAAACCTGTTGAAAGCGATGATCAAGCAAAAATAACATATGTAACATCTGACGAATTGAATAAAAAAATACAATCATTAGATGCAAGTGAAGATTTGAAAACTATTAAAGATGAAATGAAATCGATAAAAAAACAAATCAAAGAAATCCAATTGAATTTAGACGATAAAGGTGATTAATATGAACAATTCAAATCCAAATTTAAAAACATTATTAGGTGGAAAAAATCCACAAGAAGTGGCATCTCAATTACTCATGAACAACACGAATCCCATTTTCGTAAATTTAATAAAAATGGCACAGAATGGAGATACAAAAGGATTAGAAAATTTTGCTAGAAATTTATTAAAAGGTCAAGGGAGAAATTATGACGAGGAGTTTTCACAGTTTATGAGTAATTTTAAATAAAAGAGATATGCTTTATTCAGCATATCTCCATATATAATTATGACTTTTATGGCATTTTCCTACACAACATCTCCAAATAGACGATCTATCTATACCTAGTTTTTTGGTGATATCATAGCAACTATTCCACGTTTTTATTAATTCACCATTTAGATTGTATTGATTTATTTTTCTTGCACGTGGATTATTATTACCTTTATTAGTCTGTAATCCCGTTTTAAAAGCGTGTTTTTGGTTTTCACTATTTGTTACCCATTCTAAATTATTAACATTGTTGTTTCTTTTGTTTCCGTCAATATGATTGACTTGAGGTTTATTTTCTGGATTATGTATAAATGTTTCTGCAACCAAACGATGTATTCTACCTATTTTAGAATTACCATTTTTATATAAAATTACATGCAAATATCCTTTATGGTTAACTGATGGCCTTAAAATTATATTTCTTTTCAAACTTTTAACTTTTCCGCAATTACTTATTTGATATAAACCATTATAACCCTTTATGTCTTTAAATATTTCTCTCATAATATCCTCCTCAAAATAAAAAGAAACTTATATAAATGCACTATTGCGGGGTTTAATGTTCAGTTAAGACCGTAATAATACATTTATATAAATTCCTTTTTTCTTAACTGAACACTTATATTATAACACACGTGTGGGTTTTGGTAAAGATGAGGAATTTAAAATAATAAAAGGAGGTCAGAATATGAATTATAGTGATGGTGCTTTATCCCCAAGTGACGTTGCATTAATAACTGGAACTAACAGAAATAACAACAATTATGGCTGGGGAAACAACGGAGCCTGGTGGATTATACTTTTCCTAATCTTTGGTTATGGAAGAAACGGATTTGGCGGTGGCTTCGGTGGAAACTATGGTGGAGTTACAGACGGATACGTTTTGGCTAGCGATTTTGCACAGGTTGATAGAAAACTAGATACGATTTCAAATGGTATATGTGATAGTACGTTTGCACTAAACAACACTATGACAAATGGTTTCGCAGCAACGCAACAAACATTATGTCAAGGTTTTAGTGGTATTAATCAAGCCATTACAACTAATGGATATGAAACTCGTTTAGGTGTTCAAGGATTGTCTAGTCAGTTAGCAGACTGTTGCTGTACTTTAAGACAACAAATTTCTGATTACGGCTGCCAAACACAACGTGGCATTGACGGAATTAATTACAATATGGCTATGAATACAAATGCTATTCAACAAACATTATGTAATAATACTAGAGATTTAATTGATAATCAAAATGCAAATTATCGTGCATTGCATGATGAAATTGTTGCTAACCGTATCGAAGATAAGAATGCACAAATTGCTTCACAACAAAACGAAATTAATGCTCTACGTTTGAAAGCAAGCCAAGAAGCACAAAACACTTACTTACTTAACCAATTAAAGGCTTGCCCTATCCCAGCATACGTTGTTCCAAACCCGAACTGTTGCTATAGCACGTGCGGTTGTAATGGAACAGTAATTTAATAGCATAGGTCTAACAGACTAACCTGATTACAGGAACTTGCTAATTTGGTCGAAATCGACCAATTTGAGATAGGCAAGTCCTATCTCTTTTATTTTATAAAGAAAGGATTGATAATATGATACAAAGCGTTTTAGAACCTATCACAGCATTAACTAGCAACTCTGCTAGTGTTCCATTTAGTGTAGACGATTTGAGAACAAGAAGTGCTAATTGCTATTGCAACGGTTGGTTGCAACATAATGAAGGTTCGCCATTATATAAAATATTATGCGGTGGAATCTATGAAGTTTCATTTAATGCAAATGTTACATCATCAGTTGCAGGAACAGTTTCTTTAGGACTTTATCAAGACGGTGTATTAGTACCAGGAACAACGATGATTGCACAGATTACAACCGCCGGTGATTATGTAAATATTTCATTTGATAAGAAACTTCGCATTTGTTGCCGTGGCGATGCTACGTTGACAGTACAATCAGTACCTAGCATTCTAACAGGCGATGAAGCACCTGGAACGGCAACTGTTACAGAAGTACCGGTTATTCAAAATGCTAATTTCTCAATTACTAAGAAATCGTAGGTGATGACCATGAATGAAAATATGGAACAAACCGAAAATAAAAATATAATACATCAAGTCAAAGAAGAAACCGAAAAAATGATGAATGAAATCATCAAAGACGGTCTTAGAAGCGATAATGTTGATATATTATATAAAGTAATCGATATTCATAAGGATATCGAAAATGAAGAATATTGGAAAGAGAAGGAGGATAATATGAGATATATGTATGGTAGAGGTTCATCTGGTCGTGATATGTACGACGACAGTTATGGACGTAGAAGAAGAGATTCCAGAGGCAGATACATGGAAGGTGGACGTGGTGGAAGATACCATGGCGACGATACTATGGAAGAAATGTATCGTAATTACCAAGATTATGCAGAAGATAAAGAACAGTATAATCGTGGATATGGTGCAAAAGAAGATACTATGAAAAGCCTAAAATATATGCTTGAAAGTGTCGTTTGTTTCTTCGATATGCTAAAAGAAGATGCTGGTTTGCAAGAAGAAATGGAAATGATTAAAAAATACGCAAGAGAAATAAGTGAGATGTAATGTATAGATTTTACAATGCAAATGCTAGAGGATTGTTTGAGAACGATTGTACCGTAAGGTCAATTTCCATGGCAACTGGAAAGAGTTGGGATGACGTTTATGAACACCTTAGCGACATCGCACAATTTGAAGGTACTATGATGGATGATAGAAATTTTATAAATAGATATTTATCAACCAAGTACGAAGAAGTTCCATACTTATCCGAAACAGTGGGGGAAGTAGCAGAAGATTATCCAGACAACATATTACTAATAACAATGAATGGCCATATAACTTGTTCAAAGTATGGTGTAATATATGACAGTTTTGATCCTCGTGATAAAATTGCCGAAAATGCTTGGATAGTGAAATGAAATGTGATAAACTATAAGGGGATTACTTCCCTTAAATATGCACCATTAGGCAAGAAGCGAAGCCGATTTGACTGCAAATCAAATAGACACTCGTGCAATTCGGGTATGGTGCTCCAAAATAAAAATAACACCCTAATGGGTGTTTTTATAATTGTATATTTTGGATAATATTTTGTGCATATATCTATTGTACGTCATAGCCGATATACATAAATCCATGCAAATCTTTTGTACGGTGTCGCCATCATAAAACTTGAAAAGTAGTTCCTTTTCAAAGTCATCAAATTCCATAATTTCGCATAATTCCTTTAGGTTTTTGCGACAAACACATTTAATCTCGCGTTTCATCGCAAGATACGTTTTCTTATCTAACATAAATTTACCTCATTTCTAATATAATTTTATCTAAAATAAAACATAAAAAAGCATAATAAAAAGGACTTTATTGTCCTTTCACTTTGTTTTTCAACTCATACTTTTTCTTTTGAATGCTAGGGATAGAATAGGATAACTTGTTTGCAATCCATTGTTCGCTATAACGGTCTACATAAAACAATTTACCAATTTCATAGTAGATACTGTTTATAGAATATGAAGGTAATACAACTTTGTCGTATTCCTCGATTGACATACCACGGTATAACTTCTTGCTCTTTACAAATTTGCTTGTCATGTAACATAATGCGATACCAAGTGAAACGGAGACTATTAACGATATTCCATTCGGAATCGTGATTCTATTCAAACAATAATATGTAAGATTGGAAACCATAAAACAACTAAGTGCTGTTTTCATGTGGAATGGCTTGCCAAATGTTTTCTTGTTTATCCAAAAACTAGTGGCGATGATAATACATTCAACAAAAGTATGATTTAACGTTGCTACGAATAAGATTACTAATAAAGTAAAAACATTCCAAAGTAAGAACAATGGAATGTAAATACAGTCCGAAATCTTATCGAATCTACTTTTGGCTTTATTATTTAGATAAAACTTTTGCAACTTTGTTGGCAAAGTTCTTAATAAAGTCCGTAGGTGCGAAAAAGAAGAAACTACCCCATCCCATAATGACTTACCTCCTTTTAAATAAAAGTAAGTGTAAAACATAATGGATAATATTATATAATCAATATTACCAACAAACGACATTATAAAGTTATTATAATCCACAGACATATCTATGTTTCTAATAAACATACTTAGTAATTGAAATATCATATTGACTACACAATATATCCAATAATTACTTACGTTATACTTTTCAATTTTATTTCTTTTTACCATTTTAATATACAATATAGAAAACATAAATAACCATAATAAATCAATAATTGCAAATAAATATGGTGCATTAATTTGTGTTTTTAACAATTGTATGGTAATTGCTATTGGTAACGTGTATAGTGTGTATAATTTCATTGCTTTACTGTTATCAACACAAGTAATACTGAATATCACGTATTGGTAAATATATAATGTAATAGCATACCATACTAATTTCAAATGGAACGTTTTTATAAAATTATCTATCATGATGATTATTTCGTTGCTAGTGTCTAATCCAAAGTAATCGAATCCGAATAATTTTACAACGACAATTCCAATTAAAATGATAAAATATGTTTTCAATGTACTGGATAAAATCTTATCCAAATCTTTTTTCATTATCTCACTCCTTGCGAATTATGATAGCACGAAATCGGTAAAAAGTAAAACAAATAAAAAAGTTAGGTTTCCCTAACTATTTTAAATATTTATTTGCACACATACCAACTGTTCCGTTGTATTCAACTTTATCCATAGCATAACCTTTTGCGGTTGTATAATTCTCTTGAAGAATCTTTACAGTAGCGTTATGTGGCATAAGTGTAATTTTTGCACTGTTGTCTAATTTCATCAAATAAAGCCCGTTTGTGACACCAACTCGTTTGGTCTTAGTGTTTGACTGTCCTGATGTGTTTTCGTTAGAATTTGACGTGTTTGTGTCGTTTTTAGGCATACTTTTGAAAACCAGTCCACCAGAATCTACGCATTTTGTGAAATCGTCATTAATATACATAACATCTTCTGGTGGAAGTGATGTACCACTCATTACCCATGAACCTTTTGTATTTTCTGTCCATGAGTTACAATGACCACGGCCACATGTCACATGTAAGTGATTTGCGGTTGCTCCGTCGGTTCCTTCATAAGCGATAATTTCACCTGCTTTGATTATGTCGCCAGACTTAAATTTAGACGTGATAGAGCCGTCATTCCAATGTGTTAGTGTTAGCCATACAATATCGTTAAACGTCGGTGTTTGAACCGTTTCTGTTGTTTCTAGCCATATTGTATTGGTTGCGTAGTTACCTACTCCACGGATAGCAACCACTTTCATGTCAACCGGAGCAAAATAAGCACTCTGCTTGCCATCTACACCTGCGCAATCAATTGGATAATCAACTGGTGTACCATGAGAATGATTATAATGGCTAGCCGTTCCGTTATAATTTTGTGTGATTCGCATTGTTTCCATGCCAAAATAAAATTTATTCATTTTTTGTTACCTCACTTTCAACCGCATTGCTTGTCGTTTCATTTGGGTTCTTTTTTGTAAAATAGAACGTGAATGTCATCGTTGCAAACGGGATAAAAACGTCTGCTTCGATTCGATTCGTGAAAAAGCCAACTACTAATGTGATTGCCATTAGAATTGTTATAATAGATTTTAAATCGATTAATTTTGTAATTTTCTCTTTCATAATTTATCTCCTTTACTTTGAATTTTGTAAATGTTCACTTACGTACCAAACAAGTTTATCTATGACTTGATTGTCTGTTTTAAAATTTTCTTTTTTGAACCAATGAATTGCAATAAAACCGATGATTTCATCTTCTTTATTCTTAATTGCTATATCGTAAAATGCTCCAACTTTTATACTCTTTTTGAAGTTATAAGTGCTAGGCATTGTATCTTTTAATGTTTCCAAGTCAGTGCAAACGAATTTTCCGTTGTCCATGATTTCTTGTACGAATTTGGGCATACAATTGGTTGGTAAGTTTAGGCATTGTTGTTGAACCGGTTTATTACCCGCTTTACATACCTCGTATGTACATGAGAAACGATAGAGTGGTCTATTGTTGGAACCATGTTCGCCATTATGGAATTCGTAAATGTGTATTCTATCGGCATTCAGTATTTCTTTTACTGATTCCAATTGTTCGACTACACCAACGTCCATCTTATTCTGTTTTGGTAGTAATTTTGCCACGTCAGTTTTTTTAAAATATTTGTTAAGGTATTGCTTGCAAGTAATTAAGGCTATGATTATTCCTGCTACGGCGATACCTATTTCCTGTGCTATTGTGTAAAAATTCATGTATTTATCTCCTTTATCGTTTTATATAAATTTTGTGTCCGTAGACGAGTACTTCATTTTCTTTAAGATGATCATCGTATTCTATGTAATACTTCGTTCCCCAAAACCGTTTCCAAAGCCAAAGTAATTTCTTCATTTATGCTCCTAGGGTGGTTGCGTCGACGAGAATATGTTGATATGCTTCATTGTTTTTATCAACCATTGTTACAGTTCCAGTGAATGGGTTTCCCCAAGGATCAGTTATATCTTTCGCAAGTTTAGAACTTAAATTTATTCTTATACCTGTGTTTCTATCATACGCATAGCATACTCCATAGTCCTGTGCTGAAAAATTATTTGTAAAAAAATCAACACGGTATTCGTCAACAACATAAGCCAACACATAATCGGAACCGTCATCCAATTCAATAAAATTTTTGTCCCTGTTTTCATCTGTCATACTTTGTATATCGACATGAAAATCATCCGGAAATGTGAAATAAAACACTGTGTTATCAGTTATAATATCTCCAACTTTCAACGGGCGAATATTTTCATCTTCTATAAATAAATGACGATATGTTTTATTCTCATTTACTTCAGTAACGGTAGCATTTAAATAAGTACCAGTAGTTACGTCTTTTTTTGTCATTGTTCTTCCAAACACTAAATCATACCTATAAAGTAAATTTGAATTCGTTCGATTTCCACAATATACATTATAACTACCACCATTATAATATTCATAAATATTAATATTGTTTGATTCAATCAAGTTGAATTGTTCACCATCTGACATACCGCTTTTATAAAATCCATCTGGAAAATCTTGAAATATTGTTCTGTTAGATAAATTATCTCCAACCATTATCCTACGTCTATACGTACTAACTGGCATTCGGTAAAAAACAACACCATTTTTGGCAAGCCCACTAACAGTTTTACCGTTTACGCAAGCACCGACCCATTTTTTACCATTCGTTACTGTTCCCATGTTATCACTCCCAATAGTAAATGTTGTTTGGATGTTGTTTACTTAGTGAAATGGCATTGTTTTCATCGGTTGCTTGAACTACTGTAACACTTGTGCCGTTTGCTCCAGATGGTCCTTGTGGGCCTCTTTCTCCTTGAGGGCCTTGTTCTCCTTTTGGTCCTTGTGGTCCTATATTACCAGTATCACCTTTTTCACCCTTTTCGCCTTGCGGTCCTTGTGGTCCAATTGCACCAGTTTCTCCTTTTGGTCCTTGTGAACCATCTTGTCCATCAACGCCATTCTTTGCTTGTACGTTTACCGTTACGTTTGAACCATCAGATTTATTGAATGTAATCGGAGTTACTGTATTTGTTCCACTTTGATAAGAACTACCAGTTGTTGCACTTGTAATACTTACACCGTCTTGTCCATCTTGACCGTTAGCACCAGTAGCCCCCGTTGCTCCAGTATCTCCTTTGTCTCCTTTATCACCTTTTTCTCCTTGTAATGCTGGGATATCTACGAATTGTCCCAGTTCGTTTCTAATTTTTATTACTGACATATTTGCACCTCCTCTAATATAAAGTAATTGTCCTTTGGTTATATCCAACATTTCCTGCCTTATCACTAATATTGTAAGTGATAATATAATCACCCAATTCTCTGTTTGACAGTGTTGTATTCCATTCAAAAGGTGGAACTTGTTCGCCTATTGTACCGTTTGGATTTTTCTTGAACCACCCCATATTTACACTTGCGAACGAAACGGCATTATCAAGGTTATCAGTTGCAATACCTGGTTCTGGGTAAGTATAAATATCAACACCAACTTCAAAAGTGTTTGGTATATTACTTAAATCAATAATTGGAGCCGTCTTATCAACAATGACGGTTTTAGTACTTTTATTGCCCGATGAATCAGTTACCTCTATAATTACGTTTCCATCTTCAAAATTAAAATCAATACCGTCTAATATTTCTATGGAATTACCAGTTTTACTTAAAATTTGATTGTTTATTTTTATGGAATCGATATTTGTATTATCAGTTATTTTTAAATTTAATAATCTATAATATCCTTGCGAACCCAAAGAAGTAGGTAAAATTTCTATTGTGGGAGGAACATTATCTATATTTTTTTCCCAAACCACATCGCCATTGTAAATGACTTTCTTAACATCATTTCCATTGTACGTTATATTTTTTGGCTCGTTTCCATTAAATATCAAAGACATACTATCACCCCGTTATCGTCAACGTTTGTGTTTCACTATCGTATGAGAATGTTGGAACTGTTACGGCGTCGCCACTAGGATTTATCCATACTTGCACACTAGAATCTGTCGGCTCTGTTTCACTAATTACTGTTTGTTGTACTCCAATATCAATAAGTGTTTTGTTTCCCGATAATTCCACATTGTTTATTTTCGGTTTATCTGTTAAAGGAGAATAACTTGTTGTTTTGTTACTATCTACATACTCTTTCGCCTTATCCCAAAAATGTTCTAGTCCGTTCTTATCCAATACTTCCATACTATGCACCACTCATGATTGAATCAATGTCACCATTTTGAATCGCCGTTAAATCTGTTTTACTCCAATAATTACTTAAGTCCACTGCTGTTGTACCAATTTTCTCAAATGCTGTTCCAGTCCAAATATATTCATCGTAAACGTTATTTCCGGTTCCGTCGTTTGATATCAAATAAATAACACCTTTTTCACCAGTTGGTGGTAAGTCTTCTACAATTTGATATTCAATGCCAGTAACATCTGCTAAAGCACTTGATATCGCACTAGAAACATCACTAGCCGTTTGATATCCGGCACCATTTGTTAATTGATTATTGTTTGTTGGTACAGTAACAGAATTAGAACCTAATGTTACAACTTGACCTTCAATTTTTGCGTCTGTGATTCCATATCCTGCTACTGTTGTGGGTTTGCTTTGAACATTAGCCCAATCAACCGCATCTGCTGTTCCACCACCAGTGGCACTAAGTACACCACTACCATTTATCGCAAGACCTGCACCTACTTTAACGCCACCTAGTGTATCAGTACTAGCCGTTGGTAATTCATAATTTTCTAAACTTTTCAATTTTTGTTCATAAGTAGAAGTAAAGTTCTTTTCACTAAGTCCTTTTCCTTCTTCTTTGTCGACCTTATTATTAAATTTTGTATCTAGTTTTTGATTATAATATAATAGCCCATTCTCATCTAAATATTTTGCCATTATTTACTCCTCCTTTGATTATTCAATAAATTTTCAATGTCCATGTTTGACAATGCTTCCATTTCGTCTTGTAATTTTAAATCACTTGATGTCTTGTTGCCAATCAATGTAACATCGTTTATTTTTGGTTGATTTATTAAATACTCATAATTATTTGTGCCACCTGTATTTTCTTCCAATGTTACAATTTCGGTTGAATCATCCTCAATAACAACAAGTTCATCACAATCATTTTCAAACGTTACAAATTCATCCATGTTATACCTCGTTTGATTCAAATGTTATTTCACTCGTTATTGATAAGGTTCCTTTTTTGATTGTTTTGGTTTTGTTGTTTGTTATCACTTCGATATCATAATAATATGTACCATACTGCCATCCGGATGTATCTTTTGGTTCAATTGTAATATGATAATAATGTGTTTCTTCGTCATACGAAATTGTATTGTCATCCAATCTTTTTTGAAGTATGAAATCTTCCATTTCATCATTCTCTTTTACTGTAAAATACATTTTATCTGGTTTTTCTGTTATGACTTCTTTATTTTGATTTTTCCTTTGAAATTTGAATTCGTAAGTGTCGCCACGCGTCATATTCATAGTATCACCGACCTTTTATTATAATTATATCATGATATCTAAAATAGGTAAAATCATGCCGTTCGTTTCCACATATAACAAGTTATGTATGGTTGGATAGTTGGTATTGGTAATCGTGTTTCAGTATGTTGATTTGTGTTTATACCAGTTCCATCATAAACTATAGTTCTATCTGCGTATGCGCCAACGTTGTCTAATCCGTATTGTGTATATCCATCTGTCCTAAACGCAGTTACAACAATATGGTCATAACTTTTATTACCACCTGCTTTTTCAACAGTATTGAAATCGGAATCACTTGTATCAATTCCAACAGGTACTCTACCTTTACCCCATTGTTCCCATTCTCCGCCAAAATATTCACTGGGATTAGTTGAATTTGTACTCAAATAAATACTTCCTACTGGATACATTAAATCAACATTCATCTTAATTTTTGAATCGATATAATCTAACAATTTTATTCCTTTGAACAATACATCGTTTTTACCAATATCGAATAATGCAATACCTTCTGTAACAGTTCTATTTGAAGAAACACTATCATCTGTTATTACTTTATCCTTAGCAACAACACGGAACTCATATGATTCTTCATATGAAAAATTAGAACCAATCAATTGATTTGTGATTGAGAATGTATTTTCACTAATCGCGGCATAAGATGTTATGTCAATGGCATCTCCCCAACTAGATTCGCCTTGTTTTCTATAAAAAAGTTTAAGAGTAAGTTCATTATCCGTAGCACCAAAATTATTATTAAAATAATTTCCTTTTAATGACAGATATACTTTATTTGATAAATCATTTTCACGTTCAAATGTACAACTGGTGATAGCAAGTTGAACGTAACTTACATATGGACTTAATGTTATCGTCAAAGTATCACTATTTAATCCACGACTATCTTGTACTCTTGTATAATATTTATTACCAGAAACATTATTTAATGTTCCTGTTCTACTTACTTCTGGTAAGTTAGAAGAAGAATTTGATAAATAATATTTTGCTATTGTCGCATTATGTTTTGGTGTACCAGTAATTGTATAATTGATAGAACTACGGCCACCAATAATTCCCTTTGTATTTCCAGTTAATGTTTGTGATAAAGAATCACTTGTATAATTGAACGATACTGTTGGTTTCGCCGTTGTACTATTTGGAATAAATGTTGCCGTTATAGATGTTGTTCCTAACAAGGTACTTCCTGAATAAGTATCACAATATAAAGTACCTGTTTTTGATGAACCACTTGTAAATTCATTATAGAATGTTGTTGGAACAAACCACGTACAACTATCTTTTACGTTACTCGCAATCGTTCCGTTTAAAGAACCGAATGTATATCTTACAGTATGAGTAAACGACGTTGAATTTTGCGTGATTCTAATAGTATGTGTAGCACCTATTGTATATACCATAGGACTTGTAATGTTATCTGCTCTTGCTATTCTAGGTAAAGTAAAACTACCACTTAATGAAGCACTGCCCAATGTCCAGTTTGTATTCGCACTAGCAGAATAACTTGCCGTACCATTACCATTTGTATCATGGTTTATTGTTACGTCCAATGTACCGATTAATGTGTTACTTCCACGACCGATTGAAGAAAAGTGTCCAACTACTGTTCCATTAATATATACCGCACTTGACGAACCACTACCACTATATCCACCTGTTGAACCAACATATGCGTAATATCTAACACTAGATGTATTGGCTGTTTGGTTTTGACTTAATAAATCATAATACAAATCTAGGAAGAAATAAGAACCGTTTCTCCCATTAAAGTTTGCTCTTTGTAATAATGTTGCCAATCTAACCACCTACCCAGAAAATCTTCGTTCTTTTTTCTCCATTCGTTTCACCTTTTTTAATTGACAGATATCCAAGTTGTGCTTCCTCCGATGTTAAGTTGGGAATATTTGCACCATCTTTGTCATATGTCGCAACTACATTACCATACGACATGAATGTTACACCTTTATTATCAAATTTTGAACTGAACTCATCAGTTGACTTAGATATTTCGATACCATCTTCGCCCAGTTCGATTAAAGTATTACTTACTTTTGACACACCATCAGTTTCAATTGTTGTAACACGTAATGCTAATCCTTCGGCATCTGTTATAATTTGCGATATGTTACCCTCAATTGCCTCGATATCACTGTTTTGCCCTTCAACAATTGCGTTAATCTGTTCCGTTGTCAAGTAATCATTATTTAATGTTGTAGTCAAGTCGGCGATCGTTGAATTTGTACCGTCTAGGTTGGAAACAGTTTCATTCAATTTTACGTTTGTGGTATCAATTTGTTCCGCATAATTTGTAGCATTTTCCCAATCACTTGCTGAAAATGACTGACCTTCTGTTTTTGAAGTTTTACAAACAAATATATCATCGCCATCTGTCCATAAATCGCCTACCTCATATGGTGGTGTTGGTTGCGTTACAAAAACTTGCATTTTATCATTTGCAACATTTAATGCGTTTTGTGCTAGTTCTATTGCCTCTGATAAATCTGGTTTTTCTTCTACCCAACTAAATATCACACCATTTTTATCAAATCGATATGTCTTACCATCTTCGGTATTGTAATATAAATCGCCAACATGGTCATCTTTTAATTCTGTCGTTGTCCATTCATTTGCGGGATAATTATCAAGTGTAGGAACACCATTCCCACGATAAATAATGATGTTTTCATTTATTTGTTCCGTCAAATTATCTATGCTATCTTGAACAGAATTTATAAGTTCCGTTTGACTTTCTTGTTGTTGAATGACTTGCGATATCTCTTGTTCTTGTTTGTTGACAATGATTCTAGTTTGTTTGATTGCCGTTTCCAACGTACCAGGATTTTTATATTCTGTTTCCGTTTTTGTATCCGCTTTTGATACTAATTTCGTTTTAATATGGCCACCGTATTCAATGGTTCTGTCGAATGGAATTGTTTTTATTTTTGTGCCGTCTAACTTTTCTATTTCAACAGTTTCCTTTCCTAATAGCCACGGATGGCCAGTCGTATTAATTTCAACGGGAACAAACGATAGACCAAACAATTTATTCGCACTAGCAATCGCCTGTTGTCTCAATTCTGGTGTATAAGTCAAGTTATTATCCATGATTTGTAATTCACAAACACCATTCTGTGCGATACTAGTACTATCTTCTAATACAACATTTTCGCCCTCAATATCGCTCATTCCTATAACAACACGATTGACTGGACCAAATTGCTCTGATTGAACTGTTAAATCGTAATAATTACTCGTTCCAATTTTATTGGTATCGGCAACCGTACTTGAAAATGAAAAATCAATATAGCACTTATTATCCCAACCAATACGCACCCATGAATAAGCAAGTTTACCAATATCTTGCATAACCTTACGAAACGTATCTCCCGTTTCATATTGGTTGCTATCTATCACAAAAGAACTGTTTGTAAATGATGTACTACCAAGTTCAACACCACATTTTTGGCAACAAAACTGTGCTAACTGTAATGCGGTACATGGGAACGTAAGACCGGTTGCATCAAATTCTTTATTGAACTTTTTCGTGTAATCCATTGCCTCGAATGACGTTTTATCTTTTACGGCATCATCACTAGGCTTTGTGATTAAGAAATTACCTAATGAATAGTAATTTGTACCACTTTCTGTTTTTACACCTAATTCTACTTTAATCTCCTTATTTTCCATAATAATAGAATTATTAGGATTCATAAGTTCACCCGATATGGTACGTGCTACAAATTGCCCAATGCAAAGTGTAGCCGTATCAACATATCGATAATCTTCATATGTGGTATTCACAATATCATATTCGGTAAGAACCTCGTTTTCACTTTCGGTATCACCTATTATGGTAATACGGTATGGTATTGTGGCACTACCATCGATTAATGCTTGTTTATCAGTTTCGTTCATTTAACCACCTCTAATGACCAATTAATTGGAAATCGTCTATTTGTATCATCCTTTGTCCTTGATATGTTACCGGACTATATTGAATATCGGTATGATAATAAGTATCGGTTACGTATCTATCAGTAGCATCATCATATACTTCTACTTGCAAATACATTCCTGTTCCACTTCCACCCATATCAAGTGCGTTATAATAAACTCTAAATTGTTCTGGTGTCATAGGTGGAAAAGAAAGCCATATCTTACTTCTCGTGTGTGGAAGAACTTTGATTGAAAGTACACCACTGGCCGTCGTTGTAGCATCCGCTGTTTGTACCAACTTTGGTGCAAATTTGAATCCATTTCTTTTGATTGATGGGCTTTGAAAAGTACAACCGTTACATTTTATATAATATCCTTTAAAGTTACTCATGATATACCCCCTAAATTCGTATCATATTTACGCCATAACGGTCGTTTTCTCTTTCTTGGTGTTCTCCATAGCCCTCATACAATTTCTTGTTTCCTAGGTAGATTATTGTTGGAGATTGACCACCGAAATCATAATTATCTAAGGCAGAAATTAAAGCATTTGTGATAGATGTTGTAATTTGGTCATTGTTGGCAACGGCCGTTTGGTTACCGATACGTCCAATCATTTCTGGAATACCGTTTTCATTTGCGAAGAATAAATCCGCAGAATCTACGAAACCACCTGTTGCATAACCACTTATGGACATTGTTACTCTTGCACTTGTTTGGCCATTTGCGAGTGCATTTGGATCAAACGTTACTTTAAGATTACGCTTGTTGAATTCTTCTTGGAATGTTTTGGCACATTGAGAACCAGCAATACCAATTTGTGATTTGATATTTTCCATGTCAATATTCGCATCTTTGAATATACCTTCGATTCTAGTACGGATATCTTTCGATTCTTTATCAGTCTTATCGTATACTTCTCTGTACAAATCAGTTATATTGCTATAAACATCTTGTGTGTACGTTTCCAATGTACTATTTAATTCTTTTTCATTTTCTGTTCTTCGTGTCATAGCATCTTGTTGCGTTTTTTCTAACAAATTGATTTGTTTTTGCAATGTATTATATTCATCAGTATCTGCCGTTGCTTGTTGTTTTTTTAATTTATCAATTTGTGTTTGAGCCTGCGTATATTCCAATTCATATTGTTCCTTTATTTTATCCATCATGTTATTTTTATATGTATCTCGTGCTTCAAGGAAATTGTTATATGATTCTTCGTCAAGTTGATATGATTTATCTGAAAATAATTTCTTATAGTATTCCATGTCGGCTTGACCTTTTTGTGCCTCACTATTTGTTAATTCACGTATTTTGTTTAGCAAACCTTGTAATTCTTTATATTCTTCATCAGTTAAATATCCACGCGTATTAATAGCATTTTGCCAAATTTCATTGATTCTGTTTTGAGCGTTTTGCATTTCTGTTTTAGTCGAGTTTCCGTTTGTTGTTATAATGTCCAAAACTTTCTTTTGTTCTTCATCCGTTAAAGTCGTCATACTAGACCAACTTGTCGTCCATAGTTCGACAGAAAATGTTGTTCCCGTATTAATTATTTCATTCGCACTTGTAAACAAATTACTTAAAGATGTTTTAAATTGTTCTCCTGTTTCACCATTAATGCTTTCGCCCAGATATTGGAATTTTGTTAAATATCCGTCGACTTGATTTATATTAGTATCAAACGTACTAACCAATCCATCCATGGTAGTTCTAAATTGTGAAATTACTGTTGATGTTCCTGTGAAAGATAGATTCAATCTATCTAAAGCATCTGCAAATTCACTGGTTTCGACATGCAAATCTCCAAATATATTAGAATCTATCATTTCTTGCCAGCCATCATTCCAACCTTTAATTGCAAAAACACCACTAGCCAGTATTCCAACAATACCGCCAATAGCAGCACCTAAAAGACCACCTAACGTTAATCCTAATAGCGCACCACCAGCAGTCGCTTCTGCCATACTACCAGTAAGCAATGCTATACCATAACTAGATTTTTTTCCTTGCTCTCCCATTCGCTTCATAGCATCATAAGCACCACCTACACCCATGATAGCCGTGGCAGCACCGACGATACCACCAGTTAATTTTACAAAAGATTTCAATACTGTTCCTAAGCCTAGTTTGGTAAAAGATTTTTTCAATTTATCGATTCCGGTTGACAATGAAGAAAAAGAATCTTTCATACCTTTTATGGTATTTATAAAATTAGAAATTCCTTTTGCCAGTTTCCATGTAAGCAAAGCAGCCCCGATTGCTGTGACAACTTTTAAAACACCTTCCAAATTTTCTCTAGCCTGGTCAATATTCTTTGAAAACTGGTCTGTTAATTTTGATAACGCATCATATGTCGGTAAGTCAACACCTAAATCGCCACCAGTTCCACCACCAACTCCGGCTCCTCCACCGGCAGATTGTACCTGTGTTTGAACATTGTTCAATTCATCAAATGGTGCTAGCATTGTATTTAATTTATTTTTTGCACTATCAGCAGAAGAACCAATATCTTCCAATCCACCGACAACTGTACCAACCCCCGTGTCAAAATCTCCGGTATCTAAACTAAAATCTAAATCGATACCGAATAAATCTGACAATATATTTGCAAGTGTTTGTGCAAGCGTATTCAACCATTCTGTTACTACCATAACATAAGGTACAATCATCATTAATATCGGCAAGAAAACGTTACCAATAGCACGACCTAATTGATTAAATTGTTCTCTTAAGACTCTCAATGCGTTTGTAGGAGTAGTCAATGTTTTTCCCATATCGGCTTGCCAATCTGTACTAGAACGCATGATTTGTATATATCTTAATTGTGCTTTTTCTGCTTCACTCATAGCAGAAACTGATTCTTGTATCCCTAGCGAAAATGCTAGTTCTTGTAGTGTTGCTTCTGATAAAGCGACACCGACATTACGCAAAGGCTCTATTTCTCCTGAAATTCCACTTTGTAATTTTTGAAAAGCCGTTTCAAAATCTAAGTTTTTAAATGACGCCAAATCATAAGTCAATTGCGTCAATTGTTGACTCATTAAGTATGCTTGTTCTTCTCCAACACCAAGACCTTTTATCAAACTATCAAAAGTACCCATGTATTGCATGACGTTGACCGGATCGAGATATAAAGCATCACTAAACATCTCAACCCATTCCAAGCCTTGCTCTGCTTGACTACCTAAGGTGGTAGCAAACAAGTTGAACGCTTCATAATAATCTCCAGCATTAATCGCCATTGCACCAAAACCGGATGCTATACTAGTTACTGTATGCCATATTAGTTGAAACTGTAAAGCCATACCACTTATACCGCTTGTTAACGATTTAAAAATACTGGTACTTTTTTTAGTTTCAGTATTAGCATCTCTTAGGGATACACGATATCCGTCAAGTCCATCTTTTGTTTGTTTCGTTACCGTTACAACTCTACCCATTGCATCTCTGAACTTTTGCGTAGTTGTCTCTGCTAACGCTGTTGAAGTAGTTACTTCTGAAAATGCTTTCTTTAAAGAACTACTATCAATCTTTAACGCGGAAAACTGTGATTCTTTTGAACCATAATTTGAATACGGTTGTTTTTTATTTGAAGATTTATTATTTGATGACGTTCCACTAGACGCACTGTTTAGATTGTCTTTTAACTTAGAAAAATTTTCTGATTGTTTTACAACTTGTTGTAATTTTGTATTTAAGTCGTCAAGTTTATTTATAAGTTCTTGGATTGGCTCTAATGCGTTTTTGGAAACACTCTCTATGTTAATTGTTAAAGTATCAATTGATGTTTCCAAAGTCAATCACCTCACTTTTGTTTCTTAGCAAACCTTTTCTGTGTGTCTTTAACCCATTTTTTGAAATGAAGTTTTACAAGCAAACGTTCGTTTTCTTCTTTTCGTTTCTTTTCTTCTTCACTTTCTAGGTTTTCATCATCACGCAAATAAGGTTTTTCCGAATATGGTAGAGGCTTTGTTCCTTTTTTAGAAAAAGCATGTAATACAGGAGATACTTTACAAAGTGCCTCATATATATACATGCCTTGTACCCACATATATTCATCTTGTTGCTTTACTTTCCTTTTATAAGCCTCCAAATAGAATTTTGCTCTATATGGAGATTTATACCAGAATTCATCGTAAGTCATACCATAACTCATATACATTGGGCATAACTTCTCAAAAAAGTAAGTTAGGGAAGTATCCTCTACTTTTGACTCGTCTTTGGAGACAAGTCCTCTACTTCCCAACTCGTGTTTCCCTCATCACCATCTGATGGTTTATCAGATAATAATGATTCGTATGTTTCTTGAATCATTTTCTGTAATGTAGCAACTAATTTTGCTTTATCCTTACAACTGTCATATATTTTATCTATTTTTTCTTGTCCTACTTTACTGTGGTTTTTAATAAACGCACCAGAAAAAGCAAGTTCAATATTCGTCATCGGTTTCTTTAAGAATTCATCAAGCATGAATCCATTTTGTTCCAACAACTTAACAGCCATTCTATTATATTCAAGTACATACTTTTCACCATTATATGCTAGATTAATTTTAGTATTCATTTACACGTTCCTCCATTTCTTATTCAGCATCTTCTTCAACTTTTGCAAACCATTCTGGTGCATTTGTTGGTGTAATATAGTTAGTCGTTTCAAGAACAGCACTGACTGATGTTTCTGGTAATCCCATCGCACTAGGGTTTCCTGTGAAGAATACAGCGTTTGTTAATCCTGGGATTAAAATTTCAAACCACATTGCTTTGTTTGTTGTTTTTGCCGTTTCATAAGCAGTCATTAACTCATCCCATGCATCGTATAATTCTTCTGTCAAGTTGAAAGTGAATTCTAATGCACCACCAATGTCTTTTAATCCATCAATGTATGTTTTATATTCCAATTCATCCAACGTTGTTGTTTCTAGTGTTTCTGGACTAGGGTTCAAACTTGGTGTACTTTTAATACCTTTAATTCTAGTAAATCCAGTACTTGGTCTCGTTCCAGCCGTTGTTTCTGGTGCGTAAAGCAATTGAACACCAGCAGTAGATAAATTAATTGCCATATTAATACCTCCTATAAATTGTATTTGTTTTTATATCTAAATTACATTCGTATCTTAAATACCCCGTCATAACGTTATTATCGCTCGATAGAGGAGCGATTGCGGGATCACCTATTCGTCGTAAGCAAACATATTTTTCGCCCTTTAAATAGCCGTCTAATAACTTCATAAGGTAACGTACATTTTGAATGGCCGTGCGAGTTAAATCTTGCTCGCAACTTATTTCAAATTGGTAGGCAAGATAACTAACTCGTTCTGAACCCTCAAAATATTGCTCTACATCCTCATTACTGATTTCTTCAAGCGTTATCATTGGATATTTTATCTTAGGGTATATTTCATATCTGTCTTTAATCGTGATATTATCAAATTCTCCATTATATGAAGAATCTATTTCCTTTACCAAATCTGTATCAGAAAAGAAATTTTTAATATCTTGTTTTAATTGGTCAATTAAACTTTCGATAAGACATCACTCGCTTTCTCATCCAATATCGATTTCATATTCTTACGTAAATAATTTCTTGTATTAAACATTTGTTTTCCAGATGGTACACCTTGTGTTAGTATCGTTCTTCCGTTTTTTACATATGACCAATATTTACCGGTCGTTATATTATACTTTGCAAACAAATCAAGTTGCTTTGTTGACATAGTACTGATATCTGGAACATCACGTATTTTTGAACCACTATTATACTCTTTCAAGTTGTACTTTCCTTTTTCTGGATGTGGATTCGCTTTACCTTTATCACCAGTACCAAACTCCTCATAAAGAACATCTTTTCCACGAGATATAATCGAATATCCACTTGTTGTCTTTTTTATACTTGTCGTTATATCTTCAATATTCTCATCAAGTGGTGTACTAGCATATAAAGAATTCAAATAATCTAAACCTAGTTTTGCGATATCGTGTGGTAAATCATCTTTGAAATTATTAATTTCTTTTCTAGCATTTTCCAAACCTTTTATAAGATTTTCTATATCCGTGCTAGATAATTTTAACGATTTAATTGCCATTCACATCACTACTCAATCGTTTTAAAACGACTTCCATATCATTAAGATATGGCATAGGTTCGCTTTCCACCTCATAGTCAGCATCTTTACATAAAGAATCGTTTTTTTTAGGCTCTACATATACATAAACTCTATCTTTTGCATGAAACATATTACGTTCCGACACATTTGTTTTAATACGCAAATACATAGGATATTCCATTCCCATCGATATCAAATCGCCCTCACTATTAGTGGGAACATAATTTTCCCACAATGGTATAGGTTCTCTAAATTTTGTAATCATGCCGTCTTGGTATTTTTGACACAAATATAATAATTTTTTGTTTCTTCGTAGGTTTCTCATGTTATCACCTACTTAATTAATGGGATGATACCGTTCAATATATCGGATGGATAATCTCCACCAGTTGTATAATTTCTCGATATCCCATTTTCACTATGACTTGTCTGCCCTTCTGCTCCTATTTTCGCAAAAGAACAAACACAAAGTGGTATTATAACATCCTCATACTTGACATCATACGGTTTTTCATCAGTAGGTGTGAATCTACGGCAACGATTAATTTCGTTTATCGCACGTTTTATTTCATACTGTAACAGAACATTATCATCGTTACAGTCGGTCACATTCATACCTCTACTCTTTAAAATAACTCGTAACTCATTTGTCAAAGTGTTTATTGATTTTGCCATAATACCACTTCTTTCTAGTCTTTTCTAGTTTCATAACTACGCATTACCGGTTCTGGCTTGAATTTTTTCTTAAACGCCTCGTCAACAATTTGCGTAGTATATTTGATTTGTCCATTATCTTCGATAATGCTACTTTTATCGGCCTTTAATTGTATATCGCCGTTATTGTATGTAATATTAACAAGAATGAATTTTCTGCCAACTTTAATGTAGTATCGTTTATTAATTACATATAACATAACAACACCTACTTTCTATTTGATTTCAAATCTTGTTTTTTTAATTCTGGTTTTTCATTCACTCCAGTCGACAATTCTGGTTTTTTATCTTTTTGAACAACTTTATAACCAAGTTGTTCATAAAAAGATTTATAAGCACCTTTTGTAACTGTTTTTTGGACATTATCTTTTACAATTGTTATCATTCTATGCACCAGCCTTATTAACTGTTATTGCAACGGTGGAATCGTCAGTAAATGTTACAAGTCCTCCTGTAACAACATTACTTTCATCTGTATTTATAACAATTGTTTTTATTTGTTTTGCATCACTACCTGGTTCACCTTTTGGACCTTGTTCTCCAGTGTCACCTTTGTCACCCTTATCGCCTTTAGGACCAGGTGTAGTCTCAACAGTGGCTAAGCCATTTTCTAAATTATTAAGTTTTTCTTTAGTAATCACTTCACCATCTGTCCATGTATGTTTTGAATATGCCATATAAACACCTCCTAACTAACTTTGGCTTCTCCTACCTTAGCGGTGCCGACTTTATTATCGGCTACATTAGGGAGTAACATCAACAATAACAATCTTATCGGCTTGTTCAAATGATGGTAATGATACCATAGACACTTTTGTTTCAACGTTTACTGGATCAACAGTTTGACTTGTCGTAACAGCAACACCGTTGTCAACAATACTTACGTTAGCACCTAGACTATTCATTAAGTCTGATTCTTCTGGAGTAGTACCCATGTTTGTGTATCCTAAATCACCATCTGGCATTAACACTACTGTGTCATCTGGGATATACTTAACAGCCGTTCCGGATTCATTTACATATACATTATCGTAAACATAGAATGTTACACCAGTTTCGTTATAGATATAGTCAATTGCACGAGCCGTAGTAACTGGAACTGTTCCTTGTGCAAATACGTAAATGGCATTCTTAATAGCCGTATTTGTTCTGAAACATTTTGCAACAGATGAGTTACAAATAGCACGTGTAATCGTAACACCTTTTGCCTTCATGGCATCAACATAACTTGTAATATCGCCAATAATGTCAGCAGTAGCAGTACTCCATGCCGTAGTAACAGTCTTTTTATTGTCAGCAGGAACACCGAAATCATATGTGAATGATTGACCGTTTCCAGATACTGTGATTGTACCAGTAGTAAGTGCTTCCATTCTCATTCTTTCTCTTGTAACTTCTGACGCATCGATTAGGTTGGCCTCGTCGTTATAAATATTAAGCAATACTTGATTTACAAGTTGTTGATTATTTGCATTAGCAAAATTATTCAAATCTTGACGTAATCTTTCATCAATATACATTGATTCTTTGAAGAATGGCATTTCAGTACTAGCCCTTTCAATGCCTTGTCTATCTCTACGAATCGCTTTTGCGTCGTATGAAGATGGTCTCAAAGCAACTGGTTGGTTATTAGCACCTTTAATCCATTCTAATTTCGTTCCAAGAATTTGTCTTGTAGGGAAAAGTGTTTCACCTAACAATGGTTGTCGGTTTTGATTTTTTTCTGTCCAATATGATGTGATATTGGCAGAGGTAACTAAGTCATAAATTGTAGGCATAATTAAATAGCACTTCCTTTCACGAATATAATTCTATCTAATTTTTGTCCGTCATCTGCTAAAGCAGTAGTAATGTTTCCTTGAACTGTTGAACTAAGTTTTAACAAATCAACGCATCCTGCGATAACAAGTGTACCGTTTCCTTTCCCATTTGCGTCTAGTTTTTCATCATGTAATAGAATACCAACAGCATCCGTAGTGGAAGCCGTAAACGCAGTATCTCTAGTAGTTATATCTCCCGTTAGAGGAGAACCCGCTTCAATTGTTCCATTAGCAGTACCGCTCAAAACAACTGGTAATGCCATGTAATAACTTGCTTGACCGATTAAAATATTTTTAACATTTCCATAAGTTTCCGTAGTAACCATAATATCCTCCTTTAATTTCTTTTAAAATAATCAAATTTTTGTTTGTTAGAACTATTCATAGATGCTAGTTTTCTGCCAAACTCGCCTAACTTATCTTTGTCATCTGGTTCTTTCGCATCTGCATTTCCTTTACCTTTTCCCATTTGCCCCATATTATCTTTATTAGCATCTTTTTTACCTTTTTCATAAGCATCTTTCACTAACTTTGAAACATAAGTGGCTACACTGGTACTTTTAGATGAATCTTCACTTGTAATGTTATCAACAAATTCTGTAAATGCTTTATCATTTACATCGAGACCTAACATATCACGAACTGAATGTGTAATACCGTTTACGGTACTTTTGTTTCCGTTAATCGTATTATCTTTCAACATTTGTTTTAATCTTTCGATTTCGTTATCTTTTTCTTGTTGAGCAAGTGATGCTCGTTCATCTTCACTAAGTCTATTTTTTAATTCTGTATCTTTTGCAGTTAATTGGTCTTGTAAGGTTTTTACCTCATTTTCATATTTATTCTTATCAACATAATTTCCAGTTGATAAATCTGCAAATTTCTTGTTTGCGAAAAAACTATTGATTTCATCAAATGTCATTCCGTCTTTGTAGGCATCGCCTAAAACTTCTTTTAAATCCATAAACAATCCTTTCATTCTAGTGATTAAACGACTTCTCTGTCGAATAGAATCCTGTATTTTCTAAACCCCCGACAGGTTGGGAGAAATATTTTATGTTTACCGCTTTTGGGCTATTTCATCAGAAATAACTTCTTTAATAGAGCAACAACAGTTCTCTAAGGCGTCAACAATTGTTAATTATTTCCAGCGGCCGCTTTTTCTATTTCTGCGGTTTTATTAGCACCGTTTTGAGAAGATTTTCCTTCACCAGATGCGTCAGCCGCTTTTTTAGCAAGTTCTATGGCTTCTTCTTGCCGCTCTAACTTGGCTTGTTTTCCTCTTTCTACCATTTCCCTTGTCTTATTAGTTAAATTAGATAACTCTAAGCAATCTATCGTAGCAAGTTCCCCAGTAGCAATTAATGTTGAGAACGCTTGTGTTTTTGTTTGTAAGTTATCTTGACTATGACGTCCAATTATCAAATCTATATCTAAAACAGATAAATCATCTGTTATTAAATCTAGCATTTGTAATATTTTAATACCGACAGCCAATTGTTGTTTCTTACCTTTCTTAAAAAACAATTCTTTAAGTCTAGCAACTATTTCTATATCCGTCCAACCATCTCGGTTAAGAACAGCCAAACCGGTATCTCCACCGCTAGAATTATTACTTCTATCTGGAATACCAGTGATAACATTTTTAGCATCTTCCAAATAATTTCTTATGTTTTGTGTACTTGTACTATCAAGTTGTGGAGCGATAAACTTAGCGTCCAAACTAGATGTATCACCAGTACCACTAACGAGTGTTAATACTCGATTTTCTTTTATCTTTTTCAAACGTCCATCTTCATCGTTATCCTCAAATTCTGCACCAAGTACTACTAATAAACTTTTTATCGTTCCCTCAATATCATTTAAGGAATCACTTGCGACTTGGTTTATCGCATTAAGTACACTTATCGCTTGCTCCCAATCACCAGTTAAGAATATCGAATTTTCTATCATCGTAATTGGATTCAATCCTATTGGATTTATAGTCCATTCTAATGTGTTCATGTCCATATTTACAAATGTGAATTTATATTTATTTGTATAACATGTATATTCTTTTTTATGTGTTTGCGAATTTATTGTATAATGACAACTCAATATTACTGGATTTCCAATTTCACTACTTTGTACAATAAATGTATTACGAGGATCAAGACAGTCATAAACGATTGGTAAATCTGGAGTATTGTCCTTAGATATATCTTTGCTAGGAAGTGTTATTTGATAGGCAACACCACAGATGGAATCATATATTCCTGTACAAGTATCAACATAATAACTTGTTTCGTAATCATAATAGTCAGTAAGTGTAGCGACATCATTTTGATACTTCATGTCTTTTTGTATGAACTCGACCGGATTTCCAAACGTATAGCCAACAATTTCTCTAGTTATAGGAAACGCATAATTTACTACCGTTGTATTATTAATATTGCTCGTACCGGATACAGGACGATTTAAAATATCTTGTTTTCCCAAGAAATAATCAATTAGATATTGACAATCTCTAGCGTTTTGACTATGTATTGACAATGCTTTTTGCATAACTTGATAAATATTATCTGGAGTAACTTCATCAAAATCTAATATGATTCGTTGACGTCCATAATGTATTTTATTGAAGAATCCATTATTATCCAAGTTATCACCACCTTATAAACAAAAAAGAGCCAATGTTACTATTACATAACATGGCTCTTAGGCTCTATCGTTATTTCTTTTTTACAAGTTTTGCACCATATGTAAATGGTCTGCAAAGTAAATTTTTTATCAATTTTAAATAATTTCTTACCACAATGCGGGCAACAAATCCATACTTTATTCATAAATCACCTATAATTATAGCATATTTTAGTATAATTGTCAAATTCCCAAACTATTGGCATTGACATTACTTCTTGCTTTACCGTGTTTACCGCCTAGAACGTTCGTTATAAGACCTGCGAGGCTATCTGGAAAGTCATCGTGTTGTTTTTTTTGCATACTAGGATTTTGATTCCATCTAAATAAATTTTGCATAGCCAATTGATATTGTCTATCTCCCTTTGTTTTGTCAGGATTTTTGAAATATATTCGATAAGAATTTTTTTCACTAGCAATACCCTTTATTTCTCTTTCACATGCCAATATTCTATCTCTTTTTTGTTTGATTGTGGGCGCATTATGAGATGTTATATGGCAATAATATCCAACATCTTTTAAATCTTTATCCATAAGTGTAGAATAAAAATCTCCACCATTATTTCTTTCAACACCACATCTTGTAACATGATTATCCATAATCAATCTCTTGACTAACGGACGGCTACCATCATCTCCACCGAAATGATTGACAAACATAACACTTTCTATGTAAACTTCATACCCATATACATATCCAACTGGAACTGAAAAATAGTCATCTCCACCATGCGTAACATCCGCATAGCCAACTATTCTATCAGGTTCTTCTGGAGGTAATTCATTATAATATGTAATATTATCTTTATTAAATATTAATCCGTCTCTTTCTACCGGTGTCATTAAATACTTGGCACTAAAAATAACAGGATCTTCGGCTAACTCCATATCTTTATAGTATTTTGTACTAAATCCTTTTCCATAATCATAAACAAAGTTACTTTCTCCGTTTTCATCATAACATGGAACAGATATAATTCGAACTCTCGACATATCTCCCGTATCCTTTGCCGTCTGCACGATTCTACTAGTCACATCATACAAACTCCATGGTGTATTGATATGAATCTCTGGGCAAGTTCTATACACACCGTCTTTGCACAATCTTTGTATTTTTCTATCTTTAATTGTACTTGTATAATTATGGTACAATTTTTCAAGTCTATCTGGATTATTCGCTTGTTCAACATCTTTTACCAAGTCATCGCAATATAGCAATCGTTCTGCTTGTACCTTACCAGTACCACCAGTTTCTATTGATACGAAATTATATGTATGAAAACGACGTTTTTTATTTAAGTCAAAATAATAATATTCGGAACTCTTATCGACTATATGATTATTAGGAAATATTTCATGATATCTATATTCCGCATCGTTCATAAGATTCATTATTTCGTTATAAAACGTCTGTATAAGACCGGTAGTATGTCCAGCACTCAAAATACTTTCATCTGGAAACATTCCACCTAACAATGTTTGTAAGAAAAGACCAACAGTTGTTTTACCAATTCTGGGAGGCAAATTTAAGACTAATAAATCTAGTTTATCATCAATCAAATCTTGAATCGCTTGTATTACACCATGTTTTTTAAGCAACCTTGCCCTAGGCAGATAAAACTGTTTATTAATTGGTCTGTTCCATTCCATGGCAATACAAAAAGATTCAAAATCTCCCTGTCGAGCCTTTGTATCATAGGCATGCACCCAAATATCTCGAACTAGTTCTTCATCCTTTTTTGTGGCCTTATGCTCAACACCATTATGAGAAAGAATATCTATAATCATTGTAGCATACTTACACGCATTATCATATTCACCTAGTGTTTCATAATCACACTTAATGGAATTCAATCCTTGTAAATATGCCATTGTATTTTTATGTACTAATTTTGAAAGCAATTGTTTCGTCTTTTCAATACGTTCTCGTATGTTATCATTTATATCCAAACTATCACGCCCTATAAATAAAATTTTAGCATATCCAATGTCACGTAATAGCAACTACCAATTGGCTCGTTTAGGTACTCCCATATCTTATCGAGCAAAAAATCTTTCACAATATGATTGGAATAAACATATAACTTATAAGTGTATTTATCTCTTTCGTCTAGCGACAAAAAGTGCATCTTTATATAATCTGCATTTTCACAAAATTCTTTAAAAGTATAAAATCTCATATCACTATACACCATTGCCAATCTCCCGTCAAAGCCACCCTATATTACGTCAATAGTATATCACAATTTATTTTATTTTACAACAAAAAATCGAGTAGGGTGAACTCGATTAAATGTGAATACGTGGCATGGATACTCACGTATTAAATATATCATAAATCGATTTTATTGTCAAATCGATGATATTTACTACACCAGAGATAAAGAGAGAATATGTTTTATAGAAGAATATAATGGTAAAATGAAAAATCATATAAATGGTTCATATCGAAAGTAATTCTCTGGTGTTTTAGAAAGGAAATAGCCCAAGTATGGAATTGCACCATATCAATCTTATCTTGGGCATATGGTTGCGGATGTTGGATTCGAACCAACGAACTTCGCCTTATGAGGGCGACGAGATAACCACTTCTACCAACCCGCAAAACATGGCTGACGAAGATAGACTCGAACTATCAAATACTGGTGCCAAAAACCAGTGAGTTTACCAATTTCTCCATTCGTCAATATGGCACACAGACTAGGACTCGAACCTATACAATTGATTTTGGAGATCAATATTCTACCTTTAAATTATCCGTGTATTTGGTACGCTCGCTAGGATTCGAACCTAGATAACTGGTGTATAAGACCAGCACCCTAACCATTGGATGACAAGCGTATAAAAGAAAACTAGGACGATATCATAATACCATCCATACAAAAGATAATTCTTTTAAATGTAATATGTAGGAATCGATATATTACTATTATAATATACCATATTGTTATATAATTGTCAATTATAATTTTATTCTATCTGTCAAATATTCTTCTTTAACAAGTATCTTTCCTTTTTTCGTTCGATCGTACCGATGTTCTTTCTCAAACGTTATCATCATATCGTGGATTCTACGAATATTATCGATATCCAATCTACCTTTTAGATTCTCATCTATCATTTCACTTGTTATTCTGCAGAATATTTCTTCGTCCAAGTGTTCTATCACATGCAAATACTCATGACTTGTATTTTGCACTAATATAGCCCCGTTCCATAACAAATATCCATCACCAATACCAACATCGTGACAGAATCTTTTTGGTATAACCAAGTGATGAAACGATAATTCTGACGCACGATTCACTTTATATCCCATGAAATCATATCCTAATTTCTTAATATTATATGTATTAATCATAAGTTTCTTTATTTCTCGCATATCCACTTTATCCTTTATATAATTATAACACTGTTATATTTTTCAGTCAAAATAAAAGATACTTGCAAACGCAAGTACCATATTATTTCTTATTGTTACTAAATATTCCTATAAAAATACAGAATATTAGGAACAATATTGCAAATGGTGGAAACACCATTAAGAAAAATAAAAATACCAAAAATGCCAAGCATCCCATAAATCATTCTCCTTTCTACAAAATACGATTTTATTCATTAATCTAACCCCAGTTCTTTCAAAGTGTACTTTTTACCAAGTTTCATTCCTTTATACATTGTTCCTTTTTCAAAATATGGGAATGATAAATAATCGTCACAAGCAACACATACAACTATGTCTTCTCGTGTATCTGAAATTTCTTTTTGAATATAATTAACTTTACCTTTGAATGGTCTAATAACGGCACTCAAATAGTCTTTCTCTTTTGCATCTAAGACTTCTTTAAATTTATATATTGTTTGTGGACGTTCTAATTTAAGTACTTTATACGAAGGATGTAAAATTTCAAATTCTTTTATACTTTTTCCAGCCCAGCCGTTTATGGTTGTTTCTACAACGTTTTCGTTACTAATTTGGTATGTTAAAATGTCTCCTACTTTTAATTTTATATTTTTATTCATGTTTGTCCTCCAGTTCTAATATCTTTATTACTACATCTAAATCGCCTAATCCCTCATATTGGAATTGCATATCTTTTAAAGCATGGATTGCTTTATCAATAACATTTCTCAATTTATCATTTTCTTCGGCATATTCACATACGTCGTCCATGCTTGCCATGAAACCATCGTGTTTTGTTTTTAGCTTTTTCTTTAATTCTTGATTCTCCTTTTCTAGTTGTTCTGATAAATCTTTATAAAATTCCAATTGCTTTTTAGGATTAGTTATATATGTTTCATATACACTCATTTATTTCACCTCATACTTAACAGAATCAATCATCTCTTTTGTTACTATTGATTCAATTAATCTGTTTGCAACTTTCTTATCTATCCGCAAATGAGTATCAACAAGCATAATTTCTTTATCATTTATTTCTTCTACTTCTACACCATTAACATAATCTCCTGGTTTTATTACATTAACAATATCTTCACTCGCAAATTCAACATCTTCTTCATGTAATTTATCTTGTTCATCTCCGTAAGTGTCGATGATGTAATCATCAATCCAGAAACTACCGTCATCATCGATTTCATCAATTTTACGAATTGCTACCATATTACAGAAATCATTATATTTTGTTCTGATATACATACCTTCTTTTAGTTCCATTTAATCATCCTCCTCAAAATAATCATTTACTATTTCATTAACAAGTTCATGTGCATTTGCACATATATCACACAACAATTCTTCATCATAATCAATTGTTTGTGTTGTTACGAATTCAGCTATATACACGTGCATTAATTCGTGAATTAGTGTTTTTCTCTTCTTATTATACGACAATGATTTTTCAAGATATATAAGGTTGTCTTGATATATCGTTAGTCCATAATAAAAATCATTATCATCATTTTTGACATGTCTTTTTATTTCTTCTTGGCACGTTTCTTTTATGGTATATTCACTTCCATTCATCGTAAAAGTATATAGTTCATCTTGTATACGACTAGGTTTTAATAATTCCATGTTACTCCTTTCATTTTGTAATATTTTTCTTGTTCTTTACATTGTTTCTTATAAGCACGTTCAGTTCACCACTCTTAAATACCATGACAAGAACTCTCGTTTCGTATCAAATCGTCCTTCATATTTTCCGAGTTCCCTCCGGAACACAATCCGTTCTTTTTTGTCACACTTTAGGTAGTGATTCCTAAAAATGTGGATATCATCTACCAACCATTCTTTTGTTTTTCTCATTTCCTATATCCTTTCCATTAAATACAAACCTATTGTAGAACCCAATGATACCGGTATAAAACCAATTTCAAAAAACATTACACGAAGCACACCGATTGCAATTTCTTTTGCATTTAATGGATTTATATTTTCAACTATCTGCATGATTCCACAAAATAGCATAAAATAAATACCAAAATATATTCCAAATGCAACCCCTGCTAAAATAATTAAAAATCCTAATATTTTCATTTTTGTTCTCCTTTGTTATTTAATATTTCTAGAACTTCTTCTAAATATTCCCTATCAAACAACTCATATTTATGATTACCATAACTCTTTGCATCTAAATGTTTTTCTAAATCAACCTTTGCTTTATTGATGACATCTTCTTTTTGCTGTAACTTTTCTTTTAGTTGTTGGTTTTCTTGCATTGCATTTATACCTCTAGCCATTAATTCTTCACATAAGTTGTAATATTCTAAACTCATTTCAATAGTTCCATTTTCTAAATGTGTATTAAAATTTGTGTTAACTTTTCTCATATATTCTAATAATTCTTTATCATTCATTACTTATCACTCCTTTTTATCCTATAAATATTACACCAATGATATATGCAGCAAGCATCACTATTGCAAACACAAGTATTGCTAAGCATATTATTCCCGGTATTGTTATGTATCTTGGTAGATATTTTATATCATCCAAGTCGTCATTTAAGTAATAATAGAAGATTGTTACCGTGCATGCTAGTAAATATAATATGATTAAACCGATGATGGTTCTTAATATATGAATCATTTTACTTCTCTCCTTTCTACGATAATTGTAGCATAATGTATCATAATAATCAAGTGTCTTTTTGTAAAAAATTTGCTCGGACACTTAAAAAAAGCACCTCGGCACTGTACGACTAGGGGAGAGGGAGGGGAGTGTTTGGAACGGCTACAACTACATGACAGATATTAATATTGTGAATCGAAATTATAAAATCATATCCTGAATAAAAAAAAAATAAAAAATCTTTCTTCTATATATAGAAATAAAAAATCATTTTCAAAAACAAAAAAATAAAATTTATTTTATAAAATATAATATAAAATAGGCAATCTCTCTATATATACCCCCCCCCC